>JAUJND010000027.1 GCA_030446505.1 Chroococcidiopsidaceae cyanobacterium YX2bin18 | reverse complement strand
GCAGATGAGCCAATTGAAGTGGCAATTGTCGATCCTCCGGTTCAAGACTTGAAACTAAAACAAGAAGAATCAACAGGTGGATTAGGAACAGGAAGTAAAGGCGGTTCAATTTCAGCAGGTGGTGGCTCTCGTGGCGGTGGTTCGCCACGCAGTAATGCATCTACGGCTTCAGTTCAATCTCCAGTAGTGGCTGCGATCACTCCCTCTGCGCCATCGATTATTACTGCAAAACAGCGTACCCCAATTGCACAAGCTCCGGTACAGAAAAGGGAGCCACCCCAACAGGGAAAACCAGCTCAGGTTCCTCAGCCAATTGTGCCACCTAAGCCAACCCAAGCAACACCAGTCCAAACGCCTCCCCCAAAAGTGGCAACGGAACCAAAACCTGTTATTACACCTTCACCTATTCCAGCCCCCAGCTCAGAACCATCTATACCGAACTCAACGTCGCTTCAAAATCAGGAGCAAGGTACTGAAAAATTAAGAAATTTACTAACAGGGGTCAGAAACTCTACAGAAAACCAAGGAATTACTGCAAATAGCACAGTGTCGTCAAACAAACCTACTGGAGTAGCGACTCCCCTAACAAGTGGTACTGCCAATTTAGGCAATGGGAGAAGTGGCTTTGCTACTGGAGGAGGTACTGGCAGTGGCTCTGGTAGTGATACAGCTACTGGTAGCGGTACAGGTGCTGGCACGGGCAGCGGCTCTGGCAGTGGTACTGGTACGGGCAGCGGCTCCGGCAGTGGCACTGGTACTGGGAATGGCGCAGGACGTGGTTCAACGGTAGCTACAGGACCAAGGAATATTAGACAAACAACTTCTTCAGAAGCACGTAGGGGCAACCGTGATGCTACAGGTTCAGGTGATGATGGTGTAGCTTGCCGCAGCAACTGTAAACCACTTTATCCTGAGAGTGCGCGACGGCGAGGAGAGGAAGGTCAACCACAACTTAGAATTGATATCGGTAGTGATGGCAAGGCTACTAATATTCAACTAGCACGTTCTAGTGGTAACCGAGAGCTTGATGAAGCTGCCCTCAGAGGTGCAAGACGGGCAAAATATAAGGCTCCGTCTAGTGGACGGCAGGGGGTTTTGGTTAAAGTCGATTTTGCTATAGAAGGTTCAGAACGTCACCGCCAACTCCAAGAACGTCAAAAACGAAGAGAAGTTGCGCGGAAAAACCGTCGGACTACTACTGCAAATGCAACTCAAAGACCAGCTACTCAGACAACGGCTGAACGCTCCGCCCCAACTCGGAGAATTAGAAGAACGACATCAGTTGCTCAACCAGCAGTTCGGTCGAAGAATACTTCAATTATATCGCCGCGTTCAACTCAAACAGTTGCACCTCGACGGCAGCGTGTAGAGACTGCTACGCCACACCGCTCGCAGCAAGCTACACCCCGTAGTCAAACTAATTTACGGCAATCATTACGTACTTACCAACAGCGATCGCAGTCGGCTCCCAAGCCTGCTAATTCTGCTCCTAATAGTGGTGAGTAGTTGTTTACTTAGCACTACTTCATCAAGGTTCTGTTGCAATCGTTGCAGATTAATAAGTGTTTATCTTGATAAAACTTTGTTGATAAATGAGCATCCATGCTAGTCATAGCATCAGCTTCAGCAATGGTACTTTCACCTGTGACTTAGGATTGCTATATTAGAACGAAGAATTTAAAGTAAAAGCTTAAATTCCGCAGATAGATGATGGTATTTAGATTTTCGCCTCTATTGCACTGTTACCCATACTAGCTTTAAGTTTAGGCTTCGAGCGATTGGTGCAGTTCATGACGGCGATGAGCATATTCTGGATATAATTCTATTCCCCCGGATGCCATTAAGTGCAGAGTTTTAAGTTTTAATAAAAAATAGAAATACTTGTCTACCAATCCTAAGTTTATGCTAATGACAAGTATAGCTATGCTCGACCAAAAGTAAGGATTCTGCTGAAATGTTACAGGTCTATACGATTACGCCCAGAACCACAAATAGTGACTATCAATGACAAAAATATGGAAAGTAAAGGTATAGTACTGTGGCTTACAGGACTCAGTGGTTCAGGCAAAACTACGATTGCTAAAGGACTAGAACGCAAGCTTAAGGGTTACGGTTATCTAGTTGAGGTTTTAGATGGCGATGTAATCAGGACTAACCTTTCAAAAGGCTTAGGTTTTAGCAGAGAAGACCGCGACATTAACATTCGCCGTATTGGTTTTGTCGCAAATCTACTCAGCCGCAATGGTGTGGTGGTAATTGTCGCTGCAATTACTCCGTATCGAGCTGCAAGAGACGAACTTCGCAAGACAACTGAAAACTTCATAGAAGTTTACGTTAATGCACCACTTGAAGTTTGTGAGGCTAGGGATATCAAGGGGCTTTATGCTATGGCAAGAGCAGGGGAAATTAGAGCTTTCACCAGAATTGATGACCCCTATGAAGAACCTCATAATCCTGACATTGTCTGCTACACCTCAATAGAGAGTATTAAGCAAAGTATTGCTAAAGTAATTGCTGAACTAGAGCGACTAAATCATATTACAAAAACCCCATATCAGCAAAGTGAAGAATCCAAAACATTAGATGTGAATGCACTTTAGATGGTAGTGGATATAAGGAATATGAGGTATTTCTCAATGAACGACCGCTAGGAATTATTTCCTGGAACAGTGACACTGATAATTTAAAGCGTAGTTGGTACACAACTGCAAGTGATGGTTACCCTTGCTACTTTCAAACACAAGAAGAAGCCATCGATTTTCTAAAACTAGTCCTTCAGAATCTGTTACTAAGCTTTCAGCTAAGCTTAAGACCGAGGCACACAAACTGACGCTTATAGCCGAAGGTCTTAACTCTGAAAGCATCGATTTTGAAGTGCAAGACGAAGATTTATGGGAGCAAGTGGAGGAGGTTAAAGTTGGAGTAGAGGAACTTGTAATTAAGCTCAAAGATGCCAGAACTGAGCATCACTCTAATGACTAATGAAATACCTTTTCCTATACTGTGAGCAATGGATCGCGTCAGTAAAGTGTCTGAGTGCGTCATCACAAGCTAAGACTTCTTCTTAAGGTTGCTGCAACTGCTTAAGCGGATAACATTGACTTCCAGCAATTTTAAATAATCTGGTTTGACCAATTAATGCTCCTATGGGTTAATTGCTCATTATTAGCGATCACAGTAGGAAATTGTCACACCAATTTAAAAAAAGTTGGCGAAAACGACTCTAGTATAAAAGTTATAGCCACTAATAAAAAAGCAACCGTTAACAATAACAAAAGCCTCTAGCTGGCTAGCTAGAGGGCAATTAACTTTAACTTGTAGTTTAGCTAGTCACAGCACCGCTTAGCGTTGGCTGAAGCTCTGGCAATAGCCGAGGGAGACATATCAGACCAAGACTGCTTTACTAAATCAGCCGCGGCTTTTACACTACCCAAGTAGTTGCCTGCTGGGAGAGGGGTACGCCGATAAGGTACAACATCCTCACCGAAGTATTGAGCATACTCTGGAGTATTCACCATCTCATCTACTGCCGCTTTCAGTCCTCCGTCAGCTAGCAGCTTATTGTACTGCTGAATTTCTCCTTGAGTAGCTGGAGCGCGACCAAGTATGTGCCGGAACAAAAACTCGATCACCTTAGTATTGGGATAAGGCGTGTAGAACCGCCGACGATAGATGTCTGAACTAGCAAGATCACGGACAAATTCTCGTACTGAGATTTCCCCATTACGGAGTTTGCTGTCCAGTTCAGAGATTCGCAATCCGTCAGGAACCTGACCACTAAAGATATCCATTACCTGACAGTAGATGGCATTAATAACCAACTTAGTTTCAGATGAATTGGTTCCTTGGGTAAGGCGATAAATCCGGCGGGTTTGCGGCGTGTCGTACCTACACCCACTTCAACGGACTGTCCACGACCATCGTTAAAGGAACGACCTAATTCAACGAATAGCGGCTTGCTGCGGTCTGTATCACGAGCTTTCGCTGCCATACATCTCGCGATCGCTTTCCCTGTCATCGGCATCTTTTCAGCGCACCATGCGCGACTTCACTGGTTTGAAGCTAGGCACTACCAAATCATCATTCTGCTTGGTCAGCTGGTTGTATAGCTTCTCACTGTTGGGGAAGTTGGCGGCGCAGTAGCGTCGGGAAGCGACGGTAAGGAACTGTATCTTCGCCAAATACCTGGAGGTATTCCATACTATTGACCATCGCACTGATAAAGCCGCGGATGCCTTGAGTAGCGAGGATCTGGTTGTACGTGCGAATTTCTCCTTGATCTTTAGGAGCACGACCCAGGAAGTGTTTTGTACCCTGCTCAATCACCTTTGTATTCGGGTAGGGCGCGTAAAACTCTTTAATGTAGAGGTTCGAGATCCCCAAGCCTTCAACAAATTCTTTAACGTTGATCTCACTATTCCCCAGCTTGCTTTCTAAAGCACTAAATTCATTCTGGGCAATATAAGGTTCAATATCACGCTCAAAGATCTGGCGATAGGCGCGCGGATGACGGTTTGCACCTCTGTCTTGACGGTATTATCAGTGAGCTTAAAGGTTCTGGTTTGCTCACGCTGCTTACTGACACCCTGATTAATGCGGAACTGAATATCCGGTTCCATCCGCATTGACGCGACTTGACCCAACTCGACAAAGCGTGGAGTTTCTGATTTCTCAACGTTTGTGCTAACGATATCCTCAGCGATACTGCCAACCCGCAGTGATCTCAGGGCAACACCCGCTGGAGTCAGATACCTCTCATAGGGAACCGTATCTTCACCAAACACTTCACTGAACTCTGGGCTATCAATCAAGGCATCAATCAGTGCGTAAAAGCCTTGCTTGGCACAGATATCGAAGTAGCGATTGATTTCTTGCCGTCCATAAGTCGGACGACCTAACAACCGTCTGTGGATATACTCAACCGCCTTGGTAACGTATAGCCGTGTCCAGTACAAACTGCGGAATAAATCTGACTTGGCTAACTGGCGAATAAACTCCCGCACCGGAATTTCGCCGTTTTCCAGCTTAATTTCCGCTACCTTCAGGCGCTGACCTTCGTAGACATCCCGCCCAAATACTTGGAGGTATGCCGCTTTAATCACTGCCTGAGTTGAGCTTTCCGAGAATTTAACACTGGCTCCCTGGGCAGACTTATTTCTACCGCCACTGAAGCTAGGAATTTGATCTAAGCGGAAAGTCTTTGGACCCAAGGAACCGGGAAACTCCCCCGTGCCTGGGGATTGCTGTTTTGATTTTTGTTGGTGGACCTTGGTGAATGAGGATGCGCTTGGTATCCTTACCAAAAGGAGCGGGTCGAGTACTAGGGTTACTGTTTTCTTTGGGAAAAATTGCTCCAAATTGAATTTCCAAAGGATCGTTGCCAGAACCATAAGGGTGTTGATCTGGCAAGGGTCGTTCGTAGTCAGCAAACAGCGTGATGAACTGAGGCACTTTGCGGAACGGCGCACTGTAGTTCAATAAATCTTGCTGTGCGCCCCAGTTGCGGCATTCTTGAGCTTCTTGACCCAGTCCCCGCAAATACGTACCGTTTCTTCGCCAAAGTAGTCAGAGTATTCTGAAGAATCGACTAGAGCATCTACAAGCGCTGATAGACCGCCATCGGAAACGATAGAGAAGTAATCTTGGACTTCTTTGCGGCTTGAAGGACCCCGACCCAAACAGGGGCGGAAGGCGAGTTCAACGACGCGACTATTGATAAATGGCTCGTAGAACTGTTTGCGATACAGCGGAGATTTCCCTAAGCGACGGGCAAACTCCTTCATTGAGATGTCGCCGTTTTTCACCTGGGATTCTAAATACGATATCGACTGGCTATAAGCACGGGTGATGTCGCGCTCAAAGATTTGCCGATAGGCTGCTTTGATTACTTCTTGCTTCTCCCCTCCTGATAGCCCAGGCTTCATGGCATACTTAGATCGCCGTTCTGCTGCAATGGAGTAAATTTGAGGTAGTTCTAGCCCTTGCGTATCTCCAGAGGGACGTTGCCGCACTTTATTTGAGGGAGTAGGAGCTTTGAATTCGCTAATCAGAACATCCATGTACTGACTAACAATCTCTGTCGCCTCGGTATCCTTGCGGAAGTATGAAAGTGCTGCTTGCCGCATTTCTTGCATGGCAACAATTGTCGCCTCACCAGAGCAAGCATTTTCGATAATTTCCCGCAGACCCCGCGTGTTGACTGAGATGATGTTAGGGTCGCCAGCAACGATCGCATAAGTGACATAGCGCAAGAACCAACTCAGGTCTCGCAGCGACTTCTGCATGTTGCTAGGACCATAGCGGGCAACGTTAATTGGTCTGAAGCCAGGAGGTGTGGGACCGCTAGGTGAAGCACTAAAGAGCGATCGCAACCCCTCTAAAAAGCCGCCACCACGACTTTCCACATAAGTTACGTTTCCCAGTTTCATTGCTTCTTTAACGTCATCTTTGACACCTGCCATTGCCATCTCAGCTTCCCTAGGCTGCTCTAGAAAAGCCATTGGAGAACCACCCACAAAAATGCGGTTGGCGGCGCGAGACACGATAACTCCTGAGTTTTTGGTCAGGGTATCGGCAATTTCTAACCGCTTTGTACCAGATGCAAAATAGCTAGCTAGTTCGTTCAGTTCGCCGCGCTCTGGAAAGCGGTCTTGCTGTTCCGCTTGGTTAATCGTTGCGACTGCTAGTGTTTGATATAGTTGCGGACGGGCAACTGAGCTTCCACCACTTGCTTTAACACTCATTAAATTTCTAAAGCTCCCATCATAAATCGTTTATGTGTTAAGCCTGACCAGGGTTCTAATGAAGTCACTTTGGGTTACTTTAGGACCTGCACATCAGTGTTTTTATCCTCTTTCCAGAAATAAACTCTTATGTGTGCTACCTTGAGGCAACAATTGCCCAGAATTAACCCGGTCAGCTTTTAGATTAAAACGTTTTGAGTTCTTTCCGCTGCATTATTAAGAAGTGTGTAGAATTCCCAGCTTTGTTTGATGGCGATGATTCAGTAAATAGGTAGATTTGCTGGGGTCAAGATATTGGTTTAGGCGATGGCTTTGCCTACGCGTCGCTGCTAAAAGTAATTACCCCAAGGCTAAAGCATATCTGGATCACTATCTAATTCTTGAGTTTGGTAGTTAACAAGCACGATGCCCCAAGAGGGTTGCCCGAACGGGCAAGCGCTGCACTTGCTCCTCACGCGTCAGCAGGATTTCACCCGTTGAAAACTGATTGTTTGAAACGCTGATGGATAGATATCTTAACTCAACTAGGAGTAGCCCTAACTTAGCACTTCTATTTTTCCAGGCGATAATCGCCCATCTTAGCTAAAAGAGCGATCGCACTAACAACAACGACCAAATCTCACTAATAGAAATCCCTAACTAAATAGTTAAATTCAATTGATGCCTTTCTGAAATCTCGTAATTTCCCTCTGGGATAGCAACTTTGGTAAGCCGAACCCAGTTAATCAAACTATTGTGGCGTATCCCCGTTACCCATTCAATACCTGAAAATTCCACATACCATTGAGCGACGTTTTGAGACAAGGTTCCTTAACATCGTCACTAGAGTCCATAACATCATTTTCTCCTTTGCAACGCCGCTTAGATAAATATTGGTTGTGTTTCATAAATGTATCGCCCTACTCCTCCCTAAAAGAGATGTAAGGCGATAATAATCTTGGTAAGATAAGGCGTTGTTTGATAAATTAGTTAAAACTGCAATAAATAACCCTCCCTTTATTGTGCTAAAATTCCTTCTGGAGCGCCCCAAAATCTACTGCTCTTCCAGATCTCCAGCCAAGAGCACTAGCGATATCTTGTGGCAGTGCTTGACCACGATTAATCGCCTGACTGCCCGGCTTGAGGCGATAATCTCCACTTGCCTCATCAACGAAGTACGGATTAATTGCGCCAGTACCACCGAAAAGCCCATGCTGCTCAAAGCCAGTTGCTGAACTGAAAGTGTCAACAGAAGAGTATGTTACCAAGCACTTACTTCTTCCCAATGACCATTTGAACATCCTGCTGGAAGACTTATTGTAGTAAGCATTGTAATCGATATTATCCATCATTGACGCTGAGGGTTGGCAGCCTGAGGCATTAATTGCCGTATCTTCAGCATCCGAGAGGATGTTATTTTTAATCACATTATTGCTAGCGATCCAGGTAATTCCGGCAGCCTTCTCTTCAAGCTTAGCGTTTCTACGACTTGAATCCTTAACTAGAATCTGCTGTTTATTTTGTGATAGTGTGTTGTTGTAGACGCGAGCATTAGAAGAATCTGCAATAAGAATGCCCACATTATTATGATGCGCTACATTGCCGGCAATGATTGCTTTATGCGAGAGTTCAAAAAAGATACCAAGACCTTCGTTATGTCGAACGGTATTATTGACGACTGTAGCATTTGAAGTCGAGACATCCATCCACATTCCAGTAGAAAAGTTGTTTTCGACAATATTGTTACGAAAGTTTAACCCGTCTGTGCGAATAAATTTGACACCCGCAGCATCCCACTTTGTGGAAAAGTGCTCAATATTGTTGTAACTAATTCTATTTCCTTCTATCAATATCCGGTCTGATGCACCGCCGAAACCCCTGCGCCCGTTGTAGCTGAAGATATTGCCGCATACTTTAGCATCAGAACCTTCGCCATAAGCATTACTACCAAATTTAACTCCCTCCTCGCCATTCCACACAAAGGTGTTGTTCTCAAACGTTATATTTGATGCTCCTACGGAAAACGCAGATTGGGCATAATGGGCAAACCTAGTCCACGAATAACTGTGTTAGATGGTCGTATGAACCAGTTTTCCATATTGCAAAAGCATCGGGTAACACCGTAGATTCCACCGTCTTGCTCGCCGGATTGTTTCCAATGTAGAGTTTATTATTGGTTGAGTCAACGTAAAACGTTCCAGGGGCTACTTTAGCTTTGCTTGCTACTTGTTTAAGGGAAACACTGTCGACATAAACCATGTCAAGCTTGCCTGCCATTGGGTAAGCTGGGTCAATATATTCACTGCCTAAAGTCTTACTAGAAGAAGTAGTTCCAGCCATCTTTGCCATATATTACCCTCAGCAGCCCAACCTGTAACCTCAATACTTCCTTCAGTAAAGGTTTTCATGCGGAATGCCTGCAACGTCAGCTTTTGTTGATACCAGTATCCCCAGTACGGTAGACACCACCTTTAAAGACAATTGTTGCTCCACTTTGGGGCTGAGGCGATCGCTTTTTTTAACCGATAAAGGTGAGTCGTAACACGCAGTATTCGTGTCCTTACCATCTGGAGCTACGAATATGGCTCCTGCGGGAACTGAGTAGTTAGTATCTTTAATATCATCAACACTAGCAGTCCCAGCACCAGCAGCAGCTATATTCGAGCAGCTAAAACTAGTGCTAACAATCCGTTGGCAAGTAAAAGACCTTTAAGTTTTTGTAAGTTTATTGTGCTTTTCATGATCATTTTCCGTGATGTAATACAAGTGTTGAGAGAGTTGTGTTGTTAATCCGAAGTTACTTATTTGTTGTCATCTACCCACGACAATTTAGTTAGCCTTCTGCACTGACAGTACTGAAGGTTCAAAAGTGACATCAGAGTGTATAAATTCTTTCAAGACTCACTAGTTAAATTAGGGCTAGTGGTGCGATTAGAATCACGATAACAAAGGTAGCTGCTTTAACTGTGTTGATTCTAACCACCAAAACTACACACAGTCCCCTGTATAATTACTACTTTTTCTCCAATTCTAATAAGTTCAATCCGGCAATTCCCCCAGTGTTTCTTCTGGTTTCAGAGTTTCTACTATATTTTGTTGACTACGTAATCTGTAGTTTTCACTGGGTTACGTAGTGATTTGGGATGGCGTGAGCCATCATCGCTCCAATAGACCTCTTGCGTGAATCAAGAAGAAAGGGCAAGTTCAAAGTTGACAATCGCAGCAATAAGGTTGAACCGTAAGCCAAAACGTCGTCGGCGATTGCGATAACGCTCTGCAAGAATGCGGAAAATCTTCAACTTGTAATTGACGTGTTCCGCCACAACCCATAACCTTGCCAGTAGGCAATTGTGCTGTCGCTCTGCGTGTTGAAGCTGAGTTTGGCGCCGCTGCTTGGTTGGAGTACAACTATGGGGATGCAACTTGGCAAAGCCCTGATAGCCTTTGTCCGCCAAGCATAACTGCTTAGGTAACGTGAGTTCGGGTTAAGCAGCATGAGGCAAAGCAGGGTCGATGCAAAGGGAAGGCTTCTTGGCCGATGACAATAAGCAATCAAGCCGCCCACGAGGTTGACCAGGAAATTTATGGAACTGCGATGGCGAGAATGTTCAATCTGAGAAATGTTCTTGAGTTGGTCAATGATGGACTCGATGATGGCACGTTTACGCAGCAGTAGTTGATCTGCCCATCGCAAAAGAGCGATTCTTCATATTGCGACTAGCGCAACGTGACTAACTCGATACCATAGCTGTGTAGGAGTTGGGTAGCCAGCTTTTGAGAGATGTAGCCTCGGTCAGCAAAGACTTTACCGAGGAGCTTTTGTAGCAAGTTGAGTACGGGTCGGCGATCGTCTGTATTACCAGGGGTACAAGATGATGTTGAGCAGTTCCCCACGGTCGTTGACCACTAGATGCAGCTTGAAACCGCCGTATGCACCTGGGTGTGAAACCCAGGTGCATACGGCGGCTTTGCCAAAGAACCAATCGACGGATTTTACCGCGGCGATCTGGATGGCACACGCAGCAGCAGTCTAACCATCTGCTCGAATGTCTATCGATGCACACCACATCTGCGTTTAAAGGCGCTAGGTTTACAGCAATTTTTAAATGAATAGCTGACAGTGACTAGACCAGTCGATGGCATTGTCTTCGGTAATGTAAACCATGACATCAGTGATGGCTTGGTCAATTGCTTCAATACTACGAGCTACTGAGCGCAAGAATTGCTTGAGCTTTGACCAACATAATTCAATCGAGGAAAGATCGGGAGAATAGGGTGGCAGAAACATAACCTTTGCTCCCACGGCTGCAATTTCAGCCTGCACCCTAGCGGCATAATGCACTTTCAGGTTATCCATTACCACGACCGCCCCCGTCCCACAATTGGCGCACTAAAATTTGAGTGACGTAGGTCAGGAAAACAGGGGTGTTCTACGCTGCCAGTGATCGTCATCATGGCAATTAAGCCCTCAATGCTCAACGCCCCCAGAACCGAGATGTTTTGTCCCGTGCTGCGAGGCGTGCTGTCCGTTACTCGTTCTCCACCTACGGCTCGACCATACAATCGACTCAGACCGAGTTGACTCCTGCCTGATCAACAAATACCAAATTTCACGCGTCTACCCATTCAAGCGTAAGCGGCGAAACTCGTGGCGTATCTGTTGTACCGTGGTGTTTCTTGCTCACTGGCATATAGCATTTTTTGTGGCGCAACCGTAATCATTGCCAGGCACGGTGCATCGTTGGTACACTCACACGCAATCCCCTGTCACGCTCCGTAAAACGCTCGGATAGCTCTTTCAACAGGGCATCATTTTGTTGGTCAGCGAGGCTTTGCACTACATCCAAATGAGCGTGCGAAATCTTCGTCTGTAAAGTTGCTCCACGTGAGTAGTGCCTCAGTCTGTCCTGTCTGACGGTAGCAACGGAGTACCCGTTGGACATAGCTCAAACTCACTTTAAGCGCTCCGCGAGTTGACGTTGCGATTCTTGTTTCGCTTCCCAAGTGGCAATCACACGGGTGCGGAGGTCTTTAGAATAGGCGACAGGCATCTCAATAGCACAACTTAACGTACCGAACAGGAGTTGCTCTAAATATTGCATAATAAAGTCGATCGCGTGGGGTATCTAGTTCTACTTGTTACTAGTGCTGCCATCTCATTACCGAGATTGTCGTCTATTTTCAAAGCAGCTCTACTGAACTCAGAGCTTATTTGGCAATAGTTAATGCACAGCGTGGACCTAGTGATTGGCTAATCGCCTGTATCCGGCTCCCTCCTAACGCTCTTGAACGCTCATCCTATCGAAGACATTTGGTTAGCTGCTAAACGACTGATTCGGGAGTTCTATCATCTGTGCCAGTCGTTTAACACTGTCAAGACACTCTTCGAGTTTGCTACCCACTATCAAACCTTTCACTTTCCTAAACTGTTTGAATATTAGAAATTCTTATAAATTATTTGGGATTGCTATACCTCTATTTTGTTTGTGCTGGTACAGATGTGTTTTGAAACTGAGCGTGTTATTTTCAGTTAGATTTGTTAGTACAAGCATTTTTAATCGGCAATGAATGAAATTACATAATCATTTGCTGTAAAGCGGTTGAGTTTTATGACCTTTGGTTTTAAGTATTATTGCCTTGAACTTGAATCAATCAAGAACTAATATATTAGTAAATATGCTGCCTTACTTTATGTTAAAGGTAAAGGTAAGGCAGTAATAATCTTGCTCTATTAAGTCCTGCATCACCTGAAATATCAAGTGGTACTAGCGAAAATCCGTAAGCTTTCTTATGCAGCCTGAAAACTTAAGTTTTGTCTACTGTTAGAGATGAAGCTATAGCTCACGATTAATTAGAGATGCAGGGTAGTACCAGATTATTGAACCAAAACTACTTTAGACTGAAGCGCTCCTAGATCTACTGGTACTCCTGGAGCAACTCTAATGGCGCTTGCAATATCTGCTGGCAACATTTCGCCGCGTCCAATTGCAGAACTACCTGACTTGAGGCGATAATCTCCATTTACTTCATCAACGAAGAACGGATTGATTGCAACATTATCAACGGAAAGCCCCCTCTGCTCAAAGCCGGTTGCTGAGTTGAAAATTGTAAGGGAAAGATACTTTACTAAGCATTGGCTTGAACTCAGCGACCATTTGCTTAGAATTGGTTGCACATTAGATAAAGGGCGATAATAAGCGTTGTAATCACTATTAGCAATCATTAATGCTGACGGTCGGCAGCCTGAGGCATTGATTGCGGTATCTTCAGCATCCGAGAGGATGTTATTTTTGATAACATTATTACTAGTTATCCAGGTAATTCCGGCAGCCTTTTCCTCAAGATTAGTGTTTTCACGAATTGAATCCTTAACTAGAATCTGCTGGTTGTTCAGCGACAATGTATTGTTGTACACGCGAGCATTAGAAGAGTCTGCGATTATAATGCCCACGTTATTGTGATGCGCTACATTACCAGCAATGATTGCTTTATGCGAGAGTTCAAAAAAGATACCAAGCTCTTCGTTATGTCGAACGGTATTATTGACAACTGTGGCATTTGAACTTGATATATCCATCCACATTCCAGTAGAAAAGTTGTTTTCGACGATATTATTGCGAAAGATTAACCCGTCTGTCCGAGCGATTTTAATTCCAGCTGCGTCCCACTTTGTGTTAAAGCGCTCAACATTGTTGTAACTGAATGTATTTTCTTCCACCAATATGCGATCCATATTACCCCCGGAAACCCCGTTACGACCGTTGTAACTGAAGATATTGCCGCGCAATATATGATCGCTGCCGCCGAATAACCAAACTCCATTCTGCCCATTCCACACAAAGGTATTGTTTTCAAACGTTATATTTGGTGCTCCTACGGTGATAGCCCTATCAGCGTAGTGAGCAAAACCCAGTCCTCGGATAATTGTATTTGATGGATCTGACGAGGCGTTTTTTGACATTCTAAGGGATGATAACAGCGCTGTAGCTTCCACCACCTTAGCTGTTGGATTATCTCCAATGTAGAGTTGCCGATTGGCGGAGTCGAGGTAAAATGTTCCAGACGTGACCTCAGCTTTGCTTGCTACTTGTTTAAGGGAAACACCGTTGACATAAACCATGTCGCGGTAGCCTGCCATTGGGTAGTTTGGATCAATGTTTTCACTATCCATATTTGGAGTGAAAGAGTACATCCAGCCATCTTTGCGCCAGATATTACCCTCAGCAGCCCAACCTGTGACCTCAATACTTCCCTTGAGTAAAGGTTTTTCACGCGGATATGCTTGCAACGTCAGCTTTTTGGAGATACCAGTGTCTACATTACGGTAGACACCACCTTTAAAGACAATTGTTGCTCCACTTGGGGCTGAGGCGATCGCTTTATTAACCGATAAAGGTGAGTCGTAGCTTTTGCCAGTATTGCTGTCCTTACCATCTGGAGCTACGAATATGGCTCCTGCGGGAACTGAGTAGTTAGTATCTTTAATATCATCAACACTAGCAGTCCCAGTACCAGCAGCAACAGCTATACCTGGAGCAGCTAAAACTACTGCTAACAGACCATTGGCAAGTAAAAGACCTTTAAGTTTTTGTAAGTTTATTGTGCTTTTCATGATCATTTTCCGTGATGTAATACAAGTGTTGAGAGAGTTGTGTTGTTAATCCGAAGTTACTTATTTGTTGTCATCTACCCACGACAATTTAGTTAGCCTTCTGCACTGACAGTACTGAAGGTTCAAAAGTGACATCAGAGTGTATAAATTCTTTCAAGACTCACTAGTTAAATTAGGGCTAGTGGTGCGATTAGAATTACGATAACAAAGGCAGTAGTTGCTTTAACTGTGTTGATTCTAACCACCAAACTACACAGTCATCCCCTGTATAATTACTACTTTTTCTCTAATTCTAATAAGTTCAATCCGGGTAATTCCCCCAGTGTTTCTTCTGGTTTCAGAGTTTCTACTTATACTTTGTTGATTACGTAATCTGTAGTTGTCACTGGGTTACGTAAGCTAATCAGAGTGTTAGCTCAACTCAATGTTGAAATAGCAAAAAGCTCTGGTCAACCAATAATCATTCCCGATGCTGAAAACCCAAAAGCGTTTGCAAGTTATAGAGAAGTACAAATTTGGCTAGCAGCAGAGTTAAAAGTCAAAGCTGACTATAGAACCCATTTGGGATCTAGGCACTCGTTAGCCTTTTGAGCATCAGTCGGATGAAACAAAGATTGAGCTTGACTGTGGCATGGCTGAGTGTTCTTTCAAAGTTCTTAACCAAGCTCTTACAACGCTCCATCCAAGCGTTTGACCGTTCAACCAGCCACCGAGCCGCCACTGGAAAAAATCCGGTTTTCCCTTGTCTTGCTTTTTCCGCTTTCGTTGGCTTGGGTGCCAGTTCAAAGCGAATCTTCGTCATAATCTGAGGATAGACTTGTTGCAAGGCTTGGATAAGCTTGTCAGGATGATATCCGTGGTCAAGCAAAATGGTAATCTTTGGGATATTGACTGGTTTAGCACGAAAGTAGTCAAGGTTGCAGCTTAACATCTCAATCAACCCTTGGTCGTCAGAAACATTTGCAGGAGTGCAATGTGTAAAAAAAGGCAGCCCCAAGGTATCGATGGCAAGATGCCGCTTGATGCCATTTGTGCATTTGTAATGACAAAACCCTTTCGATTCAACACTGGCATTGCAGGTGTTTTTCACCGCAACCGAAGTCGAGGATGAGTAAGCGAGTCCACTTTTGTTTTTTTTTACTTGTTGTCGGGCTTGTTCATGCAGATTGGATTGGATGCTCTCTAGTACACCATCGGAGCGCCATTGTTTGTAATGCCAGAAGACGGTGGAGTAAGGCGGCAAGTCTTTCGGCAAATCGCACCAATTGCAACCATTCTTCAGTTGATAGAAGATGCCGCTCTTGGATTTGCCGTTTGCTCCAACGAGGCGGTCTGGTCTTCTTCTTGTTGGGCAACAATGGCTCAATGATTTCCCACTTTGTCACTGAGGCTACTGGAGTATGGCATTGACTAGCGTACAACGTTTCCTCCTGCTCTTAGCTTTCCAGAGATCCCAAATGGGTTCTATATAGCCCCTACACAATTTGGTTCGCTACAAACTGAAATTTAAATTGAAGGGCAAACAACGAGTTCTCTGCCACGAGTGTGGTCGTCAATTTGTCGAACAACCGACAAAGAAGGTGATTGACCAAGCGGCACGGGAATTAATTGAGCGATTATTACTAGAACGGCTCTCGCTGGCTGGCATAGACGAGCACTGTGCAAGTTTCTGAACAATGGCTACAAACCTACGTGAATGTGAAATATGCAGGTGTGGCGCGTCAAGTTGAGGTAATGCCGAAAAAAGGGGAGGCTAGCGATTCAGTGTAACGAGTTATGGCGGAGTGTTACTGGGGAAGCCCCAGCAAGCCTCCTTGTCGTTTGTAGACAACAAAGGTAATAAACAGTGGGTGTGGTTAGCCCTAGATGCGGCCACTCGTGGAGTTGTTGGGGTCTACATTGGCGCACGAGATGAGGCATCAGCCCGCAAGTTGTGGGAGTCATTACCAGCGGTGTATCGCCAATGTGCCATTGCTTACACCGATTTTTGACCGCATATGCGGCAGTATTGCCTTCACCGCGACATCGGGCAGTGGGCAAAGAAACGGGCAAGACCAACTATGTTGAACGATCCAACAACACCTTGCGGCAGCGTGTTTCTCGGTTAGTACGAAAAACATTGTCGTTCTCGAAATCTCTAGAGAACCCACGGCGCAATCTGGTACTTTGTTCACGCTTACAATAAATTATTACTTCTGTAGGACTACCCAATGACTTTCTTCCCAGATATAAAAATTACCTTTAAAATCTGACTTGGTACAGTCCCTTTTTGGTCGAGATCTTTTCAATTCCTGAATGAAACGAGGCTTCTTCAAGCTCATAAGAATAGCAGCCATCTGATCATGCTTTGTAGTCTACTGAAAGACTTGCACTAGTAAGTGTTGCACTTAGCAGGAGTCATCAACAATTAATGGCGTTGCTGAATGAAAGTATGAATCAATGAGGAACAGGGACATCCCAGAATTTGAGATAGTGAAGTAACAATCGGATTGAGTGCCTTCAGTATCTGCTCTGACTTGGAATAGCAAAGGGTCTTCAGGATGTAGCCGAGCAAGATAGTGTCTCAACCTTGTGTTTTCACTCTCAACCCGCGTCATGTAAGTCTTGCTCACAATCTGATCTCCCGCTGGAATAAAGCCAGGATAAACAGACCATCCATCCGTAACATAGAAGTAACATTGCCATGGTCTCACAATTGCCCATAGTGGCTCAAAAGTTTTTGCACTATGGTCGCCTAACACCCAACCTAAAATTCCGAACTGAAGTGATTTACTGCCGTCCAGAGCCAGATTTTGTTTTTTTCGAGCCAACGAAGGTTCCAATTCATCCAGTTCTCCGACTTCGGGAATCATTTCTGGAGCGTAGGCATCGGGGAGATTTTTCCTACTTGCTTGACCCAGTAAATTACGGTAGTGTGATGCACCCTTTAACCCGTTCAATTCCACGAAAACCCATGCCATTGACGTACATTTTCAAGCATTCTCTTGACTTCATCGCTGTAGCCTCTCGATGTCTCATCACGTTCAACGAATTGTCGCCCACAATCTACACAAATGTGGTTTTGTTTACCTCGCTTGATTCCATTCTTGCGGATATGCGTTGATTGGCACTCTGGACATTGCATTGACGCTTCCTCCATTCATACCTCTATTATGCAACGCCCAATTAATTATCCTTGGTTTCACAGTTGCCAGTCTTCAATAGGTCACCGTTATTAGTGTTTGAGGTAATGTTGTCTTTGACTACATTGCTACGCGAAATCCACGTAATACCTTTGGCAATCTCATTAGTATTAGTGTTTTTGCGTTTTGAGTCTTTAACTACGGGTGCTTTTTATTATTTGACAGCTTATTATTGTATACCTGAGCATTAGAAGAATCTGCAAGCACAATACCCGTATTATTATGCTCTACTACATTACAAGCGATGGTCGCTTTGTTTGAGAGTTCAAATTGAATGCCAAGACCTTCATTATATCGAACGGTATTATTGATAACTGTAGCATCCGAGCTTGATACGTCAATCCACATTCAGTGGCGAAGTTGTTTTCGACGATATTATTACGCCAAATCAACCCATCAGTCCGGATGACTTTGATTCCAGCCGCATCCCATGTTTTAGCGAAGCGCTCAACATTGTTGTAACTGATCGTATTCCCTTCAAACAACATACGGTGCGCCTGACCCCCCAAAGTGCATTGCGTCACGTTGTAGCTAAAGGTATTGTCGCGCACACTGGCATCAGTGGCAATGCCTTTTTTCCCACGACTCTCTCCTGAATTCTAATCCCGTGTACCCCATTCCAGACAAAGGTATTTTTTCAAGCATCACCCGATGCGTTCTACACTGAGCGCTTGGTCCGCGTAGTGTGCAAACCCAAGCCCGCGTATAACCGTATTAGAAGAACCGGACGAACCAGTATTTCTTATTGTAAAGGCTTGGTTCACCACGGTGGCTTCTACGGTTTTGCCCTCTGGCTTGTCTCCAATATAAAGTTGCTTGTTAGTAGAGTCGATATAAAACGTTCCCGGGCACCACTTCAGCTTTGCTCCCCAACTTGCTTGAGGGCAACATCGTTTATGTAAACCATGTCACGGGTAGCCTGCCAACGGATACTTTGGGTTAATGTATTTGCTACTTACATTGAGAGGAAAAGAGTAAGTCAGTGATCTTTATACCAGATGCCATCGTCACTTAGCCAGTCCGTAACTACAACACTACCCTTAAGCCAGCTTTTTCATGGGATATGGTTGCAGTGTTAATTTCTTATCAATAGCACCTTTAATTTTACGGTAAGTCTCGCCCCGGAAAACAATTGTTGCCCCACTTGGAGCTGATTTAAGGGCTTTGCAATCGGCCAAGGCGAAGCTGGGTTCTTACCAGAATTAGTGTCCTTTCCATTTGGAGAGACACAAAAATAAGCGCCACTGGGAATCGGGTAGTTGGTGTCCTTAATATTAGCAGTGCTGGTGTTGGTAGAATCCTTACCGTTTGCAACTAGAGGAAGTGCAAAGAGGTTTTGCACAAACAAAAGACCCTTAGAAGCCACACCTGGAAAAGCCAAAAGAGATGCAAAGAGTGTTGCAACAAACAAAAGAACCTTGAATTGTTGCCAGCTAAGTCTGCTATTCATCCTGGGTCTCCTGATGTAATTGAAGTGATACGACTATTGGTAGTCTTAAACCTGGAATGCCTTATTTTGAGAAAAATTCTCAAATTGCGGAGCAAGAAAGCTCCGCTTCGGTCTGCTGCAGCTCGATACTTGAAATTTTGGTAGGTCTTATAAATAATATAAACTACAGGTTTTTAGACTAATAGTAAATTGCCTTACAATTATTCATGTTAAATATTAGTACATAGGAGCTTGATCCCAAGGGCGATTGATTGATTTTCAGGCTAAGTTCTCCTTGAATTTAGAGTTGGTTTGCTCTCTATCGAACTATTGTACAATTTTCCCCCAGGTCATACTTTAGAGAGCCAACTATAACAATTAATCTTGATGCCCAGCAATGATGCGATATTGAACAGGACTTACGCATTGACACAAAGACAATAGAGTGGAGCTTTGGTACATGACTCCACTGGTGAATGGTTCTAAGACATATTCACCCTTGCAAGCTTTTTGAACAAATTTCTCTACACTTATCCCCAATTACTAAATCTCCTTGAGCATTATCAGGAGTATGTTAGGGTAAATAGCCGCCGAATTTTTACTTTTACCGTAGGAACTCTAAAGCCACTTTTTTGAGGAAAAACCTTCTTATAAACCTGGACATCGCGGTTACGGTAACGCCAGTTATTTAACTGTCTAGCACCAAAATATAGGAATCCTCTTATAGGTTTCAAAAAAATGGTATCCAAAACCTGAAACTCAATCGGGTAGTGGTATTTATTTAAATAAGGAACACCTATCAATTCAAAAATAAATCGGTCGAGTTTCGACATATTAGATAAGTATTTCTTCATATTTGTTGGATCGAATCTACTTTCTATCTTTGCATGAATGGTTTGTTTATGTTTTTCTAAGAGGAGGTTTTTATTGCTATCCGATTCCTGATAGTTTTCATACATTGAACTGTTATAATCAATGTCCAAAAATGCACAAAGCATTTTGATTTCTGCGTCTGGGTGATTTAATAAGTTTTCATATTGCAACTCATATACTTGACCATCGTGAAGCTCTTCGATACGTCGAAGACCATCAATCCAGTATAGTGCAGTTGTAACAGCACCTTTTGGACCAAATTTATCTTTTTCTTCTATCTTGTCATTTTCATGAACTTTTCTATAAGATAAATAAACGTCTCTGCCGTCCCGTACAAGGTGAATTATCTTTGCTTGTGGAAACACTGCAAAAATTCGATCAATATGGGCAACTAAGAAAGGGGTCTTGATGCCCCATCGTAAATTTTCTAATCCTTGTAGTTTAAGGTACGCCTCATAAATTGTAGAATTAATATCAGCAAGACTCTGAGGAGCACGTTCCTTCAAACATAAAGTTAAATATTCCCTTTTCATCCCCCATCCATTCTTCTCGGATGTATTTATAAAAAATCTAGCGATTTGTCGGTAATCATCTTCGTTGAAGTGCGTTTTGTCGTGATAGTACGGATACACCCTCGCGATAAATTCACTCTCGTAAGGAATATGAATTTGGTTGCTGGCATTTAATATAGCTCTTAGCAAGGTAGAACCTGACCTGCCTGTACCTACGATAAAAACAGGTGCAATTTTTTCTTGGAATTGTTGATTCATAGCTTTTAAGGGTCGTACTTCAGGATAAAAGTTTTGGATTCAGTTAAAAAAGATACCTAATGCACTAATTTTTTTGCCTGCTACGTAAACTTTATATTTTTATTACCAAGATAGCTCATAGCCAAGGTTTATTACCTTAACTTCACATTGCTAACTATAGTCTTTTTGGCGGATTATACAGCTCCCATTATATACTTCTGTTAATTGTTATAACTTTGCCTTATGTAATTTTATTTTGATCAGACTTGCCTGATCAAAAATTTTCATAACTATAATTCCATCTACTAGTACTTCTAATTTTTTAGAGGAACAAAACCGGCGTTGAGTTGCCAATCTTTGTAGTCAATAATGAGTTTAGTTAGAAGTATTATAATTAAAACCTTTCATTCTTACATCTTAAGACTAGTATTTTTGTTCTGTATACTCTTAGTATCTTGGAGTCCAAGTTCCTTATAATACTCATTCATTTTTAGCGCTTTCTGCTTCCAGGTATGGGTTTTGGCGAACTCATAACCAATTTTACCCATTTGCAAACGTTCTTGGGGATTTTTGAACATATATTCAACTGCCTGAGCTAGCGCATTGGCCGTCTCAGTTGGATTTATCACAGGAACTTTAATACCAGCACCAGCAGGTATGAAATCTCTTGCTCCATGATGATCTAAGGTAATTAGTGGTAGACCTTGACTCATTGCCTCAAGTAATTGTGAACCAAAAGAATCGCGTAAGCTAGTGAAGAGAAATACATCGTTGTCTAAATAGGCATCTTTGACTTCTCTCCAAGGAACACGACCACGATAATCAACCTTGCCTTCTAATCCAAATTCCTTGACCCAGCTAGGTACGTATTTGCTCAGATGACCGCCGCCTAAGATCGTCAATCTAAAAGGTATTAGAGGGTTAACCCTTCCTAGAGCCTCAAGGGTGAGAGGCAATGCTTTTCTTGCATACACGCTACCAACCCAAAGTACCTGTAACTCCTGTAAATTTGACCTAGTTGGAGCCTCCTGAGGGAAGTAGTCTTGGGGCAAACTAGTATCGAGAAAAAATTCAACACGGCGCGCACCTAGGCGTTGGGCAAGGTCTAAAGTGTCATGATTCGTAACTAGAACTAAGTCAGCCCGACTTAGCGTCCTACGTGAAGAAGGGTTAAATGGCACCACCCATTTGACTGCAAAAGAGCGTAATGCTTCTATACGCCACCGCCCTACAAAGTACTTCTTAAAGGCCGATGGGGCTATATGTCCTCCACCAACTGGTCCAAAGACAAAAGGCTTATTCAAACGCCAAAGCCAAGTGCCACCGGTTATGCTAGCCAAAGTGACGTGATGCACAAGCTCAAACCCACATTCCTTATCAAGTTGTAAAGCAACACTATATGCCTGCTTTTGCCATATAAAGTATTGTGTAAAAATTGCTATTTGACCTTTGATACGTCGCTTGAGCCAAGTGGGTTCATCAACATATACGAGGTTTAGGTTGGGCATTGGCTGAGATGCTAATACCTGCTCAATCGCCTTTTGACCACACGGACGAGTTAGTACCCAAACCTCATGGCCTAACTCAGCAAGGTGCCATGCCCAGTTCCAGCCATTTCCAGGTTCTGAACCGCGCTCTGGCTCACAAGCGTAGGCAGAAATCAAGACCCTCATTCTCTATTCCTCCTTTAATTACCTAATACTGAATTCAAATTTAACTTTATATGTACTAAATCTCTAGAGCTACGTTAAATAGCTCAGCTATCCAATCAATTCGCACAATTTTTAAATTCTTGTATTAAGTTTCTGAGTATGTATCAATCAAGTACGAGGTAAACAAAAATATTTGTGCCAGATCCAATAATCCTTAACTAGTTATGCCTTACAGTTTGGTTTTTACCCCTTTAGTAATCCGCTGTTTAAATAGACGGTAGAAGAATAATGGATTACCGACCATATAGCGTTCCCATAGGCGTTGCGGTTCAATTACCAATCGCGTCAACCATTCTAATCCATGATCAGTCATCCAACGCGGACCTCTATACACAGTATCAGTGTAAAAATCAAGACATGCGCCTAGAGGTAAAAACACACGAGCATCTATTCGCTCTATGTTGTCCAAAATCCAACGTTCCTGCAATGGCATGCCAAAACCTACATACAGAATTCCCGGCTTAAATTCATTAATCTTTTGGATAACAAGATCGTTTTCCGTACCAGCTTTCTCAAAATAACCATGATGTCCCCGTATCCGCAACTTAGGTGCGATCGCTGTTAACTTAGTAATTGTTGTATCTACTACACCTGGTTTACCTGCAACCAAAAATAGGGAAACATCTTGTTGTTCACAAGCTAATGCCAAATCTTCTATGTAGTCTGGACAGGTCATGCGGTTTCCAGATTCAACAGAGTAACCAAGTAGCTTAGCCCCAACTAATACACCAAATCCATCGCAGAATACTAAATCTGAATTATTTAAAAAATCTCGATACCATGGGATCTCATATGCGAGGTTCATTCCTTTTACATTTACATTACCTACAACCGTCTTTTTTTCTAATTGTGCGGCTTTTACCACATACTCTATTAGTTGGCATACTTTTATTTTCTGGAATCTCGTCTTGAGTAGGGTAATTTCATCAAAACTTTTAGTATCCATGATTTTATCTATCAGTACTTCTTACAGTGATGGGAGCAAACAATAATTTGAGGCACCGATTTAGGTAAACACGTTAAGTTAATTTATACAGGTATTTAGGATTTATCAAATTACTAAGTTTTTTGCACAGCTATAGAGAGAATCTTTCATATGTGCTTTAAATTCTGTATAAATTAATGATATTGAGTATTTTAGAGATTTATTAGCTCTACTCTTATTGCTTATTCGCCAGTATTTGCTCAAGACCTGCAATCATAGTTTTCACACGCGCCACCCAGCTGTGTTGCGTTAGTACTGCCTCACGCGCTTGCTGACCTAAGAGTGGTAACTGCTCCTTTAGTTTATAGGCACGAGTAAGTGCACCCTTCAGGTCTTTCTGGTTACTTGGCTCAAACAAAAATCCCGTTTCCCCCTCCTGAAGCATCCGCTTGGCATCCTCAAACGCTGAGGCTACAACTGGCTTAGCCATTGCCATGTATTCGTAAAGCTTTAGGGGTGAGTGGTACATCTTTCCTACCTGCTGAATCTCGACTTGTCCTGTGTAGCACACATCAAATCCAGCGATGTACTCTGGCACTTCTAACCACGGCACCCGACCCACAAATGTAACGTTAGAATCAATACCAAGGCTTTGGGCTTGGGTTCGCCACGTTTCGTACATAATGCCATCGCCCACTACAACTAGCGACAAATCCATACCTTCTAACCGCAGTTCGTGCAAGGCTTCGAGCAACAGATCAACCGCTTGCCACATATACAAGCCACCTACAAACCCTATAGTGAAGCCTGGAAATAGGCGCTTGGGTTTGTACCGACCCGGATCAAACATATCTGTGTCCACTCCATTGGGGATTACTACTACTTTTTCAGGTAGGACACCAGACTCACGAACCACGAGTTCTTTAAGGGTCTCACTTACACAAACTAAAGCATCGCATTCCCGATAAGTCCGCATCTCCAAATGCCGCGCAATTCCGCTCAGCACGATACTCTTTCGCTCGGCTTTCGACTCCTGATAGAGTATGCCTTCTGTGTGGACTATCCATGGTATTCCGTTTCTTTTAAAATTCCAGCCTAAGGATTGGAGGGTGGCAGTAAACTCAAAAGCCCAGTCCACGTGACTACCCAATTCCTGCCAGCTCTTTTGCGTGTTCACAGTACTCAAAATCAAGCGTGCCAAATCTGCTGCTAATGTAGGGAAAAACTTACCATTTGTAGCTTTTTCGGGCACACTTGCAATCAATTTTTGCGGTACCCGATCTCCCATAATAAAAGTTTTAACTTCCCAATCAAGCGCTTCAAAGCCCCTAATTAATCCCAACACCCGGGTTCGAGGCCCGGTGACCTGCGTTTCAAGACGAGTGGAAATTCGCGGTGCTGCAGAAATAAACCCAAGTCGCTTCTTCATTTTGACTACTTATTGTCTCCCTAAAGACTGATTAATTGCGTGGAAGCATCTCAGGTTTGCCAATATAATTTGTTAAAGCAATTATGTAATCAATTGAGATGCTCTGCGCTGATTTTAAAAACTGAGGTTTTTATATAACACGGAAAAATATCTAGCTCAGAAAATCGACGACGTTATTATCACTCAAAAGTTGCTGGATTCAATTTTTAATAATTAAAGTACCTGAAAACTTTTTGGCATCTGGTCTTCACTAATTTTAAAATTTTCTACCTTTACGAGGTAAATTCTATCGTATTTCAGTCTGAAAGTTTTCAAGAACATGTTCATAAATATCTTCCAGTACTCTAGTCTGTTTCTGTAAATTAAACAAAGCGCCCACACGGTTTTGCCCAGCCTTGCTAAAGCGATGCCACAGGGTATCGTCCTCAAGTAACAACAGAAGGTGCTTTGCAAGC
Organism: Chroococcidiopsidaceae cyanobacterium YX2bin18; assembly: GCA_030446505.1. Classification (GTDB taxonomy): domain Bacteria; phylum Cyanobacteriota; class Cyanobacteriia; order Cyanobacteriales; family Chroococcidiopsidaceae; genus JAHHHE01. The sequence goes on along the minus strand of JAUJND010000027.1, from coordinate 35,069 downwards.
TCTTGCCATTCGCGTTCGGCTGCTAAAAGTCCTACTTCACCGTGGGCGACTGATTCAGGAATTGCTCCACTGGCAAAGCTAACCACTGGTACCCCCATTGCCTGTGCCTCAGCAAACACCATACCAAACCCCCTCAGCTTCACCAGATTTAGCAACGATACTTGGAACACTAAAGACCTTGGCTCGCTTCATCCAAGCCTGCACAATTTCCGGCGGTTGCAACCCAAGGAAACGGTAGCGCCGAAGCTTTTCTTTAGCCATCTGCTCAAGAGAAGGACGGAGTTCCCCCATCTCCAATTACTACTAGTTCAACATCGGGTCTTACTGCTTGTACTTCACTCATGGCGCGGATAAGGTACTCACATCCCTTTTTCTCTACTAACCGCGCTACAAATAGTACTATTGGCTCTCTCTCCACAGTTGAATCGGGTTGAAAGAAATTCGTATCTATACCGATGTAATGCACGACGACCTTATCCGCCGGAAAACCTTGCTTCAGGAGGTTCTCCTTAGAGTAATTGGATACAGCAATAAATAGCTGGGCATTAAGCTTGAGTACCTCTCTACGACGAAGGTAGAGTCGGTGGCTGAAGTAGGAGCGCTGTGCAAACTCGTCTGTTATCAATTCGTCATAACCATGGTATGTAACCAGCAGGGAACTTTCAACCGACGACTAAGCGGTAATGCTTGTACACCACCTACGCCAAAGTGGGCATGAATCAACGCAGGATTTAACTTCTGTAAGTGGTGTAAAAAATTAGGCGCAAATCCCGTAAGCTTATAGGAGACTTCACGCGCCCTGCCTATCAAGCCACCTCCATTGACGACCAGAGTTCGCTCTTTAGGAGTGAGCAAACCTTTTTAAGGCATGAACCCACGTAATATGGCGTAAAGCGCCGTAATGCTTCTGCTTGCCCTAACACGAAAGTTTCGGAGGGTGGAAGCAACCAATCTCTGTAAATGACTACAGCAGGCTTATCAGGCATTTTTGACTTATCCCTTTTATTAATTACTACAGTTGCACTCATAGATGCCTCACTAAGTTAACCAAATTTTATGTATATGAGAATTTAAGCTTCGTTGAGAGTAAAGCACGTAAAAAATGCAATCAAAGCTTTCAATATTATTCAAGCTTTTCAGGCGTTTAATAACTTAGATAGGAAAGAAGTACAGTATTGCTGATAATAAGTTCAACTAATTAATTTACTCTCATCATTCTATGCCATTTTGAAAGATCTCGCTGTATAAGTTCTTCAAGCTTCAAAATATCTTCTCGATATACTTCAATTAATTGTTTACGTATTTCTGGTGGAAGCTGGGGTTTAACAAGAATTTGGGTTTTGATATTTTGACGTAAATTAGCTGGAAGGACTAGCTTAAAAACAGGATTTAATGGTTTCAAACTTTGTATTAATGTTTGCAGAATGGTGTTTTTAGGTATACCAGTTATATTATGCCTAATGGAAATATCGGGAACAAATGACTCTTCTACATTAAGAAAATTGAAAATATCTTGAAGTAAGCTAATAGAATTGGTCTTTAAATCCTCGTAAAGATAAACTCTTATCTGATGATGGTTAAAGTTGTCGAAATAGCGTTTTAGCTGACTATGGTAAAACCCTACACTTGCATAATGTCCCCACCCCCAGTTGTTGCGAATCCGCATTTCCTCCTCTCGAAGCGCCTCAGCAAAATCCCTAGCTGTCTCCCGACCTTCACTAATGTGCATGAGATAGCCTGAGTATGCTCTCTCAACCGGATCACGAAGTATAGCAATCAGCTTGGTGTCGGGTATGTAGTGTCGTATACGTTCAGGAGCTTTTGGGCTGTAGAGATACAAAGGGGATGCCTCACCGATCACCTTCTGGTTCGATGCACCTTGAAACAGTTCACGGTAAGATTCAATATCAGTGATTGTACTTTTGTTTATGTTATTTTGATCGCCTGGTCCACGAAAGTTTAGCTTCTCACCTTCAAGGGCAAAGAACTTTGGTTCTTTTTGAGGAGCCATATAAATTTCTGGGTGTTCCTTTAGATAATGATAGAGCGCGGTTGTTCCGGCTTTTGCCGCACCAATAATTAGAAAGTTAGGCATTGTCATATAATTCAGTTATCTCCTTGATTGCATTTGTGTAAAGCAGTAGATTCTAGTAAATGATTACAGCAGACTTGCTATGTATATTTGCTCCCTTTAACGCTTCACATGAGTATAGTAAGATCCACTTGCTACCAGTAATAAATCATTACTAAGTCACTACGTATGCCTGTCTCTTCTGTTCGCAGCGCTTGGGTAGAATCAATAGTCGCTTCAAGGCATCCTGTATCTCATATAAAAAGGCTAGCCCTTACCTCTCAATAGAATAACAAACAATGGAAATCAGCTTCATATTGTATACAATCAACAGCTTTTAGAGAAAAAGGTGTTACAAAATACTTTCTTACTTATATAAACTTGCTTGAAGAAGCATCTATCTTAAATATAGCTTTCTAAAAATCATCTCTAGCGGTTATAAAAAGATTGTGGAGTTCAAAAGTACATAGTTGTAGTTAATAATTAAGGTAAATTTATTAAGTGTATTTCGCTCATTTTTTAGCTTGAATTTGGATTTAGCTGAACGGTCTTACTAGCTCGACTAAGATAAGTCCGCGTTGAAAGGGTTATTGTCACATAAAGTATCCAAAAAATGTCTTTATAAGTTAGTGTTACACTCTCAGACTGGCTAGCTATAAGTATAAGTGTCATATATTCCAGTGGCCAAACCCCCTCAAGTGTTTTGGTTAAAAGTACCCATCTTACAGCTTGTAAGTAGTTCATCAAAAATCCAATTAGAAACACTGATATTCCTAGATAACCTAGATCGAGTGTTAAATCTATAAAACCGTTGTGAGCATTAGGAACTTCCCAACCGGCATAATTCCAAACATACGCGGAATACTCGCTTCCCAATCCCAACCAGAATGCACCGTATCCGTAGCCAAGTACAGGACGCTGGTTAATCATATCTACAGCAGCAGTCCATATATCTGTGCGTCCTGTAAGTGTAGCATCTTTACCAAAAGCTCCTAGTACTGTCTCCGATTCACTTACGAGCCATGTAAGTCCAATTGCACTTACAATTATCACAACTATGGAGAGGGGCACTGCTATGGTGTAGTTCAACCGCAATGCATTATAGAGGGGCAAAAGTGCAAGAAGACTGATAAAGACAACTAAAGCTCCCTTCGATTGCGAAAGTAAAAGAAGACCGATTGAAAGACCAATTCCGAGTCCTGTAAGCCAACGGAATTTACGGTTACTGAAGGTAAGAAGCAAAAGAATAATTGCACACATTGCCATCATGCGACCCATGGCATTTTTGTGTATGTAGATGCCCCGCCAAAACCCCCCACCCATAATTCCATAGCTTGGCAGCACTATACCACACACTAAGCTAAGAAGCGCCCCAATGCCCAAAGTCCACCCTAACAGCCGTAGCAGCTCACTTGGACTGTACCGTGTAGCTAGATACATTGCAAAAAAAGTTGAGCCGAGTAAGCCGATCTCGCGGCGTAAGGTAACTTTTGGCTCAACAGACCACACAATCGAAAGCACAGCAATTGCTAATAAAAGTAATAAGAGTTTATCTGCCGTGGCAACATGAATAAATCGTTTCCACCTTAAAGCAACTAGACAGAAGGTAATTAAATAAATTCCCAGCCAAATAGCCTGATTTACGATACTACCTTCTGCATAATTCTTAGTACCATCACCGCTACTTATAAAAGGCATCATTACTTTTGCAGCAAGTTGAAGTGTCAAGACAACAAATCCCCTTTCCAATATCTGTGCAAGCTTGCTCAATAAAGTTTTCAATATTCAATCCTCTAGATTTTTAAAGTAATTTTAAAGATACTCAATCCTGCTTTTAAGTAAAAAATACTACATTGTCCTCAATTTCAAACGAGTTCAAATAAACGATCCGCTTTCATATTTATTCCAGCCACTTGGAAAGGTCTCGTTTAATAATATCTTGCAGCTTTATAATATCTTCCCGATATACTTCAATTAGTTGTCTACGAAGCTCAATTGAGAGCGGTGGCGGCTTGTCCAAACTTCGTCGGTTCTTCAGTCCAACGATCAGGGTTTTCCGTAAAGCTTCAGGAAAGAATGGCTTAAGAATAGATTTAATTGGATGCGGCTTTACTAGAAATTTATTTATGAGCTTGTTTTTAGGCATACCAGACACATTATGTCTTGAAGACACATCTGGAGCAAAAGTATCGTCCACCCCTGGAATCGAAAGCAATCTTGCAGTATGCTCATAGGATTACTACTAAGGTCTTCATAAAGATAAATTCTAATTTGCTCGACTAAACATATCGAAGTAGCGTTTCACCTGACTATAGTAAAATCCCATGTGCTGATAATAATAAATGGGTACCAGTTCTTATTGATACGTATCTTCTCCTCTTCTAGCGCTTGAGCAAAATCAGTAATTGGTTCAAGTTCATCTCTTATTTGAAACAAAAAGGCAGAATATGCTCTTTCAATTGGATTACGAAGGATTGTAATTAGCTTGACATCAGGTATGTAATGGTTTATACGTTCAACTGCTTTTGGAATGTAGAGGTACAAGGCAGATGCCTCACCGATAGCTATTTCTCTAGAGACCTTTTGGAACTGCTTACGATAGGTTTCAATGTCAGTAATTACAGTGCGGTTTAACCATTCTTGTTTGCCTGCTGTACCGCCAAAATTCGGTTGCTCACCCTCAAAGGCAAAAAAGTGTGGTTCCTTTTCGGGACTCATGTAGATTTGCGGATGCTGCTTTAGATAGCTATACAGTGCTGTCGTTCCAGCCTTTGCTGCACCTATTATGAGAAAGTTAGGCATTGCCATATAGTTAGTTCCCTTCTTGCCTATATTTAAAACTCTTTATTATGTTTATAACGTTTCCTCAAGGTTGGCAAATATGACCATTTTATTTTTAGACTAGCCATTTTGAAACGTCACGTTGAATAAGATCTTGCAACTTTAAGATGTCTTCCTGATATACTTGTACTAATTGCCCCCGTATCTCTAATGGGAAACTCTGGCTTTATCAGGATTTGTTTCCTAATAGACTAGCGCAATCAGCTGGTAAAAGCGGTTTGAGCCTAGTGCTGATTGGGGTTAGCCCTGTCATCAAAACCTGCAAAGTCTTGTTGTTAGAAATGCCGGATACATTAAAATGAAAGGAAAAACATCAATAACTTTTAGCAACTACCCGTACTAACTTGCTGAGAAGCAAGGTATTAGATACAACTTTTACGTATGATAAAAACTTTTGTTCTACAGCAAAAGTAACTTTTTTAGAACTTGAAGCGGTAGTAGAGGATTCTCAGACCAATCTCAATCCTATCTATTGATGAAACAGCCGATAAATAACTTTTGATGTTCTCTATGTACTCCGCCTCAATATTGCCACTTTTCCAGTAGGTGCTAATACCTTGGGCAAGTAATTTATTTCCAAATTTTGTTAAAATGGCCAGTTGTATCGTAGCCAGTAAGCTGTAAGAACTGAAATCCTTGCTTTTAATTGTTCTTTATCTCCTTTAAGGGTATACGTATTATTACTATGTATTCTCAAACAAGCTAACTGTTGATCTAAAAGAAACCTTTACTCAGTGCTAATGCTGTAACTTTTAAGTAATTATCGCTGACATTCACACCACTAGCCTCAGGCATTGGAAGAATCTGTTGGAGAAGTAGAACGTGTAAAGCAGAGACCAGACGTTGCAGGAGAATTAAAGGTAATTTGCCTTTCTTCAGATGCCCTCTAAAGTCACATTTTCGTGAGCCACTTTCATGACTTAATTTAATAAATTTATCAGTATTTGCATCTATAAATCGCAGGCGATGGAAGCACCAACCAATATCTTGATATAGTTCAAATATCTTTACAACTTCTGCAACTTTTTAGGAAAAGACATCATCAGAGTCAAGCATGAAGATAATATCTCCTCTGCTTACTGCAAACCCTACGTTAAAAGCTGAGGACTGTCCTCCATTTTCCTTTAAAACTGGAATAATCTGGATCTTCGTAGCTACCAATAACTTCCCGCGAGTTATCAGTAGAACCATCATCCACTACAATAACCTCAATACAAGAATAAGTTTGTTTTAAGGAGCTGTCAATGGCTTCGCTTAAGAAATGCCCATAGTTGTAGTTATTAATAATAATGTACTAACGGAAGCCCTTCTTTAGCATGACCCACTAAATTACTCCTTTCAATCTGCCAGTTATCCTGCTTTAGCTAAAACTTAAAAATAATTTCTTAGTGACTGGTAAAACATAATTCAGAAACATTTCTTGTACAAGTTTAACAAGAAATTTCAAAGAATCAAGATAGTCAGTCCTAATTATCTTTTATGGCGATTGAATATTAGTATTCACTATAGAAGAAAATACTACGTAAAAGCTGTTTAATAGAGTGAAGGCGTTGTACCCTTCAAAATCAAAATTGGGTTCGACGATATCCAACTCAGGAAAATCTAATTGATGCAAAGCCTCAATGCATTGCAATGTGTCGCCCTCATTAATGGCTAAACCTAAACTAAATTCACGAACTCTTTTTTCCCATACAGAACTTATTGCTTACAACAACAGGTTTTTAAAATTGCTGCCTTAGTTAAAATATTGCTACTGCTAGGAAAAGTTATTATACACAGCAAACAAGAGATTACAGATAGAAACCAAGGAATTGAACTGAGGTCCATAGAAAATCGTTCAAAGCGGAAAAGCAATTATGCGGAGCTGACTTAACAATACTCTGAATTTTCATTAATTCTTGAGGAAGAAAGGAAAGTACCTAATTGACACAAAGAAACAAAAACCAATCTTTTTCTGCCAATTGCTGAGAAACTTCTTAGCAGCGTTAGAAAAACCTTTGCGTTTGTCCAATGAGCCTAATAAACCAATTATTTTTCTTACCACCTGCTTTATCCTGAATTTGATTTGCGATCGGAAAGCTGGAGATCAGTGTTGATTCATCAGTAATATCAGGGAAAATAATTACAGGCTTCTTTTTGAGTTTGGTTTGTAAGGTTTCAGCTATATCTTCATTAAGAATAGCGATAGCTTTGCAATGAGAGGATTGAAGAGCTGCATACGGACTTACAAAGCTACGAACAATAGAAGAAACCTGCTGCTTCAAATTCTGATAAGGACGAAAAATAAAGACCCGACCAATCGTAGGGAAAACTTTATCTAATATATAAGGTATTAAATAAGAACTTAAATAACTATCGAGCCAAGCAAAAATACTAGATCCGGTGAGCTACCAATTTTTGATGATGCTCCTTCAATGCCACCTGCAGTGTAGCCAATACCGTCGAGCAGTAAGCGTTTTAGGAGTTGTCCCAATTAATTGATTTAGTTCTGGCTCTTGCACTAAAAGCATGGAATAGCTCAGTTTGCTTTGGACAGTTTAGTGCAATCCATTGACTTATTTCAGTAGGCTCTGGACAAAAGGTTACTACTCTACAGCCAAGTTCAAGTAATGTTTTAGTAAAGATTTAAGATAAGTAGGATGATGACCAAACCAAAGCGTGTCTACAAGAGCAATAGTTTTCAAAGGTTTTAGCCTTGATTTTCTATTAGAAGGTTTTATATTATTGATATTCTAACTTATTAAAAAGAACTGACAATTTTGAGGATAGCACTCAATCTAAATTAATTCATATTTTCTTTACTAGAATTAATCACAAAAAGGATTGCTTTTAGATTAAATAGTGGCGTTGCACAATTAAGAATGAGTTAAGAAGATGGGGGAATCTGCTGATGCTTGAGGTAGTAGACTAGTAATCGTACCAATGCTTTCAACATTTTTTGGTGACTTGAGCAACAGGGTTTTTCGATGGAGTCGAGCTAGATAATGTCTTAAGCGGCAATTTTTCTTTCGACCCGTGTCATTGCTGTCTTGTTGACTAGGTGGTCATTGTCTTTAATCAAAGCAGGGATAAACCTTGTAACCATCAGTAATATACAAGAAAAAGGCCCACCCCTGAATCATTTGGCACAATAGTCTGAAAGTATCTAAAGCACGATTACCCACTACAAACTTCAGAATTCCTGAGCTTTGCTATTGACGAGTGTCCACAGCCAGAACTTGTTTTTGAGTCGACAAAGGTTTGCAACTCATCAATTTGAGCGGTTTCAGAAATCTCTTAATTTTCTATTTGCAATAGCGGCTTCGGCTTGTCGAACCCAGTTAATGACGTTGTTATGGCTGATTCTCAGCCCGTTCAATGCCTCGAAATCCTATGCCGTTATGGATAGTTTGACACAGGGCTTTAACCTCAGCACTGTAACTTTGGGGCAGAGGGTTTTCCGAAAATTGACGATTACACTCGACACAGATAGCTCTGTTTACCTTGATGCGTCCATTCTTAACCACTTTGCTACTTTGACAATTAGGACAGACCATTGACAAACCCTACAACATCATTTTCTATTGTGCAACACCAAAATAGTAGGCTCTAACTGTACTTTTCTATACATATTTCTTAAATTTTGCTATTTTGATTTTTATGCTACTTACAAATATAAGGCTTAGAGATTCACTTGTCTTTAGAAAAGGCAATGATTCCAAATTGACTATATACACATCTAGCCTCTCAGTAATAGAATTAGAAAAGCAATTTAGTAAGCCAATGTAACATTATGGAGATATCTAGGCAAAGTTAAGTACATTAGCTCATTATGGAACCAACACTCCAAGAACTTTAGCTAAATTGTATTTAATACTGTAGAGCTTAGAAACCGAAATTAACACTATAGCCAGTCATTCTTTCCATCAAAACCAAAATTCCTTTTTAAGTATAAGAGTGGCTTTTGCAAAGATTAATAAAGCAAATAGAAGTAAATTAGCTACCATAGTTTCCCGTTTTGGACATAACCCTCTCGCCAGTTGTAAAATCCTCCTCGCTAGTATATGCCTTAGCATAATAGAAGTAGCTGTCTGGTTCATTTTCCGGGATCACACCGTTAACTACTAGACCTAGTACGTTTTGACCACAGCGATCTAAGGACTCTTTAGCAGCAGCGGCACTGGTCGAATCTATCACTCCAGGTCGTGTGACCAACAAAATACCATCCGTCATTTTGCCTAAAGTAACAGCATCAGCTGCTATTACCAAAGGAGGGGCATCAATAATTACAAAATCATAGTGCTCAGCAAAATAATCAATTAATGAGGCCATTCGCTTAGAGTCTAGAAGAGCCATTGGATTAGGAGGAATTACCCCTGCGCTAAGCACATCTAGCTTAGGCATAGCCTCTTTTACGGTTGATTCAAATTCAGCTTGACCAACAATGACATCACTGAGACCCGCTGCATTCGTCAGTTCCCATATATGGTGCTGTAATGGATGGCGCATATCAGCATCTACCAGTAAGACCTTACGCCCTAGTTGAGCCATAGCTGCAGCCATATTTGCAGAAACTGTAGACTTACCCTCTTTAGGAACAGAACTTGTTACTACAATAACTTTCAGCGCTTTGTCTGAACTGAGGAACTTCAGGTTAGCTTGAAGCATACGGTATGCTTCACTAATTGGTGAGCGGGGAATATTTACAACTGGAAGTTCTGGAATACTTAACTCTTGGTTTTTACGACGATAGCTAACTTTTTTCCCAAAGTAAGGTATGGTTCCCAGCAAGGTATATCCAAACAGATCTCTTGCTTCTTTGAGGGTTTTGATAGATGTGTCACTTACTTCTAGAATGAAAATGGTAGCTATAGCCAATAAAATACCTGCTAAATTCCCTAAAGCCAGAATAATTATTTTTTCTCGAGTAGATGCTTTTTCAGGAACTACAGCAAATTCAATAATGCGGGCATTGCCCATATTTTGGTTTTCTGCAACCCGCACTTCTTGCAGCCTCTGTAATAGAGTTGTATAGGTAGCCTGAGCCACATCTAGTCGCCGCTGTAATTCTCGTTGCTGCTGTTCTAATCGGGGTAAAACATTTACTCTTTGTCTATAAGCGCTATGGGCTTTTGATAAAGAAGCTAGTCGATTGGCTAAACCTTGACGTTCTACCTCTGATTTGACAAAATCTTGGGTCAAGGTTTGTTTGATTTGACCTATCTGCAAATTGCGATTGGATACTGGCGTTTGACTGCCAAGAGATTGTTCTATGCGACCTTTAAGTAGAGCTTCTAGAGCCACTTTTCTGTCTCTTAAAGCTTGTATCGTAGGATGTGTATCTACAAAGCGCGTTTGCTGAGTTGCCAACTCAGCTTCTACCTGTTGAAGTTCTGCAAGCGCTTTTTGTACCCCCTCAGCTTGACTAAGGGAGCTAGTATCTATAGCTTCGCGTGAGTTCATTCCCACTTGTTTTTGGAGCATTGCAGACCGAGCGTTTGCATCCGCAAGTACAGCCTGAGTTTCATTAATTTGGCTTTCTAATTGCTTAATAGTGTCTACTGCTGCGTTGGCTTCTTGATCTAGAGCAACAACTTGGTTTTGTTCTTTAAATTGCCGCAGAGCTACTTCTGCTTGACGGACAGTTAATTCTGTTCTAGGTAACTGTTTGGCAATAAAATCACCAGCTGCAACTGCCTCAGCGCGATTGTTAGTTACGTTGCTCTCTATATAAAGGCTCATAATCTTGTTGACTACTGCCGCAGCTTCCTCAGGGTTAGTGCTTGCATAGGAGAGCTGCAGAACATCAGTTGCAGGAATAGTTTTTAGGGTAATATTGTTTGCAAGTGACTGAGGCTTAAGAGGATTACCACTTTCAGTTTTTAATCCAAGTGCGGTTATAGTTTTTTGGATAAAAGGGACAGAACGAATAATCTCTATTTCTGTATTTAGAAGGTTGCTTTTTGAAACTAGGCTATCTAGCTCCCCTAATTGTTCACCTAGCCCTGTTACAGAAGAAGTCTGTGGCTTTTTGAATAAGAGCTTTCCTTTCGCTTCGTATTCTGGCTCCTGAATCGAAGCCAGCATAGTTGCGCCTGCAACAACACAGCTAAACACAGCAGCAGCAGGTAGCCAACGCCGTTTTAATATCAACCAGAGCCTTTTAAGATCTAAATCTAATTCTGAACTTTCGCTAGATTGCATAAAATTTTTCCTATATTCGAAGACGCACTGAAGAGTTTTGCAAATCAGCCTATCGTAGCTTTTCTAAAATGTCTACTTTGGATTTTTCGGTGTATCCTCATCTAATGTAAGCCATAACTAGACGAAAGATGCGTACTTTATTATACAAACATATTTGAGTTCAGTTGCAGGCTGTCCAAAAATGCAACTAACCGTACTAACACAGCAAGTAATGGGTTTTACAACACTGTATAAACTCGTTGACACAGATGGAAAGCCAACCCAATGAGGATATTGAAAATGGCGTCTGGAAAGTTAGTTTGCTTATAAGCACGGCGGGAGACATTAAAATTTAATTTTGAGGAGTGAGAGGAGTGAGTTGAAATCTCTACAATGTTCTACAAGATCGGAGCTAAGACTTAGACTACTGGTCAAGGAGGCTCTTCTTTAGAAAAATGACCCCATCTCCTTGCCAACTACAGTGCCAAAAGCCTTCTAAAAGAATAAACAGGTAACTTTACAGCTTAAGATTTTTGGATTAGGAATTTATATACTTTATTTTTTGCTATTTCTGGTGTAGCCTCGCTTTATACTAATGTTGAGCCAGCTAGAACCTCTGCCAGGAAAGTTCCGAATACATGGTGAAACTCATATGTCGTTCAATCGTGCTCTAACTAAAATTTAACAGGTTTTAACGTGCTCTAGTGAACTTGCCTACTTTAATAAAGCAAATTTCTATTTACAAATTTACATACCTAAAACGATGCCAAAGTTATGACCAATTTGACTGCACTACCGTATATTCACTGAAAGTGAAGAACAGTGAATTGTAAATCTAGGCAAAACTTCAGTAAAATTTTGGTTGACTACATCGGAGAGTTAGCGTTAAAGTTGTTTTGTAATTTGGTTAGGTAAGGCTACTCATGAAGCGTTCTCTCTTGGGGAAAATTCATTCTTGTTCTGAGATGGAGGAAAGTTTATAATCTTTCAATTTTCCTATCACTTAATTACACAACCTTAAAAAATATCAGTAGAAATTAGAAACAAGGTGTACTAACGAAATTCTTGAAATAAGAATTATTCAAAGTGTGTATCTTGATGCAGTTAATAAAGCTCGTATAAAAAAGCAAAGTGTGGAAAGTACCCTAATGAAGAAATTACTTGTAACTGGTTCGTCGGGACTAATTGGCTCTGAGGTCTGCCTACATTTTGCTAGTCAAGGTTGGGCAGTTCATGGCGTTGATAATAACCAAAGAGCGGTTTTTTGGTCCTCAAGGGGGATACTCGCTGGAATCAAAGGCGACTGGAATCAAAGATTAAAGGCTTTGTTCACCATGAGATAGATATTCGTGATCGCACAGGCATACTAGATTTAATTGACAGCCTCAAACCTGATGCGATCGCTCATGCTGCAGCCCAACCCAGTCACGATCGAGCGGCGGCAATTCCCTTTGATGACTTTGATACTAATGCTGTAGGGACGCTAAATCTGTTGGAAGCAACGCGCAAATTTGCGCCAGAAACTCCCTTTGTGCATATGTCTACCAACAAGGTGTATGGGGATGCGCCTAATGAAATTCCGATGGTGGAGTTAGAAACCCGTTGGGATTATGCTGACTCAACTTATCAGCATGGTATCCCTGAATCATTCCGCATCGACCAAATCTAAACACTCTCTTTTCGGTGCTTCAAAAGTTGCGGCTGATGTGATGGTTCAAGAGTATGGTCGCTATTTTGGGCTAAAAACCTGCTGTTTGCGCGGTGGATGTTTAACAGGACCTAACCATACTGGTGTGGAACTGCACGGGTTTCTCAGCTACTTAGTGAAATGTAACTTAGAAAATCGTACTTATAATGTATTCGGCTACAAGGGCAAGCAAGTGCGAGATAATATTCACTCCTATGATGTTGCTCTTCATTGAAGAATTTATCCAAGCACCCCGTAACGGTGAGGTGTACAATCTGGGGGTGGTAAGGACAATACATGTTCCATCTTAGAAGCCTTCAATATTGTTGTCACTTATCTAACAAAAAAATGCAGTATGAGTATGTAGATAAAAATCGCGAGGGCGATCATATCTGTTATTACAGTGACCTGCGTAAGATGCAAAATCATTATCCCAACTGGTCTATTACCAAACCCTTAGAATTAATATTCTCAGAAATTGTTACTGCATGGTCAGATAGGCTGAGCTAATTAAAAAAGTATCAAGATTTTGCAAGATACTGGTCTTAATTCCTAAAGATTGCCGAAAATGTTTTGATGGAAATCACCAAATCTACTACCATGCTTGTGCAACTGCAAGCTTGGTATATTCTACCGTCGACTAGATGGCTTCGTATCGCTTGCCAATTCAGTCAGTAAAGATTGACTACTCCTAATATTGATGCTGTAAATGTTGACGTTGAAAAAATGAAATTATTCTCACAATTGTAGCGCTTGCCCAGAATTTATGTACGGTTGTAGTTGCTAAAGGAGTGGAAAAAAAGTCAAAAATTTCAATACAAACTGTCAAGGAAGTGTGCCATCAATAGCATAATTTCTTTATTTAGTAATAATGTTCGATAGTTGTTGATGGTAAGGATGAAACTGTGAGTTTTACCATTCAAAACGTTTTAATCGCTGAACATGGCTATGAAAATGTAGATGCTCAGATTGAGGATGACTGCCTGAGTGATCGCTTCACGCAAACTTCGTGAAGACGTTATGCCTCAGTTAGAAGTCATCGGCACAGGAATTAACGGTCAAAATAAACTCGTATTGCCTGATTCGTCAACGCCCACACTCACTCATCGGAAATGTGGCAGCGGAGGTTAATTCCACCCGTACCTCTAGAGTTATGGATTGCTGAACTCTATGACTTTGCTCCCCTTGATCAAGAGCAAGTTTACCTCAGTGCATTGGGAACAGCGGTAGAAACCTTACTATCTGGGGGAACGAGTGTTGTCGATCACTTAGTCTTAATTCCAGGGCGGGAAATAGAAACTATTGCAGCAGCTGTTCGCGCTTATAGAGAGGTTGGGATTCGCGCCTTTATTGGGCCACTAATTCAGGATCAATCGCTTACGGCTGGTATTCCATCTGGTGAAGCTAAACAAAATCATGCACCTTACTTCCGCTCAACGATCGCAACGCTAGAACTGATGGAAGAAGTTATATCTCAGTTCCACCGACCAGATGAAGGCGTAAATATTTTAGTTGCCCCAACGGGGATTCAGTTATGTTCGGATGCATTGTTTGAGGGGTGTATTGAACTGAGCGATCGCTACAATATTTGTCGCCATACCCACTTACTTGAAACCAAAGCCCAAAAACAGCTAGCTAAGGAAAAATATGGCTGTAGTGCTGTTGAACATTTGCAAAGAATTGGTTACTTAGGCGATCGCACTTCCTTAGCTCACTGTGTATGGTTGAGCGATTCTGATATTGATATTTTGGCAGAAACCAAATCCACAGTCGTTCACAATCCCCTTAGTAATTTGCGCTTGGGCAGTGGCATTGCTCCAATTCTGAAATACCGTCAAGCTGGAGTTAACGTTACTTTTGGCTGTGATGGTGCTGCTAGTAATGACTCTCAGGATCTACTAGAAGCAATTAAAATTGGCTCAATTTTGCACAATGTCACCGACCTTGATTATCAACACTGGATCACACCCCGTGAGGCAGTAGAAATGGCAACACTTGGTGGTGCAAAGGGACTTAATACAGCAGAACAGCTAGGTTCTCTAACAGTGGGAAAAAAAGCCGATTTGGTACTCTACGACCTCACCAGTTTGTCGCTGCTGCCCCGAACTGATCCAATTGGCTTGTTAATTCTCGGTCGTCCTACTCAAGCAGTACATAGTGTTTGGGTTAATGGTAAGCAGATTGTTGCTGATGGCAAAGTAAAAACTATTAATGTAGATGATTTGCGGCAACAATTATTTGAGCGTAGTCAGTGGGAGCGAAATAATCGTCAATCCCAAACTGTAGGTCAAATTGAAGCGCATTACCGAACGGTAATGGGTCTAGCAGAACTGATACGTGAATCCTCTTAGACTTTGGACAATTGGCTTTATCTAACTTGGTTTAGCAACCGCTTACTAGTGTTATGCAATTACATCTGTAACTATATTTTGCTTTCAAGTACAGCGTTAACCTCTGACTCAACAGATGGTGCTAAATATTAAATCAGTCGGGATAGTACAAATACGAGAAAATCAGCAACAATGACACTGATAACTATGTTAGGTAATTGTTCCTGCGCCCTCACCCTTAGTCAAAGGTGATCTGATATGAATTACATTCCCCTTGTTGCCCGAATTTTTCTAGCGGTAATTTTTCTGCGGTCTGGAATCAGCAAGATTCTGGACTTTAGCGGTACGCAGCAGTTCATGTCGGCTAATGGCATTCCCTTAGCACTGACTGGTTTATTGTTAGTTGGTTCAATTATTTTTGAACTGGCTGGTGGGTTATCGGTGTTGTTGGGTTATAAAGCGCGTTGGGGTGCGATCGCGCTCATAATTTTCTTAATTCCAGCTACACTCATTTTTCATACAAATTTTGCCGAAGAAATGCAGGTAATTCAGTTCTTGAAGAATTTGGCGCTGATGGGAGGACTATTGATGGTTGTCTACTTTGGCTCAGGACCAGTTAGCGTAGATGCACGAAGCAATTTTTCCAATTCTTCTAGGCGCTCTTTATAAATGATGTATTCTAAATAGTCCTAACTTCAAGGTTCTAAGCTTAGAACTTAAAATCCCAAATCTTAGTGTGATCGTAAGACTATTTTCATGTTTTTGAGAGCGATCGCTTATTCTCTAAGCAGCCGCAGGGCGCTCAATGTTGAATTCCCTCGAAGCTTAGGTAGACAGCATATCAAGAAATCTACAACTACCCATTGATGAATCAAATAAATGTAATCCAAATTGTTGCGAGAGTTCTTCACAGACTTTAACCCCTCGGACACTGTCACCAAGTGAGTCTAGCAGTGGTGAGAACACTCCGATACCAATCTGATTCCGGACGACGGCGATAATGCCTCCACAGACACCGCTTTTAGCTGGGAGACCAATTTTGTAAGCCCACTCACCCGCAAAATTGTACATACCGCAGGTGTACATCATACTCAGAATGTCTTTGATATAACAGGATTCAACCGCCTGTTCTCCCGTGATCGGGTTGGTACCCTTATTAGCAAGCGTAGCAGCCATTAGCGCCAAATCTCGGCAATTGACCATTAATGAACACTGCTGGAAGTAGAGATCGAGCGCTTCGTCAATTTTTTCGTCAATCATGCCAAAGTTAAGCATCAGATGCGCCATGGCGCGGTTGCGATGTCCTGTTGTTCGCTCTGACATAAACACTGATATATCAACGAAAATATCACGACCAATGTATCGCTGAAACATATTAAGCATCCGGTTGAGGCGTTCAGTTGGTCTTGATCCTTTGATGAGGCTTGTCGTCGCGATCGCCCCCGCATTAACCATAGGGTTTAATGGTCGATTTGAGCGCTCATCCAGGATAATTGCGTTGAATGCATCTCCCGTCGGCTCAACACCAACCTTTGTTAACACGTAATCGCGCCCATGATCCTTAAGCGCGAGTCCGTGTACAAAAACTTTTGAAATCGACTGAATCGTGAATAACTGGTTGTAATCCCCGACCTCGTAAACCTGACCATCTACTGTAATAACGCAGATGCTAAACAAGTTCGGGTCTACCTTTGCCAGTTCAGGGATGTAATTTGCCACCGCGCCGTCATGTAGTGACTTGTACTTGAAATGCAAGTCATTTAAAAAAGATTGGAATGGCGATGGGACTCCAGAGTGGTTAATCACTAGTTATTCAGGAGATTTTAGAGCTTGATCGAGTACAGCACGAGCTTTTTCTGCTCTAGATCGAGCTTCCTGGTAGCGTAGATTAGCTTGAGCAAAGGTTTTGAGAACTTTAAAACCGTCTTTGAGGCGGGCAACCTCATCTTCACTCACTGATTTGTCTGTAAATAGGATGTCAACTGCTGCACGTACAGCAAGTGCTTCGGCGCGTGACTCCTGTACTTTAAGCTTGAGTGTGGCGAGGTTACTCAGAATTTGGACAGCGTGAGTAACGGCATCCTCATCGCTAGTAGTATCGGTTGCTGGTTCTTTGACCTCAATGAGTTGTTCTGGACTAAAGCCTTCTTCGAGTTCGGTGGGTAGTTCGCCTGCATCCATCTGTTCCATCAGCTGATCCATCGCTTTGTCACGCGCTTTGGGTGAATCTTTACCTGAGACAGTTAGGATAACTTCTGGACTTTGAGCAAGAGTGTACTGAACCATTTTTAATATATGAGAACTTACTTTACCCCTAATGGTCTGGTTATCACACAACCAGCTTAACCAAATTGAGGAGCTTATTCTAAGTTAAACGAAATAGGCTACAAACTTATATCTTTCGCTGTTCGTACTAGCCACACCTCAAGGCACGGATACCACGCTGCTTTAAAGATTAAAATTATCTTTACATTTCGTTACGATAAGAAGATAAGAAAAGACTTAAATCAAGCTTTTCAAAGCTCAAATATAGGGTTGCTTTGGATGAATGGCACTATTCGCGTGGGTAATCTGTTTGGGATTCCCTTTTATGTAGCTCAGTCTTGGTTTTTGGTTCTAAGCTTAGTAACCTGGAACTATGCTAGTGGACTAGCGGCTCAATTTCCAGCTTTGGGTGGCTCGTTACCTTTACTGCTGGGATTTGTAACAGCATTGTTGTTGTTTGCTTCTGTCTTAGCGCATGAACTAGGACACAGTTTTGTTGCTATGCGCCAAGGGATTGAAGTCAAATCAATTACTCTGTTTCTATTTGGCGGTCTCGCTAGCTTGGAAAAAGAGTCGAAGACTCCAGCAGAAGCCTTTTGGGTGGCGATCGCTGGTCCTTTGGTTAGTATATTGCTGTTCACTCTGATTGCAGTTATTAAGGTTGGAACACCAGTATCAGGACCACTTGCAGGAATTCTTGGCGTGCTAGCTTATGTCAACTTGGGGCTGGCGGTGTTTAATTTAATTCCTGGCTTGCCCTTAGATGGCGGTAATATCCTTAAGGCGCTGGTTTGGAAAATCACGGGGAATCCTTATAAAGGCGTTGTGTTTGCCAGCAGGGTAGGTCAGTTCATTGGTTGGATGGCGATCGCCAGTGGACTAATTCCGCTAGTGTTGTTTGGCAGCTTTGGTAACTTCTGGAATTTATTAATTGGTTGGTTTTTACTGCAAAACGCTAGCCGATCTGCCCAATCTGCTACAGTGCAGGAAAAACTCAAGGGTCTGACAGTAGTAGATGCTGTAACTCCTAATAGCCCGGTTGTGTCTGCTGATCTTTCTCTCCGGAAATTTGCTGATGAGTCTATTCTTAGCAATGGTAGGTGGCAGCGGTTTCTAGTAACAGATGACCGAGGGCAACTAATTGGGGCGATCGCATTAGATGACCTGAAAATTATCCCTGCTACACGCTGGTTAGAAATGCAAGTCAAAGACTTAATGCAACAAGTCGAGTCTACAGTTGTGCAGTCAAATCAATCGCTGCTAGAAGCGGTGATGCTGCTGGAAAAACAACAGCGAACGGTACTACCTGTTATTCAGGATAATGGAGTGCTAATAGGAATTCTGGAAAAAGCCTCGATTCTCAATCTGCTGCAAAAAAGAGCGGCAGCGAATCCTGCTTAATTCAAGGTTTATTTGCGGATGAATTATTCACCACTGTTTTTCCGGGAGGAATCTTTTCCCCGGAAAACAGGCGCAAAACACCGCTCCAAGAATCTGTGCAGTCCTTTTTAAACCCTCTCGGACAATGAAAATCTTGTCTGGGGGTATTTTTTTTAGTAACGATTGAGTAGCTTTCTCCTTTGAATAATCCGACACTTTCAAGTAATCTAAGCGATCGCTGTCTAATATGCTCAGCAGTTTATTATTCGCCTCAATGTTATAAAATAATGCAAGATTAGGAATCTAATCTTGCATTAATAGCAGGAAGGGTAATAACAGTGTTGCCAGCGGATGCTCAACTGATTCAACTTTGGATGCACGGTAGAAGTCGTCACACACGGCGCTATTATCAAGCTGATGCCCAGCGATTTCTCGTCTTCGTAGACAAGCCATTGGCACAAGTCACCCTAGCTGATGTTCAGGGTTTTGCAGATGCCCTAGAAATCAGCGGTCTTGCTCCTTCTAGCTGTGGACGCACTATCTCATCAGTAAAGTCTCTGCTTGCGTTTGGTAATCGTGTGGGAATGGTACCAGTCAATGTCGGCGCACTACTCAAAGCACCAGCAGCGAAAAATACTTTGGCAGAGCGCATTCTGAGTGAGGTAGAGGTTCAACAACTAATAGTTTTGGAGCCTAACTTTCGTAACCGAGTGATGTTAAAGCTGTTGTATGCTGCCGGGTTGCGAGTTAGTGAGTTGTGTGGTTTGCGCTGGCGGGATCTGCAAGCTCGGAATGAAGCGGAAGGTCAGATTAATGTATATGGTAAAGGCGGCAAAACACGGGTAGTGCTATTACCAATCACAATCTGGAGGGAACTTGCAAATTTACGGTCAGCAGCTGGTTTTAATGACCCAATATTTCAAAGTCGCAAAGGAGGCCATCTCCACCCTTCTCAGGTAATGCGGATTGTTCGAGCAGCGGCGCAGCGTTCTGGGATTGATACTAATGTCTCTCCTCACTGGTTGCGCCATGCCCATGCCAGTCATTCTTTAGATAGGGGGGCACCGATTCACTTAGTACAGGCTACACTAGGACACGCTTCAATCGCTACCACTGGTAAATACCTCCATGCTCGACCTCAAGATAGTTCAGCCAGATATTTAGATGTATAGCTCGCAAGGATTTGGGAGAGACAGCACAACCACTCTTTCAATTCTGACTTGTTTGTAAAATTGTCAGACTTTATACTTGTGCTTGAGAAAATCAGAAAAGTTACACGAGAATTTGAGGAATTGGCAATGATTCCAGGGGAAATGATAGTTCAACCAGGGGAAATTGAACTGAATCCGGGGCGTGATGTAGTAAAGGTGAAGGTAGCAAATACAGGCGATCGCCCGATTCAAGTTGGTTCCCACTTCCACTTCTACGAACTGAATGAAGCATTGGAATTTGACCGTGAGCGCTCGCGGGGAATGCATCTAGATATTCCATCTGGCACAGCTGTACGCTTTGAACCAGGAGATGAACGAGAAGTAGCATTAGTACCGTTTGCTGGGAGTCATCAGGTTTATGGCTTCAATGGCAGAATTAATGGTCTGTTAGTATTACAAACGCACTTATCTAGTTAGGCTAATTTGAGGATTCGAGAGTGAGACTTAGTTGAGGATTAGCTACCAAATGGGAAGAACACTCATCTCCTCAAACAGCAATTTTGTAAACTTGACAACTCAACAGTTTTGTATTGTAAGTGTCGCAAGTATTTAGTTGTGTTGAGCTTTGGCAGTCTGGTGGATAGCTTGACAGATACGTTCCCATACTCCTTGCTGCTGCCAGCGGTACAGGTAAGAAGACACGGTTTGCCAGCATAGAAAGTGGGCAGGTAGAATTCGCCAGGAATAATGGTTGGCTTGCATATAGCAAAGGGCATTGAGCACCTGACGGAGATCGGTAGCGAGTCCAAGGTAACAGTTTTAGCTAGTTACTGCCCCCCCTTTTTACCTGCCGTGACGAGAGTCTGAGCGCGAATGACCGGCAGCATAGCATGAGCCACCAACATTACTAGTGTGACGTGCCAATACTAAGCTCGCCAAGAGTGAACCTCATAATGGTCTAACTCTAGTTCGTCCTTAGTTATTTTATACCAATTTAAATGATGCTGACGACAGATAGAGCATCCAAGATGAAGGAATAACCCGTGATGGAAGCAATCACTTCAGGCTTTAACTGGGATAAGAGTTGATCAACTTTAGTTTGTAGTTGGGACAGGTTTTTGAACGAAGCCCACTTCAAATCCGCCTTGAGATGTTCCCATAACCGTTCAATGGGATTTAATTCTGGACAGTAAGGGGGTTGAAACAACAAAATCACAAACTCTTTGCACAACTAAATCTTTGCCTTTGTGAAACCGTCCGTTGTCTACTTGGAGAATGTTGAGACTATTCGGGTAAGACTTGGAAAACTCATCTAAAAACCGTTGATAGCACTCGGTATCAACATGAGAAAATTGTCAGAAAAACGATTCTCCCGTCGCAGGTTCAACCGCTCCATAGAGCCAAAACGCTTTTTGTTCAACCATTGCCACTGTCCAATCGGTTTAATGCCACAGGCAGTAATCAATCGTCCAACCAGGGTTTTGAGTCCAAAACGGCTCTCATCCTCAGCAAAATAGCGGATGGGTCGCTGATCTTGTCGTACTTGGCGATAATACTGGGTCAACACTCCGAGGTCGTCTGCAAGGTTTTTTTAAATGCCTCTCGTTGTTCCGGTTGCTGCTTGCTGTTTTGAGGACGGGCTACCTTCAGCTTTGCCTTGAGCCGATAGCGCGTCATCTGATACACCGCATGATACTCCGCTTCCACCCCCAACTGCTCGGACAACCACTGTTGCACCGCTCCATAGCTTGCAAATCCCTTACTCTCTTGCAACCGCAGATGCCTTGGCATCTTCTGCCCATTGAGGAATCACTCGCACTCCCCCCGGTGACTTTTTGATTTCCAGCATGGCATCCAATCCCTTATCCCGGTAAAGGGATAACCACTGTTGCACTGTTCCCCGATGTTGGCCGCTCGCTTTGGCAATGGCACTGATGCTGGGTGCCATCTCTTGTTTGAGGCAGTAAAGTACCTGTAGGCGCTCTTTGATAGTTGCCTGTTCACTTTGGCGCAAACCTTGAGCCAAATCGTCCAGACTTTCCTTGACTTCAATTGAGGTCACACCAGCCATATAGAAATGTCAAAGCTACGAGTCTCAGTTTACCTGATCTGTCATAGCCTCAATTTAAATTGGTATTAAAGCCCATCTCAATGCGAAGAGCGCGCACCAGCCACTCGTACCGCCTCAGAGATAGAGGTACCATCGGGGGCAAACCCTATAAAGTAAGCTAGTTGTGTCGGGTCAGACAGCGAGCGGCGTGCTAACAGCCAGCGACCCCAACCAGTCGGCAGTGGAGACACCAATTCTATCTTTGTCCAGTCGTACGCCCCACATCAACTGATTTATCACCTTGCGTGGAGATTACCCGTTTCGTCCAGCACGCCAATTGCTGGCGAATCCCCTAGATGTTCGACAATCTAGCTCTGCAAATCGTCACGCACGCTATTAGCATCCCACTTGGCAGTAGATAGTAACCTTTGCATCCCATCTGGAGTCATTCCACCCATCAATTCAGCCAATTGCCAACCATTCTTCCGTTGGCAGTTACTCAACAATCCTTTAAGTAAGCCAGCACCCTCTGCCTTTGCTCAGAGCGGGTAAAGTGT
Source organism: Chroococcidiopsidaceae cyanobacterium YX2bin18 (assembly GCA_030446505.1). GTDB lineage: Bacteria > Cyanobacteriota > Cyanobacteriia > Cyanobacteriales > Chroococcidiopsidaceae > JAHHHE01. Next base: position 12,575 of record JAUJND010000027.1, on the reverse strand, counting down.
TGTGCAATGCATATACCGCTTAATTGGGCTGCTCACGATTGAACCTCCAATTCTAGGTTTGAGGAGACTGAGCTTCAACCTCCAGTACCTGAGCTAATTCCATCAACGTCAATCTACTAATTTCTTATCATTAGAGACAGTCTACTAAATAAGTGCTGTAATACTAGCGATCGTAATCCTGTGGATGTATTGCATCAGGTAATGATATTCATGCAAGCTGCAATGGAGCGCGTCCAGCTTATTGTCACCCTTTTTGCTACCTATCGCTTCACTTAAACAGTAAAAGTAAGTAAGTAGGAGTAAAGAAATTCTCAGCCTCAGCGTTACTACCTTTTTAGGAGATTGCAGATGACTACAACAAAAAGAGTAGCTGTCGTAACTGGCGCGCTAATCGCGGGATAGGATTTGAAATTTGTCGGCAATTAGCAAACAAAGAAATTCGGGTGATTCTTACCAGTCGTGACGGAAACAAAAGGCAAAGCTGCCGTTGAGAAATTGCAAGCTGAAGGATTGGATGTTAGCTATCATCCACTCGATGTCACCAATTCTGATAGTGTACAGCGTCTGGCTCAGTTTATTAAAAGTGAGGAGGGTAAATTAGATATTTTGGTGAACAATGCTGGAGTGTTAATAGATGCTTCAGATAGTTTGTTGGACACCAAGATTGATACTCTACGTGAAACGATAGACACGAATTTATCCGGTCCTTTGCTACTTTGTCAGGCTTTGATTCCACTGATGAGAGAGCATAACTATGGACGAGTTGTGAACGTATCCTCCGGTGCAGGGCAATTATCTGAAATGACTGGCGGTTATCCAGCTATCGAATTTCTAAAACAGCACTGAATGCCTTAACGCGAATTATTGCCAACGAGTTGCAAGGTACAAACATCTTAGTCAATGTTTCTGTCCTGGTTGGGTCAAAACTGATATGGGTGGCGCTAATGCCTCAAGAACTCCAGAGCAAGGAGCAGATACAGTTGTGTGGTTGGCTACATTGCCTGATAACGGACCTACAAGCGGCTTCTTCCGCGATCGCCAGCCTATTCCTTGGTAATTCTTAAATACTCCAATATCTCATTTCTGTCCGCAGTACCGTTAAGTATTGCAGGAATTTTTTTGTGCTTAATCTAGTACATTTTTTTAGGTTGTTGCAACTCGTAATCATATTGACTATGATTTAGAAAAGGCTAACTACTCAAAATAAATCCAACGCCTCAAGGCTATAAAACATGAACAGATTACAAGGCAAGTATGTATTAATTACTGGGGCATCACAGGGACTAGGACGGCAACTAGCAATTACTTTTGCGCGTGAAGCAGCAGCAGGATTGCGATCGCGGCGCGTGGTGTTGAGTGTTTAAATGAAGTACGCGATTACATCTATGAAGTTGCACCTAAAACTCAGGTTCTGGTAGTTGTCGCTGATTTGACCCGCCAGGAAGATATAGAACGCGTAGTTGCCACAACACTAACTGAATTCAATGGTCGTCTTGACGTATTAATCAACAACGCATCAAGCATTGGTCTCTCCCCGATGTCTTTTCTACTTGACTACCCGCTTGAAGATTTCCGTAATGTAATCAACACAAATTTAATCGCTCCATTTCTCCTAATCAAAAAGCACTGCCCCGCAATGATTGAGAATGGTGGCTCGATCATCAATGTTACAAGCGACGCTGGGGTAAATGGTTATCCTGGCTGGGGGGCTTATGGGATCTCAAAGTTTGGCATTGAAGGGATGTCGCAGACATGGGCAGCAGAACTAGAAGATAGCGGTGTACGAGTTAACTGGGTTGATCCGGAGACATGAATACCGCTATGCATCGTGCTGCCGAACCTGACGAAGATCCGAATCAGTGGGCTAATCCGGCAGATGTTACCGAAGTTTTCGTTATCTAGCTTCAGATGAATCGCAAAATGTGCATGGGCAAAGATTTCAGGCTCAGTCAGAGAACTGGGGACAGAAAACACTTCTATCACTTGCTGTAACTCAATAAAGCTACTTAGATGAGAAAATTAAACCCTTGACACTAAAAGCAAACAGATGGTTGTAGCTGAAACACCGCGCCTAATCCTGCGACAACTAACCCTAGATGACGTAGATGACTTAGCAACAATTTATGCCGATCCTGTTGTGATGAAGTTTTGGTAGCACACGGACATACGCAGAAACAAAACAAACTTGCGATCGATACTTAGCTGCTATGAAGAGTATGGTTTCGGTTTGTGGGCAACAATTCACAAAGCTGATCACAAATTAATTGGTCGGTGTGGGCTAAAGCACACTCAATTAATAGATGGGCAGCAAGTGAAATTGGCTACTTACTTGCTAAGGAATATTGGGGGCGGGATTGGCAACAGAAGCAGCGATCGCTATCAAAAATTATGGCTTCGAGCAACTTGGTTTTAATCGCCTGATATCGCTAATAGTTCCTGAAAATATAGCATCTCAGAAAGTGGCGCTGAAGAATGGGATGAAATACGAAAAAGATACAAGTCATGCTGGCATAAAACATCGCGTCTATGCAATTCATCAAAACAAAATAGTGTAGCCTTATGTCTACTCCCTTTCCTTCACACTTCCTGCAGAACTCTCAGCTAAAGAGCCAGTAGAACGCAGAGGCATTGCCCGCGATCAGGTGCGGTTAATGGTTATAAACCGTGATTACCAAGTCGAGCATTCATTGCTTGACAACTTAGGCAAGTTTCTGCGCCCTGGTGACTTACTAGTTTTCAATACAAGTCGGACACTTCCGGCTGTACTGAGCGGCTGTGAGTTAGGGCAAGGACAATGTATAGAAATTCGCCTAGCGCAGCATCTAGCTGATAATTCTTGGCTAGCACTGCTTTGTGTCAGCAGGGGAATCCTTTCAGCTATGGACTCCGAGGCGGAATGCAGCTAGATTTTGGTCACGGGTTGACGGGTATAGTTGGCGATCATGATCGCAATATTCCTAGACTTTGGCAGCTGCGTTTCTCGAAATCGGGAACTGAGTTGATGGACTTGCTCTACCGTCTCGGACGACCAATTCGCTATGAATACGTCTCAGCACCTTGGGACTTGGACTATTACCAAACTGTCTATGCTAAGGAACCAGGATCAGCAGAGATGCCCTCAGCAGGTCGCGCATTCACCTGGAAACTGCTTTTGACCTGAAACGGCGTGGGGTTGAAACGGCGTACATATGCTGCATACGGGTCTTTCATCGTATATGGATGATCAGCTTGATCTGCAACACCCCGCCTCCAAGAGGAGTATTTCATCAGTGAGACAGCAGCCCAGAAAATTAACGAAGCGCATCGGCAAGGTGGACGAGTAATTGCTGTGGGAACTACAGTAGTGCGAGCATTGGAATCGGTTGCGGCTCAAGCTGGGAATATTGATGCAGGGCATGGTTACACCCGATTGCCTACATTACTTCTGAACATCGGCTCAAGAGTGTAGATGGATTGCTGACTGGTTTGCATGAGCCGGAGGCTAGCCACCTCGATTTGCTTACTGCATTTTTACCAGCAACAGAAATTCACTCAGCTTACAAGGAAGCTGTACAGCAAAGTTATCTGTGGCATGAATTTGGGGATTTGAACTTGATTTTGTGAGTAGGATACGATTCTGTGCGGATAGCTAACGCTAAGGCAGATAACTATAAGATTTACAAATTATTTAAAACAATCGCCTTTTAGCCGCATGATCCAAACAACTCAGGCAAACGATTAGCTTAGATAGACACTTGTGCGATATACCAGATAGACAAAGCCATTCTTGTTGTAACGATTGTACAACTCCTGCAAGTCAGAAACGAGTTGCTGCTGTGCTGCTCCAGGTGGAATGTAAGATACACTCATTGCCCGACCAATAAGACCATTTGGGTCTAACTCTTGTCGATAAGTAAAGGTTCGGCAACGGACATTTGGGAAAAGTGGACTGGCAAGCAATGGATCTACTGAAACTAGACGCGACTCAGCCGGATGATTTTTAGATGCTATCTGCACTAGGACAGTATAACTTTGGGTAAATTCGTCAGAGCGATCACGGTCATTCCACACTACAGCTAACCGTCCATTCCGCTTGAGAATGCGGCGGAATTCTCTCAGGGTTGGTGCAGGGTCAAACCAATGGAAAGATTGAAAGCAAACAACCAGGTCAACTGATGCCTTCGGTATGTTGGTATTTTCCGCAGTGCCATCGCGGAACTTAAATCAATGGATGAGGTAAAGCTGCTTGTCTCATTTTTACGTTTGGCTCGATCGCAAGTACACGCACTCCTCTCTCAGCCAATAGATGAGATGATATGCCTGTACCCGCACCAATATCTGCTGCTACCAATGGAGGCTTCAGTCCCTCTGTTAATGATGCTGTTACTGGAGGCGACGGGATAGCTCGGTCGGTATTTTGCATAATCTGCTGAGCAGACAGAAAATCGACCCTGTGGGTTCATCGTGTGTAGCGGCGCTGCAATAGTAGTTTCATCCATAAGTGTTTTTTGACTCGCAATAGAATGAATCTGAGATTAGAGCGATCTCGTATACCTTAAAAGATAGGAGAATCTAAATTGTTGTCAAACAGGATTTAACTGACATTAGGCTGATCAAGAAGGCAAAAAACTATATGCATTTGTAGAGTCATTCCGCCAAAAACTCTAAGTAGGTATTGCTCAGTTCTTTGACTGCCAACTCATATAACTGCTTGCCATGTTCAGGTGTAGCTAAAGCTGGGTTAGAACCCATCCGCCCATCTGGATAACGCTGTCGGAAGTCAGCCGCCCCATAAATTCTATGTCCAGATCCAACTTCTGGTGATAAAGGTGCTTGCTTGATCGCTTGTGGGTAAACATACTGAGTCACAGCTACTTCGCTTGGTGTCGCGTGAGAGCCTTCTTGATTGCCATATAACTCTTTTGCTAATTGGTAAACAGAACCGCACATAAACCAGTTACCGACTTGGCACTGTACTTGTTGGGCATTGGGAATATTGAGGTCGTAAATATGGGCGTATGCCTCGGCGAAAGCTGCCTTAAGTGTGGCAATGTTGCCGCCGTGACCATTAATAAAGAAGAACTTGGTAAATCCAGCCCTAGTTAAACAGGTAACGTAGTCGAGAATCATCTGAATTAGGGTACTAGGTCGCAGGCTAATTGTGCCAGGAAAGGCAGTGTGGTGCAGCGCCATACCAACATTGATTGTGGGAGCAACGATCGCTGCGGTTGCTTCTGCGACACCACGCGCGATTACTTCTGCACAAATCGCATCAGTGCCAATCAACCCCGTCGGTCCATGTTGCTCAGTGGAACCAATCGGGAGGATAATCCCCTGAGATTTCTCTAAGTAGGCTTCTACTTCAGACCAGGTACTTAAATGCAGTAGCATTTCTAATTTATTCCTTTTTTAAAATTTTCGCAGTGCGTGGCAATCAAGGCACGTGAGAGCAGATTAAAATGAGTCATGCCAACGCCGTGAGGTATGAAGAACCCGCAGGATTTCTATCACATTCCCTCGAACTCGATAAGCGACAATGTATGATGTTGTAGTTATAAGTTCTCTCGTGCTTTCTACACGCCCAGGTCGTCCCATTGAGGGATAGTTAGCGAGTTGATTAACAGCACTCTGAATCTTTTGGACTGTCTGACGTGCCGCCGCTGGATTTTCTCTTGAGATGTATTCGTAAGCCTGTTCCAGATTACGGAGTGCTTTGCGTAGCCACTTAATCTTCATTCGCTAACTTTGTAAAAATAGCCTCTACTTCTTTTTCGCTGGCAAAGTCACCCGCATCTGCCTCAGCAATTCCCTTTTTAATCTCTTCAATCTGCCACTTATGCATTTCAACGTATGCTGCTATTGCTTCATTCAGGACATAGCTGCGATCGCGATCCATGTTTGCTGCTATTGCATCAAGCGCCATTTTCTTCTCGCTATCGACTCGGAATGTAATATTTTCTTTACTCATAACTGCTTTTGTAATTGAGTAACAGATTGTATTATAATACAACGGCCTAAGTTGCAATGCAATGCACTCGAACTAAACACGAGGGTTGTTCAACTTAATATCTTGCACCAAGCTCAAATCGATACACTGTAGGCATTTTAGTCAAATTGCCTCCAGCTAAACCGTGCTTAATTAAGCTTTTTAAGTCAAGGTGAGCGCTTAAAAAAATTAGGAGAGCTTAAAAAGTCGATTTTTTCGCGATTGTGCAAGAAGTGAGTTAAACGAGAACTGGTTCTGGCAGTGCGCCTTGCATCTTTCCTAAAGCGTCAATTAAAGTTTCTAGTTGTTGATTGGCACTCAAAACATTTAAACCCCGAACGATTACTTTACCTGGAGCATAAACATAGCGCGATTGCAGATGTCCTGGTAAATTTGCCGCCAACAGTTGCCAAGCAGGTTCTGCCATCGGAGTTTCCAAAGCAACGTGCTGCTTTGCTTCTGGTTTGATGCGACTAAATCCGAGTGACTTCGCTAACTGTTTGAGTTGCATCACTCGCAGGAGTTGATTTGCTGCTACAGGAATCGCACCATAGCGATCGCTCCACTCTGCTGCAATCTGATCTAATTCCTCCTGAGATTTAGCAGTAGCAACGGCTCGATAAGCACTCATCTTTTGATCTGAATCTGGGATGTAGTCACTTGGAATAAAAGCGGTAAGGTTAAGGTCAATTTGCGTGTCGTCAACTTGAGGAATTTCCTGACCGCGAATTTCTCGAATCGCTTCTTCCAACATTTCCATATAGAGGTCAAAGCCGAGTACATCCATTTGACCAGATTGTTGTGCTCCCAAAAGATTACCAACGCCCCTGATTTCCATATCGCGCATCGACAGCTGATATCCAGAACCGAGTTGAGTGAATTCTTGAATCGCTCGTAACCGCTGCCGCGCTGCATCTGATAAAGCCTGTTTGGGATAAAATAGCCACGCATGAGCTTGAATTCCCGCCCTCCCGACTCGACCACGCAACTGGTATAGCTGAGATAACCCAAACTTGTGAGAATCTTCCATCAAAATTGTGTTAACTCGCGGAATATCTAGACCAGATTCAATGATGGTAGTACAGACAAGAATATCGGCATCTCCATTGCCAAAGGTGAGCATGGTAGATTCTAGCTCTCCTTCATTCATTTGACCGTGAGCGATCGCCAGTCTCCCCCCAGGGCTCATTTCCCGCAATTTCGTCGCTGTTTCTTCAATGCCCTCCACTCGCGGCACAACATAAAAAACTTGTCCACCACGATCAATTTCTTGGCGAATTGCACTGCGTACCGTTTCTGGATCGTAGGGAGCTAAATGAGTTTTAATTGGACGACGTGAAGGAGGCGGTGTCGTGATTAAACTCATTTCTCGAATCCCCGACAGTGACATATACAAAGTGCGCGGAATTGGAGTCGCGCTTAGGGTTAAGACATCTACCTGAGTTTTGAGCGATTTAATTTTTTCTTTCTGGTTAACACCAAATCGCTGTTCTTCATCTACTACCAACAGCCCCAAATCGCGCAAAGTAATACCCTTACCTAATAACTGGTGTGTACCCACAACAACATCTAGTTCACCAGTTGCTAAACGGCGTTGAATATCTCGGCGTTCTTCAGCAGAGCGGAATCGGTTAAGTAATCCTACCTGAATCGGGTAAGGGGCAAAGCGTTCTTTAAGAGTGTGATAGTGCTGCTGAGTCAGGATCGTAGTTGGGGCGAGGAGGGCGACTTGTTTACCAGCGGTAACGGCTTTAAATATCGCGCGAATTGCTACTTCAGTTTTACCAAAACCGACATCACCACACACAAGGCGATCCATCGGGCGATCGCTCTCCATATCCCGTTTTACATCTTGCACTGCCTTTAGCTGGTCAGTTGTTGGCTGGTAGGGGAAAGAGTCTTCAAGTTCCTGCTGCCAAGGCATATCCGGCGGGTAGGCATATCCTTGTTGCTGCGATCGCTTAGCATACAAATTCAGCAAATCAACTGCTAATTTCTTAATTGCTTTGCGGACTTTAGTTTTAGTATTACCCCACGCTTTACCGGACATACTGTTAAGTGTCGGCGGGGCATCTCCGGTACTCCGAAACCGAGATAATGAACCTAACTGGTCAGCTGCCACGCGCAACAAACCATCGGCATACTGCACCACTAAATAGTCGCGGGTTTCTTTATTAATCGTCAGGCTTTCCAACTTGAGAAATTTACCGACACCGTGATTTCTATGAGCCACATAATCGCCTGGACGTAGCTTGTTAGGGTCAACTTGCTTCGAGGCGGCACGACGGCGCTTGCGGATATAGCTGGGAGTTGCCAGAGAGTGCTGCCCAAAAAACTCGCGGTCAGTCACTACGCCAATGCGAAACGTAGGCAAGATAAACCCTTCAAGTTCAGCAAGCCCGGAATATTTTAGGGCGATCGGCGTATGCTGGATTTGCAGCTTGTCAATTGCTTGGTAGTCGCGAGAATTAGGGATAAATTGAGCAGGGCAGTCGTGTTCTTGCAACAGGGAAACAGAGCGACTAGGTTGAGCAGAAATCAGCCAGATAGTAAGACCGCGATCGCGCTCTTGGCGCAGAGTTTCTGCAAGTTTGCCAAACTGGTGCGGCGTTGCTGGTACTGGACGACTAGCCAGATTCAGCCCACTATTTTCTTCCACCAGTTCCGATAAATACAACTGCTTAAATTCAGCTGCTGTTGCCAAGCAGTCATCAAAAGCTCGATGAATTTTAGGTAATGTTGTCAGATTAGGTGAGGTTGTCCCCTTGTCCCCTTGTCCCCTTGTCTCCTTGTCTCCTTGTCCCCCTGTCTCCTTGTCTCCTTGTCCCCTTGTCCCCTCCCACTGCTCCTCAGCGTGCTCCAGCCAGCGATTACTATGCGCTAGGCACTGATCTGGTTCATCAATTGCAATCAGCGTATTTTCTGGCAGATAGTCTAAAAGAGAAGCTGGTTCGTCAAAAGCAAAACCCAGGAAGCGACGACTACCTTCTGGAGACTGACCTGCATCAAACTGCTCTTGTTCTTCTGGTGAGAGGTAGGCTTTAACCGCTGCCTGATCATTAGTAATGGCTACTTTGATGATCGAACCAAAAACGGTGGGAGTAAGCACCAACTCATCAATTTTATCAAGTGCAGTCGTGACACCAGCACTGCGCCCGTTCTTGGAATTGCTAGTTGTGGCGCTGCGTTGCGTAGCCGGGTCAAATTCCCGGATTTGCTCTAGTTGATCACCAAACCAGTCCAATCGTGCTGGCAATTCAGAGGATACAGGAAACATCAACAATATCGCCACGCCGACTCCACTGACCTTCCATTTCTACTAAAGGAACGCGCTCGTATCCTAGTTGAGCTAATCTTTGGCTGAAGACCTCTAAGTCTAATTCCATCTCGCTTGAGCGTAAGACAGTAAGGTTTGAATGCTTCTACTGGTGGCAGATGTGGTTGTAGCGCCAGTGAAGTCGCTACAATTGCCATTTGTCGGTCGCTAGCTAATGACTTATTAACTGAATCTGCTAATACCTGCATTTGCCCCCAAGTCATCTCGGTTTCGGGGTCAAAAGGTTCGTGGGCGCTGCTTCAGAAGTGGGGTAAAAATGCACCGTCTGCCAACCCATCGCCTCCCAGTTGAGCCGCCCAACGTCCAGCTTCCTCCAAGGTTGCACAGACTAAAGCAAGTTGCGCTGTTCGGCTTGTGCCAAGGTAGAAGCAACCAATCCTTTAGGTAGGCGGGGAATGCCATTTAGACGGTATACTTGCTGCCGAGTTAGTTTAGCTAAAATTTCTGTAGTGAGGCGATCGCCCCAAGGCACGGACAATGGAAGAAAAGGCATAGGTTATAGAACTGTCTTTTTAGACTTCGTTAGCGCGAGAGAAAAACTATATTTACTATTGTAAAAGTCAAGTTAAGTGGTATAAGTCTAGCTTTAATGAAGTGATGCTCAAACAGCGCTACTTTTATTAGTCGGTCTGTAATGTTAAGAGATAATTTTAATTTCTGACAATTTCACTATCTCTTTACTCCCCAAATTTCGCTTATTATGACCATTAAGCGAACAAGCGCTGCTATTATATTCACCTTTTCATGAAAACACCTTGGATACTGGATATTAAGACATTAAGCGCAGTGTGCTCTAGGTAGCAGCAATTTTAAAAATGTCCTCTATTACTTTGGAAATTCTGATTCTTCTGGTACTGATCATTGTCAATGGTCTGTTTTCGATGTCAGAAATGGCAATTATCTCATCCCGAAAGGTACGACTACAACAGCTAGCAAATCAGGGAGATACCAGGGCAAGAGCGGCATTAAAACTGGCAGATGCCCCGAATCGTTTTTTATCTACAGTTCAGGTTGGAATTACGCTGATTGGCATTCTTACAGGTGCTTTCGGCGGAGCAACCATTGCCGATAAACTAGCAGTTTATTTGCGGATAATCCCAGGGCTGTCCCTGTACAGTCAGGCGATCGCGTTCGGTCTAGTAGTTGTAACTATTACCTATCTGTCGCTGATTGTTGGGGAACTAGTGCCGAAACGTCTGGCGTTAAACAACCCGGAACGAATTGCAGCTGCTGTAGCGATTCCGATGGGGATGGTAGCTGCGATAACTTCCCCAGTAGTTCATCTTTTAAGCGCTTCTACAGACCTAGTGCTGAGAATTTTGGGCATTGAACCATCTACAGATCCTCAAGTAACAGAAGAAGAAATTAAAGTTTTAATTGAACAAGGTACTGAGGCGGGAACGTTTGAGGAAGCGGAACAAGATATGGTAGAGCGGGTGTTTCGCTTAGGCGATCGCCCAGTTAACGCCCTGATGACACCACGACCGGATATTGTTTGGCTTGACATGGAAGACTCAGCAGAAGAAAACCGTCTCAAGATGATGGATAGTGCTCATTCTCGGTTTCCGGTCTGCCAAGGAGGTCTTGACAACGTTTTGGGAGTAATGTACGTTACGGACTTGTTAGCTCGTAGTCTATCTGGTCAGCCGCTTGATCTAGCAGCATCTCTACGACAGCCGATATTTGTGCCAGAAAGCACCCGTGGATTGAAAGTTCTTGAGTTGTTTAAGCAAACAGGCATTCACCTAGCGTTAGTGGTGGATGAATATGGTGTGATTCAAGGCTTAGTCACGCTCAACGACATTATGGTAGAAATCGTTGGGGACGTTCCCTCAGTTAACCAGATGGAAGAGCCGCAAGCAGTGCAACGGGAGGATGGTTCTTGGTTGTTAGATGGGATGTTACCGGTAGATGAGTTTTTTGAAATATTCGACATGGAAGAGTTGCTAGAAAATCGAGGTAATTATCAAACGTTAGGTGGATTTGTGATCACGCATCTAGGTCGTATCCCCGCTGCTGCCGAGCATTTTGAATGGAAAGGTATGCGCTTTGAGGTAATGGATATGGATGGCAACCGAGTTGATAAGGTCCTGGTGATGCTAGTACCGATAGATCATTCAATTTGAGGCAGAATAGTCATAATTAGCTGCTGGTAGTTCTAAGATGCCTTACCAAAGGCATCTGCTTGTGCCACGGGTTTCTTTCAAGCGCAGGCGGAAGTGAATTGCGTAGACATTCCAAAGGCTGCTCGCAATACATCGCCTCAGAACCTTAATGCAAATGCATCAAGCTTAAAATCGAGTTAACCAAAAATTTAAAGTTTATTGAGCTGACAATTAACAGCAACGCCGCAAGTAGGCAGTCTAAATAATACCTCCACTTATGACAAAAACAGTTCTTTAATCCCAGCACTCCCAATTTCAACCGCCAATGCTGCTAAAAGAAAACCTAGTAATTGAGTGACGATTACTGCACCTTCTGCACCGATTAACTTGTCAATGCGGCTTGCTTGACGCACAATGAACCAGGTCACAACCATCGCCGCTGCAATACCGATCGCCACGCTTAAATGAGCGTCAGGAGATTCAGACATTAACAGCATCACTGTAGTTAGTGTTCCCGGTCCAGCCAAAAGAGGCAGTGCCAGTGGGGTAATTGCTATATCACGCTCCTGCTCTACAATTGGTGTATCTAGTTCGCCTTGTAGCATCTGTAAGGCAATTAATAGTAGTAGTAATCCTCCAGCTACCCGTAAGGAACCCATACTAATATGCAAATAATCTAGAAGTGCTTGACCAGTAAAGGCAAAGGCAAGTAGTACAGCTGTTGCTACAACACTAGCTCGATCCACAACGTTGTTTCTTTGCTCTGGTTCCATACCCTTAGTTAGAACTAAAAAGATCGGTGCATTTCCCAGGGCATCAGCTATGACAAATACAGCAACAAAGGTTTTAACTAGGACAGAAAGATTCACAGTAGGACATTAAAAAAGGTATTCCTTAGATTAACGTGAATATTGATCCATGCAATTGATTTTCTAGGCTGTCACGCTGTATTTTCAGCAGAGAAGGGTTTTATTTACTCTGTAATTTTAGGGTAAGTTTTGGCTAACGAGAGACACTTTGGCTCTCCACATATCGGGTGGCTCCGAATAATACTCCACCTCAATTACTTGGTATTTGTTAGGAGAAATTGTTATGTAGTCTCCTACTTTTATATTTCCTTGCTCTGTCATGTCTCCAGTTATACCATCATTGGCAAACTCAAGCGTAA
>JAUJND010000026.1 GCA_030446505.1 Chroococcidiopsidaceae cyanobacterium YX2bin18 | reverse complement strand
AGCACTTTAGACACATTCCCTAACCAAGGATGTTTAACCAATCTTTAAAAACTGATATTTTGCCAGATGTAGTGAAACTAAAAAGATATGTAGTGATAAATGCGCAAGTTTTGCAGACTTCTTGCATAAACGGTAAAGAAAGGACTGATAAGTATTACAGTGGTGTATCTATCGACTTTTACAGCAATGGATTTTGAAGAAGCATTAAGCATTTTATACACAGTTCTTAAACAAGGGGGCTTAACTGATGTTCAAGAGTTCGTGTTCCGCCAAACGTGGCAAGGAAAAACTTATGCAGAGATGGCAGAAAACTCTAGTTATGATGCTGATTACTTAAAGTTTGTCGGCTTTCAAGTGTGGCGGTTACTTTCAAAAGCGCTTGGCGTGAAGGTTAACAAGAGTAATTTACACACTGTTTTTAGGCAAAAAGCGCGACAAATTTCAGGATTGGCTGCATCAGATCCAAGGAATCTTCAGAATAGAGAAGCGAGTACTGTTCAGCACCAAGACTGGGGAGAAGCAGTTGATGTTGCTGTTTTCTATGGGCGTAGCCAAGAACTAGCCATACTAGAGCAATGGATTGTAAGAGACTCCTGCCGCCTTGTAGCACTATTGGGTATAGGAGGAATTGGCAAAACTGCTTTATCTGTAAGCATTGCAGAACAACTTCAAGATCAGTTTGAGTACCTAATCTGGCGCTCATTGCGTAATGCTCCACTTATTAAAGATATATTGGCAGAACTAATCCAATTCCTCTCCAACCAAGAAACACAGTTACCAGAAACCATAGACGGTAGAATATCGCTACTGATTAATTGTTTACGTTCCTCACGCTGTCTGCTGGTGCTGGATAATTTTGAGACGGTTTTACAAAGTGGTAAATACACCGGATATTACCGAGAAGGATATCAGGGGTATGGACAACTCCTAAGACGAGTGGGAGAAGCACATCATCAAAGCTGTTTGCTGCTAACTAGTCGAGAAAAACCCGAAGGAGTTGCATTACTTGAAGTAGAAGATTCACCTGTTCACTCATTAGAAGTTACGGGCTTGCAAGAATCAGAAGCAGATGAAATTATTAAAGCTAAAAATCTTATTGGTTCAACAGAAGAGAGAAGAAAGCTAATTGATTGTTATAGAGGCAATCCCTTGGCATTAAAAATAGCTTCTACATCTATTCAACATTTATTTGAAAATAATATTTCTAAATTTCTCGGACAAAGCACTACACTTTTTAAAAGTATTAACGTTATTTTAGAGCAGCAACTCAGCCGCCTATCAGCTTCAGAAGAACAAATTATGTATTGGCTAGCGATTAACCGAGAGCCAGTTTCCTACCTAGAAGTGCAAGAGGATATTCTTCCACGAATATCAAACCAAAAATTATTAACGGCATTGGAATCTTTGAAATGGCGATCTCTAATTGAACAAACTCAAGCTGGTTTTACCCAACAGCCTGTCGTCATGGAATACATGACTGAACAATTAATTGAACAAGTTTGCCAAGAAATTATTAGTGAAGCACTGCAATTATTTCTAAGATATGCACTACTTAAAGCTGAGGCAAAAGACTACATTAGAGAAAGCCAGAGCCGGATGATTGTAGAACCCATTTTAGATAGGCTACGTGCTACTTATACTCAAGAAGAGCTTGAAAAAAAACTTAATCGTATCTTGCTAAAACTTCGAGAAGATTGTTCTGTCCCAGGATATGGCAGTGGAAATATTATCAATTTGTTGCGTCAACTTCGAGTTAATTTAACTGGCTATGACTTTTCTTATTTAAAAGTTTGTCAAGCATATCTGCAAGATGTAAATCTGCACAAAGTGAATTTCGCCCACGCGGATCTAAAGAAGTGTGTTTTTGCTAAAACTTTTGGGGGGATTGTATCAGTTGCCTTTAGTCCAGATGGACAAATACTGGCAACTAGCGATACAAATGGTGAAATTCAAGTATGGAAAGTCTCAAACGGTACACAACTTTTTATTTGTAAAGGTCACAATAGTTGGGTTTGGTTTGTTGCTTTTAGCCCAAACAATCAGCTTTTAGCCAGTTGCAGCCAAGACCATACTATAAAGCTGTGGGATGTCAGCACAGGTGAATGTCTGAAAACTCTGCAAGGACACACTAGTATCGTTACTTGTATTGCCTTTAGCCCCAATGGTAATACATTAGCGAGTAGCAGTGAAGATCAAACTATCAAATTATGGGATATCTATACAGGCGAATGCACCGCAACCTTGCAAGGTCATATTAATTGCGTCTGGGCAGTCAACTTTAGTCCCGATGGTCAAACTTTAGTGAGTGGCGCTGAAGATCAGCAACTCAAGTTTTGGGATATCAGTACGGGTGAATGTCGCCAAACTTGGCAAGCACATCCAAAATGGATTAAATCTGTTGCCTTTAGTCCAGATGGAAAAATGCTAGCAAGTGGTAGTTTTGACTCTTGTGTAAAGCTATGGGACGTTAGCACAGGTCAATGTCTCAAAACTTTGCAGGGGCATAGTAGTTCAGTAGTTTCAATCTCGTTTAACCCAGATGGACAAATGCTAGCAAGTGGCAGTTATGACTCTTGTGTGAAGCTGTGGGACGTTAGCACAGGTCAATGTCTCAAAACTTTGCAGGGGCATACTAATCGCGTGTGGTCGGTTGCCTTTAGCCCAAATAATCAAATTCTAGCTAGTGGTGGTGATGATCATGCTGCCAAGCTGTGGGAGGTTAGCACAGGTCAGTGTTTTAAAACCTTGCAGGGGCATAGCAATTCAATCTACTCAATTGCCTTAAGCCCTGATAAAATTTTGGCAAGTAGTAATGAAGACCAGACGATTAAATTATGGGACATCAGCACCACCTTAAAAACTGAGACAAGCTCTTGTGTGGCTGACTTTGCGGCTCAACCTTTGAGAACATTACGCGGACACAGTAATCGAGTTTTCTGTGTAACGTTTAGTCCAGATGGTCAAACTTTAGCTAGTTGTAGCGGCGATCGCACGATAAAATTATGGAACCCAATTACGGGTCAAGAACTCAAAACCCTATACGGACACGGTAGTTGGGTTTGGTCAGTTGCGTTTAGTCCAGATGGGCAAATACTGGCAAGTAGTAGTTACGACCATACTGTGAAGTTGTGGGACGTAAATACGGGTGATTGTCTTAAAACCTTACAGGGACATACCAGTTCAGTACTGGCGATCGCCTTCAGTCCCAATGGTCAAATTCTAGCAAGTGGTGGCTATGAACAGACAATCAAGTTGTGGGATGTGACTACAGGTGAGTGTCGGAAAACTTTGCACGCACATACCAATCGCGTCTGGTCAGTTGCTTTTAGTCCAGATGGACATTTAGTTAGTGGCGGTGATGACCATACCGTAAAACTGTGGAACATAACTACAGGTGAGTGTCTAAAAACTTTACTAGGTCATGCAAGTCAGGTTTTATCAACTCTGTTTAGTTCGGATAGTGGCATTATTAGTAGCAGCGCTGACAACACTATAAAGTTATGGGATGTCTGCACTGAAAAATGTCTGAGTTTGCAGGGACACAGTAATTGGGTCTGGTCAGTCACGCTCAGTCCAGATAAACAAACACTGATCAGTGGTAGCCAAGATGAAACAATTAAGTTTTGGGATGTGAAGACGGGTAAGTGTTTGAAAACGTTAAGAGTGCCAAGACCCTATGAAGGACTAAATATTACAGGCACTACAAGTTTAAACCAGGCGACTGTGGCGACGCTGAAAGCCTTGGGTGCAGTGGTTAACCCTTTTGATAGTCTGCAAGCTAATTATCCATCGCTTCAATCTGCTTCACTACAGTTAGAGCAGAATAGCTAACACCAGCAGTACCTTCGCCTGGGTGCGTTGAATCACCAACTAGCCACAAATGCTTAACTGGGGTGCGATTGGCGAAACCAAAAGGACCGAACGTGGGTATTCGTTGCCCAATGCCGCCAACAATACCTTGATCGCGGGCTGTATAACGGGCAAAGGTGCGGGGTGTAGCAGCTTCTTGATACCGAATTGTCTCCGATGTCAGGTGGAAGAATTGGGAGAGTCGCGCGATCGCTGCTTCTGTATACTCTTGCTTCAGTGCTTGATAATCCAGAGATTGCCACCAACGCCTTGGATCAACAAAGGAAGAAGCAATAATAGTTGCAAGTCCATCTGGAGCGCGACCATCTCCCGGATGACTGACTGAGACAAACAAAGAGTTATTCTCTCCAATCGGAGCATCGGCATCATAGAGAAACTGGAGGTGAGGCGGACACCCAGGCGGAATTGCACGAATGTCTACACCTAAATACACTACAAACGCTCCTGATGCTTGCGGCAGTTTTTCTACCCGATTCTTATAGCTTTGGGGAGCATTTTCGCCTAACAGTTGCACCAAATTTTGCACAGTCACATTGGCAATCACATGGTCAGCTACTTCTGTCCACACTTCACCAGTTTTCTGATTTTGAATTACAACACCTGTTGCTTTGCCATTTTTTAGCTGGATTTGGGCAACGGTATGGCGCATCAACAACTTACCGCCATCTCTTGTCAAGGCTTCAACTAAGCGATCGCTCAGTACTTGCATACTGCTCTGAAGATGAAACAATCCTTGTGGCAACTGAGAAACGTTCAAGGCTGTTGCGGCGTAAAGTAGTGCTGTCTCTTCTGCATCTACCTGAGAATAAAGTTTCAGTTGCAGATCTAAAAACGTTCTCAACCGTTGATCGTTCGCTAACCCAAAGACTCGCAAAGCATCTCCCACTGTTAAAAGAGTGTAGGGCAGGGTAATCAAAGTACCAGGACGTAATGCCTTAGTTAACTGCCACAAGTCCCAAACATTGCGCGGAGGCAACACAGGATCATGCCCTTGAAACGCCCAGCTAGCTCGAAATAAATTATCTAATAGTTGCCAAAAATCTTCACTACCAGGAAACTGCCGCAATCTTTCTAACTGCCATCGTTCGCGATCGCGCCAAACATTAATTGGTGTAGTTTCTCCTGGTAGATACACCGCGCAAGCAGGATCACAAGGCGTTGCTTGTGGTAGGTCAATTTCTAGTTCCGTGAAAATTCGGTGGTGAATTCCTCCAGGTTCCAACCCCGCTACTTGGGTTGCTCCCACATCAAAGGTAAATCCTTGGCGTTTGAATGTAGAAGCACATCCTCCTGGGACAAGAGCTTGATCTACAACTAAAACTTCGTAGCCACGATGAGCGAGTAATGCCCCCGCTGTGAGTCCACCAATTCCGGCTCCAATGACGACTACACGAGATTTGCTGTTGCCAACAAAATTGCTTGGCATGAATTAAAAGTAAATGTTTTATTTGTTTGCACTAGTTTAATATTAAATTATATTAAGCAAAATATCACGGTCAGGCATTACAGTAGCTAGCTGTTGCTGACATCAAAATAAACCTACCAGAGGCATTCAATTTTCAATTATGTTAAAAATTGATGTAGTTAAAGTCAGAAAGTAAAAGCCCGTTTCAATAAAAAAGTAGCAAGTTTGAATATGACAAAACCTCAATATGAAAAATATTGCGATATACCTACAATTTTAGTTCGAGAAAAATTTGGAAATGCCAACATATATAACCAAGATGCTAAATCACTGTTAACAAAAGCTAGCGGATTTATTGCAGCTTATGATTTTACACTAAACCCTTATCGAGGCTGTCAATATGGATGTAGCTATTGTTATGCAGCTGCCTTTAGCCCTAATCCTCAAATGCGTCAAGACTGGGGTAAATGGGTGATTGTTAAGCAAAATGGCGCTGAAATTTTGGAAAAAGAACTGGATAGATGGTATAAAAAAAATCCAGATAAGCCTCCCAGCATCTACATGAGTAGTGTAACTGACCCTTATCAACCGATTGAATCTAAAGAAAAACTGACTCGTTATTTGTTAGAAGTGATGGTTGCCTATCGACCAATATTAGTGATTCAAACTCGTAGTCCCATAATTACTAGAGATATTGATCTTTTGCAAAGATTTAAGCATCTAAGAATTAATATGAGCATTCCTACTGGGAGTGAATCAGTAAGGAAAGATTTTGAGCCGCGATCGCCTAGTATCAAAGCCAGACTCAATGCAGTTAAAGAAATTAAACAAAGTATCGATCCTTTAAAAGGATATATACCAAAACTTTCAATTACAATTACGCCTTTACTTCCTACTTTTCCATCTGACGAAGCCGCTTTTATTAACAAACTACAAATTGTAGATCGAGTTGTAATTCAAGAATTTCATGCTAGCCATAATCGTTCCCTTGTAGCAGGAACACGCAAAGAAGCTCAAGAGATTAAGGAAAAATATGCTTGGTGGTATGACAACGAACAAGTGAAATATTTAACGTTTAAGGAAAAGTTAGTTGCTATACTGACTGGAGTACAAATTAAAGAAGATCAAGAGGGCTTCGGCTATGAGTAATCCATTTACTAATTGGTTGCAAAGTCGTAAGTTTAGTGTTGCTCTCAAACAGAATAATATTCAACTTGCTCAGGAATTGCTAGAAAAGAAGCAAAGACTAGGAGTAAAATTATCACTTATAGAAAAGATTTTTAGAGATAAACTTCAATTAGAGCAAAATTCAAAAGAATACGAAAGGGAAGTTCTTGTTCTACGTAAACAAACAAGCCAAAATTCCCAAGAGATACAGGAACTAACTAATAAGAGTCAGCAACTTGAGAAATTTGTTGAAGATGTTCACAAGCAGCTAAAGTACAAGGAGCAAGAAGTTGGTTCTATTTAACAGCAACTAGAGGCACGTAAGCAAGAAAATCAGAGTTTATATGATCAAATAAAGCATAAAGAGCAAGAATTTATTTCGATTCAACAGCAATTACAAGCACGTAAGCAAGAAACCGATTTACTTCAACAGCAGCTAGCGGCACATGGTCAAGAAATAGAAGCTTTACGCAACCAGCAAAAGCACAAAGAGGAAGAATTTATTTCGATTCAACAGCAACTAAATACACTCAGACACGAAAGACAAGCTTTAGTTAATCAACTAAATCAAACCTCTGGTGCATTAGTTAATAATTTATTACTTCCGCCACTTCAAAAATTCAATAAATTAGTAAAAGATAAGTTTAAGCTTAATGAAATTAATGATAAGCTGCTGCAATCTACTGGTGTTGATCAAGAAATATTTGATGAGTTAGAAGAAAATCTTGTTAAGTATTTAAAATCAGAATTTGAGCGTTATGTACCACAAGAAAGTCTGAAAAACCATTTAAAAGAAACTCATTATAAAGATATTTTTACCTTATTGCAAAGAGGTCAAGATCCTGAATATAACTCCGACTTAACTCCTCATATATATTTTATGGAGTATTTTTAGAAGGAGTATATAGTGCTTATTTAGCATGGTTTTTAGTCTACCAATCTGGATTGCTACGGACTAAAGTTAATATTCTAGATATTGGTGCAGGTTCAGGAGCAATGATTTATGGATTATTTTCATTGCTAAAAAGTGCTAGTACTTTTACACTGTTGCCTGAAACTCATATTTCTTACTGTTCTTTAGAGCAACAAAATTTATTGCAGCATCATGGGCTAGAATTTTGGAAGCAATATGTAGAACAGCAAAATATAAGTACAATTAATACCTACTACCGCTTCAAGACAATTGATTTATTTACCTATGGTAGTAACAATGATGAAAATAGACAACTTCCAAATAAGTTTTTTGATTTTGTTGTAATTTCTCACTGTATTTTTGCTAACGAAGAACAAAGAATAAAGTCTCATAAAGTTTATAGAAAAATATTCAGCGATAGCCTTAAAGAAAATGGTTATGTACTAATAATTGTTCAGGGAAGAAGACTATTTCAAGCATACAGTAGAAACCAAACTGAAAATCAAGCTCAAGAAGAGAAATTAGTCAAAGATTTTATAGAAGAGTTAGGTTTAAAGCTTGAGTGGTACAGATACATGACCTCTACAGGTAAAAGAATACCTTTAAAAGGATATGAGTTTGCCAGGTTTGCTAGCAATAATTTACCTGCACAGATACACATGAGTCCTTTGCTGCGGCAGTACTTTGAACAAAAATATGACTCAAATTATGTTTTGGACGATTATGCAATTTTGGCTAAAAAAGAATAATAGTTTCAAATTGCCAAAGCATTAAGCATTAAAAAGGCAAAGTAAGTAGATAAGCAGATTTCCCATTAGCAGAGAGTTATTGAATTAAAATTATTGCCTCTTCCGCCTTAGTGTGCAGATTTTTTTTCAGTTCTTGCCCGACTTTGCTAATCAGTTGATCAAAAGCTTCTCGGTTTTCTGTGAGTTGTTTTTTAAGACCCGACTCTAACTCAGAACTCATTTCCGCACACACACTGTTGATTTTGCTGTCTCCTAACAAAATAGAACGACTCCAACTAGGAATATCTACATTTTTTTGGATCGCTTCCTTGATTCCTTCCTTAGTTAGCTCCACTCCCGATGCCAGAAACGTTGCGCCATAAACCAGTGCAATCGGCAAAATGAAGTGTCCGGTTAGTAGTAGAGTAATAATGCTAGCGATCGCGCCCCCACCAATCACCAGATTAACTACAAACGCCACTGTATCAGCAAGAATAGCGTCTCCAATTGAAAGTTCTGGGTTTACTAAAGTAGGGTCGATCCCATCCTCAAACCTCAAGCTACTTGTAGGTATCTGGAATGTTTGACAAATCGGGTCGGTCTCTTGCACCAAGTCGGGTTGAATCTTGCTGTTAAACCAGGTAATGCATATAGTCTTGATTAGCTGGTGAGCCTGATTATTTTTTAACCACTGCGTCGCTTGCGTCTCAATAGAGCTTTGCAGGTCAGCCAAAGTCCGTACTCGGTTGTTTTGCCAGTCTTTTAAACTGGGTTTGACTGCATTTTCAATTAGACCATCTGATATTGGCTTGGTCAGCAAATTAACTAGATCAGGGATATGTTGCTCAATCAGGTTTTTCAGCTTCTGAGAATCACTCAGGAGGTTAACTTCTTCTTTAAAGGCAGTAGCACGCAAATCCCAGCGTCCTACACGCGCTAGACCCAGTGCAATGCATCGCTCCGGCTCCGGATCAGGGCGAACTTGGGATTCGGGTTCAGGGAATATTTCTTCGCATATTTGCCGGGTGAACTTCATCCGAGATGCACCGCCAGTCATCAACACAACTTTAGGTATAATGCCTATTTCCGTGAGATTTTTTGCAGCCAGAATCACCGCTTCCCGAAAAGACTGAGTCCAACTTTTGTGCTCCAGTTCAGGCAAAGGTTGGTTCAATATTTCCTCCATAGTCAGTCTATTGACTTTGGGGACAAAGGAAATCTGTTCATTAACAAACTCAAAACCACGCGCCCATGTTTCCGGATCGCTGTAGAGGTTTTCATTAGAAAAGTAGTCTTCTTTAACCTTGCGACATTGCAGTTCACACCGCGACTTGAGATGCGGATGTTGCTCAAACACTTTTGCGAGTAACTCTTTTTGAGCGTGGCTGGCAAGAGTTTGTCTAAAAATTGCCTTGTCAATCAAGGCTGCTCCCAAAGCGTTTTGCCCGAAATCCATTGGGATTTCAGACAAGCTCTTGACAAGGGTAAAATCTGTTGTTGAGGAGCCAATGTCGAGGATCAGCACCGCTGATTTAAGTTCGGAATAGTCGAGCTTACCGCCTTCCTTTGCCTGCATAAAAGCAGCCCGCGATTCGGGTACGACATTTATTAGTCCAATGCCAGATTCTTTGAGGAGATTTTGGTATTCTTCGCGTTCTCTTACTGACCAGCCAGAGGGACACCCAACAAAAAAGTAACTGGCTTCCCCACCTACAATTTGTTTATTTTCTTTTAAGAGGTAGTAGTAAGTTTCCAGAAAACTGCGGATTGTTTGTCTGTAATTTGGATCGTTATTTGGTTTTTGCTTAAAGGAGATTTGCAGCTTAGTAACACCGGGTTGAATTAACGCTTGTTCGCCAACAAGAGTACCGAGGCGGGGATGAGTGCCAATAGCGGTGATTTGGATCTTCTTGTTATTAATCTCAAGCATCTCCGGGGACTCGATGCTCTCCACATTTGCCTTAGCTACGGCTGTTTCACCGTGTCCCAGATCAAACCCAATTGTTTCTTTATGCATAGTATTAAAAATTCTGAGGACTTGTCTCGAATTAAGTTGCCCCGCGCCTGATCACCAGCGAATTGTGCCTTTAAAGATGTCACTCTCTAGCGCCAGAATAAGCTGGCTCAATTACCCGACCTCGGCGCAGAACCTGTTCGCCCTTCAACAAAGCGGGAGCTAGGGTCACGTAGTTCTTGGTATCGTCAATGGGCGGTTCAAAGTCAAAATATTTCCGAGAACTACGCTCGTCATTTGCGCGGTAACTCTGGACTCGAATTCCTTGCTCCATCAAAATCTGGGGCAGAAGTTTGGTGAGTTCGAGCGTCATATCAGGATTTTCCAGCGATGATACGCCGATCAACGTTTGCAGAAAATTCAACAGTTCTGGCATCTCTTCTATTTCACTGTTTGAGTCAAGAGTTTTCACTGCTTCAGCTTGAGCTACTGCGCGGTCAATGGTGTTTAGGGCATCGGCAATGTTGTCTAGAAGCACTTTGCTATCGACACGGAGGCTGATCTGAGGCGCTTCTAGCTGAAAGAGTCGGGACTGTTTTGGAAGTTACCTTTGCCTAGTTGAATTGCAGCTTCTAGTCCAATCAGTACAGACATTAGCAAGATCGACATCCAGGTAAGTGGCGCAGATCGGGTTAAGGAGAACAACAAAACTAAGATGCCTAAGCAGATAATTCCCTGTAGCAGTTTTAGTATGCTGTTAGGATGCGTTTGACTGATGATTTGTTGCGGATCTGGGCGTGATTGCGTCTCTTTGACGGCAGTGAGGGTGGCGACAGATTGGCGCAGCGTGTCCAAGAAAAACAGAACTAGACGTGCTTGAACGACGCTCAGATCGCCGATATACATTGTTTTAAGATCGTCGAGCGGTTTGCACCAACTTAACTACCGCATCAAGGCTGGTTGCTTTATCTATTTCTGTCTGAAGTTCGCTGCGTCCCTTGCTAAAAAGAGTTAATAGTGTTTTCATTGCGCTCCTCAAAACTTTGGCGTGGAATACGCTCAGGTTTAAGCTATACACTTCTACTGTAATGCAGGCTTGAGTATGCGCTGGGGTTGGGTGTGATGTTATCAATAAAGTCAGGACTTACGCAGTTGACGCAATAATGTCATTCTGAGCGGTAGCGAAGAATCTCTGGGATGCTTCACTGTGTTCAGCATGACATTCAACTGCGTAACTCCCTAAAAGTATTTCGTTTACTTGGGTTAACTGACGTGGACAAATCTTGTAAAGAGGATATACCCCCTACTAGCTGGCATGGCAGCCTTAAGCTTGATATGCCCAGCGTAGAGGCACAACTCAGCTAATTTACAACCAAATGCGATCGCCTTTAAAGGTACAGCGACCGTTTTATCCTGAAGGAGATGTTTGTCATAGCGTTGTGTTACATACAGTACAGTGGAGTTGTCGGGGGCGATCGCAACTCTCTCAATTTTCACTTAGAACCACAGGCAAAAACTTTAATTACAACAAACGTATGCTAGTAAAATTTATCGCAGTAATGGCTTATAAGCAAAACAATCTCTATAAATGCAAGTAGACGCTGGTGCTACTTTAGAGTGGTTGCCTCAAGAAACAATTGTGTTTAACGGTGCAATTTATCGCCAAGATCTTCGGGTAGAATTAGCTATTGGAGGTAGTTGGTTAGGTTGGGATATTACTCGGTTTGGTCGCACTGCTAGGGAGAAAGATTTTTGCAGGGAGAGTGGCGATCGCACACTGAAGTTTGGCAGCAAGGACACCCCCCTTTGGATTGACCGACAATGGCTCCCAGGTGGCGCAGAAATTATCAATAGTCCTCACGGGTTGGCTGGACAGTCAGTAGTAGGCAGTTTAGTCTGGCTAGGACAAGCGGTTGAACCGGAAATAGTGGCAAAAAGTCGCGCACTTTGGGAGCAGAATGCCTTGGGCAAGCCGGAGTCACTCGTCTCACATCTGGCATATTATGTCGCTATCGTGGCTCCAATTCAGCAGAGGTGCGAAACTGGTTTACGAAGCTGTGTGGCAGTTACTGCGATTATCCTATTTGGGACGACCTGTCTGCTTACCCAGAGTTTGGCAAATCTGAAGGAATAATTTATGCAACTTACACCCCAAGAAAAGACAAGCTGCTGATTTTCACTGCTGCCTTGTTAGCAGAACGACGTAAGGATAGAGGACTAAAGCTGAACTACCCAGAAGCTATTGCTTATATTTCTGCTGCAATTTTAGAAGGAGCTAGAGACGGTCAAACAGTAGCAGATTTGATGAGTTATGGCACAACACACTACTAAAGTGGCATGACGTAATGGAAGGTGTGCCAGAAATGATCCATGAAGTTCAAGTTGAAGCAACATTTCCTGACGGTACAAAATTAGTAACGGTTCATAACCCAATTCGTTAAAAAAAGTAGTGTCAAGCTAATAATATCTAAAAAACTCAAATAATTACCTAACAATTATTTATCCTAAAAAGCAGTAAGCGTGAACTGTTTTACAGCGGTAATAATCATATAGCAATCTGATTTGATTTGTGGGATGGGCATCCTGCCTGTCTATAAGCTTGCATTCATAAATGAAATAGGACTGCTATAGTAGTTAATCTAGTAAATCTGCTTGACTGATAATATTGTATTTATCTGCGATCGCTGTAAGTAATTCTCACTTATTAATTAAATATACTCTCTAATGTATCCACTCAATTTCAGCCTTGCTCATACATCTTTTTATGCTTTTCTAAAAGCTGGAGATACTTATCATTCGTCTTTGCCTGAAGCCATTTTCTTTAAAAATTGCCGCACATTCAGCTTTAACAGGATCTACTTGATTCGATAAAATCTCTGTTCTTGCTTTAATCTGTGCTTCTTTAGAGCTTTCTTTTTGAGGATTGCTCTTATATTTTCTGCCACTCTTATGATTAGCATAGCGGCGCGATCGCGTATAGCCCATTTGGATAAACTTTCGCGCCATATCTGCACCAACAAAATCTTCTTGCTGAAGATAATTTAAAAACATTTCATATATTTTCTCGCTAGAGTGTCTAGCAATATCTGGAGTTTTAAATCGCCAATATGGTAAAATCTCAGACTTATAAGGTTCTGCCAAGAGCACTCCCCCCTGTTCACCCTTACCAACTCGATAAAGTTCAGAGAGGAGCGAAAATCGATAGTTTTAAAATCAATTGAGTAATCAAATGGCATGATTAATTTTTGCTTTAGACTATAGAGTTAAATCACAAAATGATGGACTGCTGATTAAAAATAGCTGCACAGAAGAAACTAAAAAATCTTTCATTTTTATCTGAACTTTTTTATCTATAGCAATCTGATTTGATTTGTTTGATGGTCATCCTGCCTGTGCAGGAAACAGTAGCGATTTATCATTTTATATTTAGAACCAAGCTTTTAACCTCGATACCCGATGCTGACTATCCCTCAAATTTTAGCTGCTGAGCTTTCACTCAAACCGACTCAGATTAAAAACGCTCTGGAACTTTTCGCTGAAGGCGCAACTGTCCCTTTTATTGCTCGCTACCGGAAAGAGCGCACTGAGGAGATGAATGAAATTCAGCTGCGCGACTTGTCGGATCGCTTTACCTACTTGACTGAACTCGAAGAGCGCAAGACGGTGATTTTGAGTGCGATCGCCGAGCAAGACAAACTCACGGACGAGATCAAAGCTAAAATTGCCGCCTGTTTCCAGAAAACTGAACTAGAAGACATTTACCTTCCCTATAAAGCAAAGCGCAGGACACGCGCCACTATTGCTAGAGAAAAAGGCTTGGAACCATTAGCAGAATTTATTAAGGCGTTAAACCTTAAAAGTGTTGTTTCAGCGTCATTGGCTCAAGAAGCTGCAAAATACCAGGACAAGGCAATAACGGTGGAGGAAGCGCTTAAAGGTGCCTCCGATATTTTAGCTGAAGAGGTGGCTTATAAGGTTGAGTTACGGTCATACTTGCGAGAATACCTCCTAAATTCAGGGGTATTTATCTCCCGAATTAAAAATGATTATCCCGAAGGTACAACCAAGTTTGAGATGTACCGAAACTTCCAAATTGGGGTGAGAAACATTGCGCCGCACAATATGCTGGCACTTTGCCGGGGAGCAACTGAGGGTGTGTTGAGCTTTGAACTCTCTTTTGATCAGGACATTGTGCTGTCCTACCTAGAGTCGACAGAAATTCACACAAAAGTTCCAGCAATACGGGATTTTTACCAAGAGATGCTTAAGGATGCATTCAACCGTTTAATCAAAGCTTCTGTGATTAGTGAAGTGATTTCTGAGCAGAAAATCTATGCCGACTTCGAGTCGATCAAGACGTTTGAAGCTAATCTGCGGGAATTGTTGCTGTCTCCCCCTGCGGGAATGAAACCGACGTTGGCAATTGATCCCGGATTTCGGACTGGCTGCAAGGTTGCTGTTGTTGATCAGACAGGGAAATTTTTGGAATACCAAGCAGTGTTTCCGCACCAAGCAGCGGAGCAACGTCTGAAGGCTGCCAGCACAATTAAGAACTTGATTGACAAGCACAAGATTGAACTAATTGCTATTGGTAATGGTACAGCTGGACGTGAGACAGAGGAGTTCCTGACTGAAGTTTTGGCAACGAGCACTCAGCAGCCGATTAAGGTAATGGTGAACGAGTCGGGAGCATCAATTTATTCTGCAAGTGAGGTGGCGATCGCTGAGTTCCCTGAGCTTGATATTACGGTTCGTGGTGCAATCAGCATTGGTCGTCGCTTGCAAGATCCTTTGGCTGAACTTGTCAAAATTGATCCGAAGTCGATTGGCGTTGGACAGTACCAGCACGATGTCGATCAGAAATTGTTGAAAAAAAAGCTGGATCAAACGGTAGAAAGCTGCGTCAACTATGTAGGAGTGGATCTAAACACCGCTTCAAAAGAACTCCTAACTTTTGTATCTGGGATTACGCCTACTATTGCGAAAAACATCGTCACCTATCGTAATGAACACGGTGTGTTCAAAAATCGCCGCACACTGCTTAAAGTCGCGAAGTTAGGTTCAAAGGCATTTGAGCAAGCAGCCGGATTCTTGCGGATTCGTGGTGGCGATAATCCCTTAGATAATACAGCTGTTCATCCAGAAAGTTATGCTGTGGTGGAAGCGATGGCGGCTGATTTAAATGTGCCTTTAGCGCAGATCGCTCAAGCGGCACTTAAGCTCAAGTCTGTGAATTTAAAAAAATACGTTACGGATACGGTTGGTGAACCAACGCTACGCGATATTATCAGCGAACTGGAAAAGCCAGGTAGAGATCCCCGCGCTGAGTTTAAGTATGCCAACTTTAAACAGGGGATTAAGGAAATAACAGACCTCCAGGTAGGAATGGAACTAGAAGGCATTGTTACAAATGTTGCCAACTTTGGAGCCTTCGTAGACATCGGCGTTCATCAGGATGGTCTAGTGCATATCTCCCAACTGGCTGACCGATTTGTTGCTGACCCACATCAGGTAGTTAAGGTAGGACAAGTTGTTAAAGTTCGGGTGCTGAAAGTAGAGGAGCAATTACAGCGGATCAGCCTGTCGATGAGGTCATAGGGTATTAATTTATGCAGCACCACTTTGGACTAACAAAGCTTCTTTAGCAATGAAAGCTGCCGCTGCTTCTGGGTTCAATGGTTTGGAGAAAAAATATCCCTGACCATATTCACATTGTAATGACCTAAGTTGCGCCAACTGCTCAGCCGTTTCTATCCCTTCTGCAACCACACTCATGCCCAGATTATGAGCCATTGTTACAATTGTTTGGACAATTTCTAAGTTCTCGTTATTAATGCCCATTCTGCTAACGAATGAGCGATCAATCTTTAATGCATCAATCGGAAAGCGGTGCAAATAACTCAATGATGAATAGCCTGTGCCAAAGTCATCAATGTCCACTTGAACACCTAAACTTTTTAATTGCAAGAGCATGGCAGTTGCTGAGTCACAATTTCCAATTAGCACACTTTCTGTGATCTCAAACTTCAAACTTTTGCCATCAAGACCAGTTTTTTTGAGAATTTGGTCAACTTGTTTAATCAAATCCGGTTGGGAAAACTGTTTACCAGAAAAGTTGACGCTGATTGTTAAAGGATCACTTGCTTGATAAAATTTCTGCCATGCACTCATTTGGCGACAAGCCTCGCAGAGTACCCAGTAACCGATAGGAACAATCAATCCGGTTTCTTCTGCGATCGCCACAAACTCTGCTGGAAAAACCAGACCCCGACGTGGGTGTTGCCAGCGGACAAGTGCCTCGAAACCATTAATTCTGCCAGTTTTAAGTGAAACGACAGGTTGATAGTGAACTTGCAGTTCTTGACGCTCAAGCGATCGCCGCAGGTCATTTTCCAGCTGCAATAGGGTAACTGCCCGTGCGTGCATATCTTTATCAAACACCTCGTAGCGTGCTTTACCAAGTGCCTTAGCACGATACATTACCGTATCAGCATCGCGTAAAATTTCCTCTGGCTGGTTATAACCTGTTGTACTTAAAGCAATGCCAATGCTTGTGCTAATGAATACTTCGTATCCATTAAGATCAAAAGGTGCAGTTAATTCCTTTTGAATTCGGTCAGCAATTTGAGTTGCACAGTTGATGTCCTTGATACCATCGAGCAAAATTACAAACTCGTCCCCGCCAAGACGTGCCACTGTATCTACAGAACGTAGGTAGATCTCCAATCTCCGGGCAAATCCAATTAGTAGTTGATCGCCTAGCAAGTGACCCAAGCTATCATTAATAACCTTAAAGCGATCTAAGTCTAGGAAGAGTACAGCAAAATAATAATCTTTGTGTCTTTTTGTCCGCTGAATTACACGTCCTAGCCGTTCGATAAATAATGCCCGGTTTGGTAAGCCTGTGAGGGAATCGTGAAAGGCATCATGGATTAATTTTGCTTCGATTATTTTGCGTTCGCTGACTTCAGAGCGCAACTCAATATTTGCTTGAGCAAGTTCAGCAGTCCGTCCTGCAACCCGTGTTTCTAATTCGTCGTGAGCCAATCGCAGTTCTTCTTGCGATCGCTTACGCTCAGATGCTTCAATTGCTAAGGAAACTAAATCTGCTATCGAAGCAGCGAAATTCTGTTCCTCTAATACCCACTGACGGCTAGCTGCTACGCATTCATGACAAACGACTCCTGCCACCTCTCCATTTAGCCAAATAGGTGCATCTAAAACAGATCCAATCCCAAGTAGAGTGTAATACTCTAACAGTTCCTTGGTTCTGGGGTCGGTATTGACATCGGACACCGCAAGGGTACGTTCTGCCAACGCCCTGAAGTAAACAGGATAACTTGCTGCTGTTAGCTCCATGCCTTGAGAATACTCACCTGTACTTTGTTCATACAGGTTGATGCAGTGAAGCTTTGAGTGCTCGTCATTAAATAACCAGACACTAGTGCGCTCAACCGCGAGGGTAAGAGCCGCAGCCTGTGTTATTTTCCTGAAACTAGCATTTAAATTCTCACGGTCTAGAGCTTTATACTTTGCTAGTTCCGCAAGTGTTGCGTTTTGCTTGTAGCAGCGATCTTCTCTCTGGCGTTGCTCATCCAACGAATGTTCCAATGCTGCTAGCATTTCATTAATAGTGTCAGCTAGGCTAGAGAATTCGTCTGTACCACTAATTGATGAAACTCGTGTTGCCAGGTTACCACTTGTGCCAATACCGTGAACATCAGCACTAAGACGAGATAGCCGAGACAAAATCAATTTTTCTAAAAGTAATAGAGTAGCTAAACTAAATACCAGACCAACGACCAGGATAGACAAGATAAGATAACGAATACTGGCTTGACCTTGCTGATAAATCATTCTGGGGCTGTCTACGCGCATCAAAATTGCAGGCTGACCATAAATGTCCTTAAGTATGGTGTATCCTGCAACACTTTGTTCACTCAATGGTCGGACTAAAATTGGTTCTTTTGCTGACAAAGAGGAACGTGCTGCCTGGAAGTCGGGAGGCAGCTGCGGATCGCTAAACCGATGAGTAGTGATAGATAAATGGGTTCGCTCCGCCAGCCGTTTGATTGCAGCGGCATTTAGGTAACGTCCCATGAGTAATGTTCCCGCAACCGGACCCGTGCTTGCAGTGTGCAGGATCGGTCTTGAGGCAATCAGCATCGGAACTTCCGGAAGCAAAATCAGTCCCGTTAAGGAACTTTTTATCTGGGGTTGAAGCAGGATGCGGTTATCAGAAAAATGTTTTTGATAGTCTTTCGTAATTGGTATGACTTTTTCACGCTCAAGGTCAAAGCCTTTGCCAAAGACCATTCGTCCAGAGGAGTGGACATACAGCATTAAATTGACCTTGATTCTAGCGATAGTGATGTTATCCCTGAGATTCGCTTTAAAATATGCCCTTGCCTTGTTGCCATCCTGAACGAAGCCGTAGGTATCATCCCACTCAGCCCAATCACGAGTTGTCAGATCTAATTTAGTAATTTCTTCAGATAAGGCATCCTGAACTCGTTTAACATTTTGCCGCGTATTCTCTGCCTCTACTTCGGCAAAACCGTGCAGTAAAATCGTCGATGAGGTGCCGTATATAACCCCAATTAGACTGATTAGTGTCACGCCAATGAGTAGCAATGTTTTATTACGCAGTGTCATGGGGTTCACTTTCAGCGGGTTAAATCGGAGGCTTCTAAAACGCATTTTCAAGAACGTAACATTCCACCGGAGAATCATCAAGTTAAATAGCGCGAACGAATGCTTCAGTGTTATCAATATTTAGCCCAAGTTTTGCGCTTCTTTAGCCTCCAATTAAGCCATCCCTCTAAGCTTTACAAAACTTACAACTTACCCACCTTAAGATCCTGAAGAATCTCTTTAGCGGCCTGAATACCCGAAAGGGCTGCCCCTTCCATGTAGCCTTGCCACTCGTAGAAAGAGTTGGTGTGTTCGCCGGCAAAGTGGAGATTACCAATTGGCTTGCCTTCATTGCCGCCAATTGTCGTAAATTGACCTGGCTTGTAGCAGCAGGCATAGCTACCTTTCATCAGTGGGTTTGAGGGCCAGTGTTCAAGATGTACTTGAAAATTATTGTGATGCCGCTCTTGGCGGCTTGCCCCTTCGGGATCGCGTTTTGCTGCCGCCAGTGCACCGGGATACACAATGTCCAGGTCGCCGAGAAAGCGCATTGCCTCTAGCTGAACCTGGGACGGGTTCAGGCGTGCGCCCCGGTTGCCGCTTGAGTAGTCCGTCAGTACTGCCGAGATATTTGTCGCTTTAGTCGGGTTTGACTCCCATGTAGTCTGATGGTTTGGCAGGTTCGAGTAGGATGTGCCGTTGCTACCTTGAGTGATCCACGGACGACTGTTAAAGCCGACCATCATCTTGGCGTTCTTGCCGTAACTAAGTTGAGCGATCGCCTGGCGTTTCCAGCCGGGAAGTTCAAGACTCGGATCTAGTTCAACTTCGCGCAGAACTGTAAACGGAATTGCCAAGACAACGGCATCATAAATTGCAGTTGTGGTCTGCGAATTATTTTGGAATGTAAGTTCAATTTGGTTCATTGCGTTCTTGCGAACTTTAACGAGCCGCATTCTCAGATTAATCTGTCCTTGGAGTTGGTTGCTAAGACCCTGGGCAATTTGCTCGTTGCCGCCAATAATGTGATAACGTTCGTCGCTAAAGATCCCAAAAGGGGTAAACTTTGACCTCTTGTCTGCGTGGATAAACAGGAGAAAGTTGAGACAGCTTTGCTCGTATATTTCAAGACCAAACTCTGCCATGTAAGCTGCGGCGATCGCTGCTTTAATTACATTTCCAGCTTTACGGGTTTCCAGATACTCCAGCAAGTTGATGTTGTCGAATACAACGTCAGCATCCGTGTGATTGTCAGCAGTCGGTGCAGCTGAGAGCTTAATTAAGTCTGTCCGCATCGCAGCTACCAAGTTGCGGTACTCGTTGACAACTACTGACTCTGGATAGCGCTGTCCGTTAAAATAATAAAAAATTTCCCCTGGTTGCTTCCCCATATCTTCAAGCGTCAGACCAAACTGCCGCGCATAGCCGATCATTGTTTTGTGAAGGTTGTCGATGAACTCACCACCCCGCTCGACAACTTGATTTGGGAAGTTAACAGGTCTTGAGAATGTGCCACCGAGGGAAAAACAGCGCCCTCCCACTCGGTTGCTAGCTTCATAAAGTGTTGCCGAGATCCCGTTCTTTTTAAATTCATAGCCACAGGTAAGACCCGCCAAACCAGCGCCGACGATTCCTACTTTTACGTCCGACCTTAACGGCGGCGCTGCTTGAGTACGACCCAATCCGGTAACTGCTCCGCAGGCGCTTACCGCTGTCAGTGCCAGAAACTTGCGTCTGCTGGTACGCCAGTGAGCTACGCGCGATTCTAAAGCAGCTAACTGCTCTAGTCCCTGGCTCGTTGAAATATTATGCTTTTCGCAGTAAAGAGCAATCCGCATTGCCCGGGTAAGGTTTCTGAATAGCGGCGAACGACTCATAATTTTTAAAAAGTTTTGCTTATTTGTTAGTTAAAGATAAGTGTGGGACAAATATATCCTTACAAAAGCATGAAGCTATCAACAGTACTACCGTATCTCTACTGAAGTATTTTTATAGAAAGAGTAGACTGGTTCAAAGTATCAGTGAAATTACGCTTCGACAGATAATATGTAGCTAGATATTATTTTGAGCAAAGTGTATATAAAGTTACTACCTTGATTAATAACTGAGTTTAGAAAATTGACAGTTTTTTAGAAAGATTTAGCCGACGAAAAGTTGTGATGCATTAAATGCTTAATGACAATTTTAGTGTGGCATAGCTACTGTTATTCTTATATTTATAACCGCAAATGAAACTTATAAGTTTGCCTTCAAGATTTTTGATTTTTACTTCTTCATCCAATTACGTTACTGTATAAATGCAGCTAAATCCTAACAAGTAACGTAAATGCAGTGGCTTACAACTACTGGAGAAACTTGCGTTTACTGACAAGTGTTTGGTTTAGGCATAGCTCTAGAAAAACTACTTGTAAAAGTATCCGTAATATTAGGCTTGGAAACCTACTAAAGTTAGCGTTAAATTTATCTGGTTGTTACTTTTTAAAGATAATATGAAACCTTCTCTGAATCAAACAGGCTATTTTTTAAGTCAACAAGCTAATTTGTTTAATACTTTAAGTAGTAATTTTTATATTGCTGAATGTAGTTTTGGAAAAGGTCTCTTCGCAAAAACTTTATTAAAACAGGAGAAGAAATTCTCAGGTTTAAGGGTCGTTATATCGATTTCAAGCAAACACTTGCTAAAGGAAGTAAACAGGGAGATGCTCTTCAAATCGGTAATAATCTTTATATTGATGTTGAAGAGCCAGGTCGTTTTGTAAATCATTCTTGTAATCCTAATGCAGGTATCCAAAATAATACTGTCCTAATTGCACTTCATCTTCAAAGGAGAAGAAATTTATTTTGATTACTCAAATACAATGGACGAAGATCATTGGACAATGCAGTGTAAGTGTGGAAATAAAAATTGTAGAGAAATCATAAAGGATTTCAGGCATCTTCCATCTCAAATAAGGCAAAAGTATCTTGATCTAAAAATTGTCCAAGAATGCATTGCCATTCAATATCAACAAATATCTACAGTTAAAATTTAATTTATTAAGACAAGCTTTTTATGTTTTTAACAGTTAGTAGCTTATTGCTTCAAGCTAATAAATTAAGCAAAAGGACAAGAAGTATTCTGTTAAAGAACGTACTCCCTTACAACAAGAAACTCAATAAAAGTACACAAATACTTCTTTACGGTAGCAGTATTTGGTATCTGGGCGAAGGAATGTTAGGACCTATTCTTGGAGTACTTACGGAGAAAATAGGCGGTAACATTCTGGAGATATCTTGGATTTGGGCGACTTATTTAATTGCAGCGGGAATTTTTACTAAGTTTGTGGGAAAGCTCTCAGACAAGAAATTTAGCAAGGAAAAGTTATTAGTTGCAGGCTATGCGTTAAATGCTGTGTTTACGTTTAGTTATTTGTTGGCATCCTCAACACTACACTTACTTTGCGTTCAAGTTGGTCTAGGAATTGCGGCTGCACTCGCTGCTCCTACTTGGGATGCACTCTACGCAAAACATAGTGCTCAAGAGGATTCAGGATATATTTGGGGTCTTGCTGCTGGACAAACACAACTTACAACTGGTTTTGCAATGATTATTGGAGGACTAATTATAAATTACTTCTCGTTTAATGTTCTGTTTATCACAATGGGACTAATTCAGATTTGCGCTACGCTTTATCAAGCCCAAATTTTACGAAAATACCCATAATGTTGGTTAAAAGATTTTGAAGTAATTAAGATTTGTCTGACAAATGTCTGCTGCTAAGATTACTACTTTAACTGATTTCTCAACCACGCATTACAGCCAAAAATTGTTCAAAATAAATCCCCCATGAATATGGAGGATTTATTTTAGTAACCTTAAAAGTTACTTATTCACCGAACTACAGGAGATCAGCCAAATTTACCAGCAGTTGAGGCGATGAGGAAGGCAGCGTAGGTGAAGATATAGCCAACTGTAAAGTGAGCTAAACCAGTTGCCCAACCTTGGACGATTGACAGAGCAACAGGCTTGTCCTTCCAGCGAACTAAGTTCGCCAACGGAGTACGCTCGTGTGCCCAGACTAAAGTTTCGATCAACTCTTGCCAGTAACCTCTCCAAGAGATTAAGAACATGAAGCCGGTTGCCCAAACCAAGTGACCGAATAGGAACATCCAAGACCAAACAGACAGGTTATTTACGCCATAAGGTGTATAACCGTTAATTACCTGAGCAGAGTACAGCCACAGGTAATCCCGCAGCCAGCCCATCAGGTAGGTAGAAGACTCATTGAACTGAGCCACATTACCTTGCCAGATGCCCAGATGCTTCCAATGCCAATAGAAGGTGACCCAACCAAGAGTATTGAGCATCCAGAACGTAGCCAGGAAGAAAGATTGCTCCCAAGCAGAAGTTTGGCAGGTGCCACCACGACCAGGACCATCGCAGGGGAAGGTAAAACCGAAGTCCTTTTTATCAGGCATCAGCTTGGTACCACGGGCATCTAACGCACCCTTGACACAAATCAGAGTGGTGGTGTGTAGACCCAATGCAAAGGCGTGGTGTACTAGGAAGTCACCAGGACCAATAGTCAAGAACAGGGAGTTGGTGCCAGAGTTGATAGCATCTACCCAGCCAGGTAACCAGGCAGCACCAGCAGTAGAAGCAATACTATCTGGATTCGACAACAGGGCATCAAAGCCATATAAGGCTTTGCCATGAGCACCTTGAATGAACTGGGCAAACACTGGCTCAATCAGAATTTGCTTTTCAGGTGTGCCGAAGGCAACCACAACATCGTTATGGACGTACAGTCCCAAAGTGTGGAATCCCAAGAACAGCGATACCCAGCTTAGGTGTGAGATAATCGCCTCTTTATGCTTCAGCAAGCGTTCTAGCACATTACCTTTATTTTGGTCAGGGTCGTAGTCGCGCACCCAGAAAATTGCTGCGTGAGCGAACGCTCCTACCATCAGGAAACCAGCAATGTACTGGTGGTGGCTATAAAGCGCTGCCTGAGTTGTGAAGTCCTGCCCCATGAATGCATAGGGAGGTAGAGCATACATATGCTGCGCTACTAGGGAAAGGATAGTCCCCAGCGATGCCAAGTGGATAGATAACTGGAAGTGCAGCGAGTTGTTATAGGTGTCGTACAACCCTTGGTGAGCTAGGTTACCTTGACCTTGAGTTTTAACGCCAAAGAAATTCTTAGCATTTAGCATTTCTTTGATGCTATGACCAATGCCAAAGTTAGTCCGGTATTGGTGACCCGCAATAATGAAGATAACCGCGATCGCTAGGTGGTGGTGAGCCATATCCGTCAGCCACAATGACTGAGTCTGAGGATGGAAGCCACCTAAGAAGGTCAGAATCGCATCACCCGCACCTTGAGATGTGCCAAATAGATGACCAGGTGTATCCGGGTTTGCCGCGTAAACACCCCAATTACCCGTGAAAAATGGTTTCAATCCCTCTGGGTGTGGCAGAGTTGTGAGGAAGTTGTCCCAACCCACGTGCTGTCCGCGAGATTCGGGGATAGCAACGTGAACTAAGTGACCAGTCCATGCTAAAGAGCTAACTCCAAACAAACCTGCTAAGTGGTGGTTCAACCGCGGTTCAGCACTCTTAAACCAAGCTAAGGAAGGACGGAACTTAGGCTGCAAGTGCAGCCAACCGGCGAACAAGAACAGTGCCGCTAAGAGGAGCAGGAACACTGCACCCATGTACAGGTCATTGTTCGTCCGCATTCCGATCGTGTACCACCAGTGGTATACACCAGAGTAAGCAATATTAACTGGATAAGTTGCGCCACCTTGCGTAAACGCATCTACTGCTGGCGAACCAAAGTGAGGGTCCCAAATTGCATGAGCGATGGGACGGACATTCAGCGGATCTTTAATCCACTGTTGGAAGTTACCTTGCCAGGCGACGTGGAATAGGAGGCTGGAAGTCCACAGGAAGATGATTGCCACGTGACCGAAATGGGTAGCAAAAATCTTTTGGTGAAGATTTTCCTCTGTTATCCCATCGTGGCTTTCAAAGTCGTTGCCTGTAGCTATCCCGTACCAGATCCGACGTGTTGTCGGGTCTTGAGCGAGCTCCTGGTTAAATTTTGGAAATTTTGTTGCCATAGGTTTTAGTGAATCGTCTTCCCTTAAACCATCAGCTATTAGCCTTCAACTGAAGTGCTAACCGCTGATGGCTGAATGCTACCCTACTGAAATAATGCGCGCCTCGAAGAACGCCCATATTGTGACGATTGCTCCGAAGAGGAAATGAGTCACCCCAACAGCTCGACCCTGAATAATGCTTAGTGCGCGGGGCTGAATTGCTGGTGCAAAGTTCAGCTTGTTGTGCGCCCAAACGATTGATTCAATCAGTTCTTGCCAGTAGCCGCGACCACTGAATAGGAACATGAGGCTAAATGCCCAAACAAAGTGAGCGCCCAAGAAGATCAAACCGTAAGCTGAGAGCGCTGTACCGTAGGACTGAATCACTTGAACAGATTGAGCCCATTGGAAGTCACGCAACCAACCATTGATAGTGTTTGCACTTTGAGCAAAGTTACCGCCCGTGATATGAGCTATGTTGCCGTCTGGATCGATAGTTCCCCACACATCCGATTGCATTTTCCAACTGAAGTGGTAAACCGCGATCGCAATCGTGTTGAACATCCAGAATAGACCCAAGAACACGTGATCCCAACCAGATACTTGGCAAGTACCGCCGCGACCAGGTCCGTCGCAGGGAAAGCGGAAGCCCAAGTTAACTTTGTCTGGCACCAAACGAGAACCACGGGCAAATAGGAAACCCTTCAGCAAAATCAGCACTGTCACATGGATTTGGAACGCATGAATATGGTGGATCATAAAATCCGCCGTACCTAGCGCCATCGGCATCATGGCAATTTTGCCACCTACCGCGACAACTCCACCACCCCAAACATAGCTAACAGGTTCAAGCTGATTAGGAGCAGTTGTACCCGGAGCCAAGGTTTGGATATTTTGCACAAACTGAGCAAATACAGGTTGGAGCTGAATCGCTGTATCGGAGAACATATCTTGGGGACGACCCAAAGCCTGCATTGTGTCGTTGTGAACGTACAAGCCAAAGCTATGGAAGCCCAAGAACATACACAGCCAGTTCAGGTGAGAGATAATCGCATCTCGGTGACGCAGCACTCGATCGATCAGGTTGTTTTGGTTCACTACCGGATCATAGTCACGCACCATAAAGATGGCACCGTGGGCTGCTCCGCCAACAATGAAGAAGCCGCCAATCCACATATGGTGGGTAAACATTGAAAGCGAAGTTGCGTAGTCTACCCCTATGTACGGATACGGAGGCATCGCATACATATGGTGCGCCACAATGATGCTCAAAGAACCCAGCATTGCTAGGTTAACTGCCAATTGAGCGTGCCAGGATGTTGTCAGGTTTTCATAGAGACCCTTGTGACCGTCACCTGTAAAGGGACCTTTGTGGTTCTCTAGAATTTCTCTAATGCTGTGACCAATGCCCCAATTGGTACGGTATTGGTGACCTGCAATCAAGAACAGTACAGCGATCGCCAAGTGATGGTGTGCTGTATCTGTGAGCCACAAGCTGCCTGTGACTGGGTTCAAGCCGCCTTTGAAGGTCAAAAAGTCAGCATACTGACCCCAATCCAACGTCCAAAACGGTGTTAAGCCCTTGGCAAAGCTGGGATACAACTCTGCCATTAAACTAGTGTTCAAAATGAATTCATGGGGCAAGGGAATATCCCCTGGCGCTACCCCGGCATCCAATAGCTTGTTAGTTGGCAAAGCAACGTGAATCTGGTGACCAGCCCAAGATAGGCTTCCTAGACCCAGTAACCCAGCCAAGTGGTGGTTCAGCATCGACTCCACATTCTGGAACCATTCCAGTTTAGGAGCGCGCTTGTGATAGTGGAACCAACCAGCAAACAGCATCAGTGCTGCTGCTACTAAGCCACCGATAGCAGTCACATAAAGCTGGAATGTATTTGTAAAGCCAGCAGCCCGCCAAATGTGAAATAAGCCGGAGGTAATTTGAATACCGTGGAAGCCACCCCCAACATCGGCATTTAAAATGTCTTGACCAACAATCGGCCAAACGACTTGAGCACTAGGCTTAATGCCTATTGGGTCGGTCAGCCAAGCTTCGTAGTTTGAAAAGCGAGCGCCATGAAACTCCATCCCACTGATCCACAGGAAGATCACAGCCAATTGACCAAAGTGGGCGGCGAAGACCTTACGGGATACGTCTTCTAAGTCGCTCGTTTGACTATCAAAATCGTGGGCGAGAGCATGAAGGTTCCAAATCCAGGCGGTTGTTTTGGGACCTCTAGCTAAGGTGCGGTCAAAATGACCTGGTTTAGCCCACAGTTCAAATGAAGTGGGAACCGGGTCTTGATCGACAACAACCCTTGCCTTTTTCTCCTCTCGCTCCGGAGGACTAATCGTCATTCAGACTCTCCTCTCTAGACAAGGAATCAGGAATCATTAATACCACCAGTTGTCTTTGGCTGAGTCAGTCACTCTAACTAATTCAGAATCAGGCTGAACCAGCAATGAAGACCGCTTGTGGAAATTGCTTTCTTCTGAAGAATTATAGGCTCATGTCTGCCTCTGTGTTGCGGTGTTGTTAACAATAATTCAAGATCGCTGGATTGCAAGCAGATTCTAGTATACGAGTTGAAAAGACTTGGAAAGAAGTCAAGAGAATCTGCATATAATTTACAGAAATTAATAATTATTACCCTGGAATTTAGCTTCTAGTTGGTGAGACAGGGAGGAGAATCTTGTCCTACACACGTTTTAAAACCTTTATTTGATAAGGGCGTAGCGGTTGGTGCCTATACCCCTGCAATTTAAGTTCACTATGGTGCTTTCAACAATTGCGTTGTTATTGGTAATGGGAGGAGTAGGCGCTGGAATCAATAAGTTCTTTATAAATTCAAAAAAGTAAAATCTGGTTGGCAACAGTTAATATCAGGGTGCTATACTTGCCCCTCTAGTTGAGGTTTCCAGCGCTTAATATTAAAGGGACGGCAGCAACACAGTAAAACTTTGATGTCTTAGCTTAGGAGTGTGACTGGGTGTTTGGCATAAATTGGTTGCAAAAGATTACAAAGCGCTTCGTGCGTGGCTAATCACAGGAATTTTGGTTTTGATGGTGAGTTGTGGCGATCGCGCCGATTCACAAGCCCTTCGTGCTGCAACCCCAGCAGGATCGCTCAACGTTAGTCCTGCTCAACTATCTGGCAGCATTTCAGAGGTTTCCCCGCCGTCAGTTATTCAACAACTACGCTCAACATTAGAGACTTACCAACCGCAAGTGGCGATTTTGAACCCTCAACCCGATCAGGTTCTGCAAGAAGACACGTTAACAGTAAAGTTGCAGGTTCAAGATTTAACTCTCTTTAAAAATCAGCAACTCGATATGGGTCCTCACCTGCACGTTATTCTTGATAATCAACCATATATAGCTGTTTACGATTTAAACGAGCCACTGGTATTTCCAGACATCTCGCCTGGCACCCACACGCTGCGAGTCTTTGCCTCACGCCCTTGGCATGAAAGCTTTAAAAATGAAGGTGCTTACGCTCAGACAACTTTTCACATCTTCACAAAAACTCAGGATAATAATCCTGATACAGCCCAACCTTTGTTAACCTACAGTCGTCCTAAAGGTAGCTACGGGGCAGAACCAATACTTTTAGACTTTTACTTAACAAATGCTCCCCTGCACCTCGTTGCCCAACAAGACTCTAAAGATGACATTGCTGATTGGCGCATTCGCTGCACGATTAATGGCAGCAGTTTTGTCTTAGATCGCTGGCAACCTCTATATCTTAAAGGTTTCAAGCCAGGGAAAAACTGGGTGCAGCTAGAGTTTTTAGATGAGCAGGGAAATTCTGTTAAAAATGTGTTTAACAACACAGTCCGGTTAATTACTTACGAACCCAAAGGTAAAGATACGCTCTCCAAGTTAGTAAGAGGCGAACTAACAGCAGCTGAAGCTCGTGGAATTGTAGATCCCAACTACACTACAGGCACAACCACACCAATTCCGATCACACCTCCAATCCCAGAAACTCAAGCTCAAGATAAAGTAACTGACACTGAACCTCAAGAGCCACCGACGAGTGAAACAGAGTCGAAAGAACTAGAACCCAAAAAAGCTGGCGGATTTTTCAATCGCCGCCGTCGATCTGCCACGCGATCGCCCAGCTTACCCCCCACGCTACCAGAGGTAATCGAAACTCCTGCACCAGAGAATAAACCAGAACAACAGCCTTTAAAAACGCCACCCATAGAAACTACCCCAGAAGTAGAACCAACTCCATTAGCTGAATCAAAACCAGAATTTGAACAGCTAAAACAAAAATCAGGTAACTTTTTCAGTCGCTTCCGCCGTCCAGCGCTCAAGCCGTCTCCTGACTTACCTTCAATACCAGAAATTATTGAGCCTTCACCTGAAGTCTTACCACCGGATGCGGCTCAAACAGAAAGCTTACCTGAACCGGATGCAGTTTCTCCAACATCTTCATTTAGAACGGAAACGGATTGATCAGAATTGACTACTATTCAGCTGTGTCAATTGTTATATCTCAACCTTCTAACTCAAGGAAGAAGATCCTTAACCACTAACCGAGTAAAGATTGACCTGGTAAGTAGCTAAAGAGGGCTTTACATTTAGAGATTGCTCTACGGCTGAATTCCTGTAGTCTAGTTAGGGGCGCTAAACAGCAAAACCTATCCCAAAGACAGCTAAAAAGCCCTATATCCAAAATTGATGGAGTATTTGAGATGAAACAAATAATTAGTCGGTTGCAAACCATTAGATTACGCCAAATTATTACTGTTTTCTTGGCGACTGTTACATTTCTAGTAGTTTCTGCCTTTAACAACAGTACATTTCTGCAAGCACAGGCTACAGAGCTAAACACTCAAACAGGAGAGTACAATCCTGTAACCGCCGATACTGTTAAGCGGATTCAATCAAAAGCTGAAGACTTGGGTGATGCTCCTGGAAGACGTATTGGGGATACTGGTTTGAAGAATATTAAAAAGCTAGGAGAGAATATTCCTGAAACTCTTGATCTTAAAGCCCGTCAAACACGAATTACATTTGACGAAAATGAATCGGACAAAAAAGGAGCTATGGATAAAGCTCAAGAAAATGTAGACAGTACTAAGTAAGCTTTAGCTCCGATCAAAAACGCTATTTCTACATCACTTGTCTAGATATAAAACTAAAGCCTGTAATTTGGCGATCGTCCAGTCTACCGTTAAGTCTAGATGGGATTATTTAGAGCCAGTTTCAGGCTATATAATTTCACTAAAAAAGTATCAAGTAAGGCAATGATCAGGGTAAGAAAGCACTAAACTTTATAAGTAATCAAGGTATGTATGAAGATGCCCTGTGTCAGAGCGCCCGAACTACCTCAGAATCAAGTATGGCTCAACACTGACAAACCATTGTCTCTTCAGCAACTTAAAGGCAGAGTAGTAATTCTAGATTTCTGGACTTATTGCTGTATTAACTGCTTGCACATCCTACCTGACCTAAAGTACCTAGAACAGAAATATAAAGCTGTCCTCACTGTTATTGGCATTCACTCTGCCAAATTTGATAACGAAAAAGAAATCGAAAATATCCGTCAGGCTATTCTGCGCTATGACATTGAACATCCGGTACTAGTTGATAGTAATTTTAGGGTTTGGCAACAGTATGCTGTTCGTGCATGGCCAACATTAGTGGTGATTAATCTGGCAGGATATGTAATTAGTTGCGTCTCTGGTGAAGGTAAGCGAGATGTACTAGAACACTTAATTGAGCAGGTAATTCAAGAACACCAAGAAAAAGGCACTATTAATTTTCAAGAACTAAGCATCGTAGAAAAACAACGACAACCATCAGTAACACCCCTAGCTTTTCCTGGTAAAGTTCTAGCTACCACAGATAACCTCTTTATTGCCGACTCTGGACATCACCGGATTGTTGTTAGTACCTTAGATGGGGAAATTAAGTATTTAATTGGTACTGGTGGCAAAGGGTTTATTGATGGTTCCTTCATTGAAGCTGAGTTTGCTGCACCCCAAGGAATGGCATTCGATGAAAAAAACAAGCTGTTGTATGTGGCTGATACAGAAAACCACGCCTTGCGGCGGATTGACCTCAAAAATCAAATAGTGCAGACGATCGCTGGTACAGGTGAACAAAGCCGCAGTATTCGTCCTCATGGTGGAAATGCTTTGGCAACCGCTCTGAATTCGCCTTGGGATTTAGAAAAGGTAGGCAATTCTCTGTTCGTTGCGATGGCTGGATCTCATCAAATTTGGGAAATGCAACTAGAAA
The DNA here is from genome assembly GCA_030446505.1 of Chroococcidiopsidaceae cyanobacterium YX2bin18. GTDB lineage: Bacteria > Cyanobacteriota > Cyanobacteriia > Cyanobacteriales > Chroococcidiopsidaceae > JAHHHE01. Next base: position 17,971 of record JAUJND010000026.1, on the reverse strand, counting down.
CTGGCATCGTTAAAACCTATGCTGGTACTGGTGCAGAAGCGGGAGTTGACGGTTCACTTACTGAATGTACCTTTGCTCAACCCAGTGGAATCACAACTAATGGACAAGAATTATACGTTGCCGATAGTGAAATAAGCTCAATTCGGGGCGTTGGTATAGTTGAAGCACAAGTGCGGACAGTATGCGGAAGTGGTGATTTATTTGGCTTTGGTGATGTTGATGGTACTGGTGCAGAAGTCCGGATGCAGCACTGCTTGGGTGTGGAATATGCCCAAGGTAAACTTTGGGTGGCAGATAGTTACAACCACAAAATTAAGTTAATTGATCCACGCGATGGAAGCTGTAAGAATATACTGGGAGGTTCGGCTGGGTTACAAGATGGTCAAGGAATCAACACGCGCTTTAGTGAGCCTTCTGGGTTAAGTGTTCTTAGTCACTTATATATTGCTGATACTAATAATCATGCAATTCGGCGGGTAGATTTAAATACATTGACAGTGACAACTCTAAAAGTTGCAGGATTATGCGCCCCAGACGTATGCATTCCGAACTTTTTTTAGCTGTCAACTGCTGAGAGTAATAGCTACCAGTTACCAGAATGTAATCGCCCCTAAACTTATATTTAGGAAATATCCCTAAACCATTAATTTTATATGCCTTCATTTTTATTAGAGGTCGGTACAGAAGAATTACCTGCAAGCTTTTTAGATAATGCAATTCAGCAGTGGCGATCGCGTATTCCTCAAAGCCTTACTGAAAATAGCCTAACTAGCGCAGCAATTGAAATTTACGGTACACCCCGGCGGTTGGCAGTGTTAATTCTCGGTCTGCCAACGCAGCAACCAGACCGAGAAGAAGAAATTAAAGGACCGCCAGCACAGACAGCGTTCAAAGATGGCAAACCAACAAAGGCAGCTCTGAAGGTTTTGCTAGAAAGAAGGGCGTAGAAGTACACGCTTTGCAAGTTCGACCTACAGAAAAAGGAGAATTTGTTTTTATCCAGCAAACAATCCCTGGTCGGACAACGGCTGAAATTTTAACCCAACTAGTTCCCCAGTGGATTTTGGGACTAGAAGGCAAACGTTTGATGCGTTGGGGTGATGGCGACCTTAAATTTTCCCGACCAATCAACTGGCTGGTAGCTTTATTAGACGATGCCCTACTTCCGATTAAAATTGTTAATGGCTCAGAAACGATAAACAGCGATCGCATATCTCAGGGGCATCGGGTTTTACATCCAGAGCCAGTCACAATTTCCCAAGCAGAGAGTTATGTTACAAGTCTGCACTCTGCTTTTGTAGAGGTTGATCTAGAGCAGCGTCGGGCAAAGATTCAAGAACAAGTGCAGTCAGCCGCGCAACAATTAGCGGGTCATGTTGCTATATATCCAGAATTGTTAAACGAAGTTACAAACCTCGTAGAATGGCCTTCCGCACTTGTGGGGAAATTCGCTCCAGAATTTTTAAACTTGCCGCCAGAGGTGATTACTACTGTTATGGTGACTCACCAGCGCTATTTTCCCGTATTTAAAGCAAGTGGACAACTACCAGGAGTTAGTGATCAGCCATCTGCACAGACTAATGCTACCAATACTTTGTTACCGTATTTCATCACAGTTTCTAATGGTGATCCCGCGAAATCAGACGTAATTGCAGTTGGAAATGAACGAGTAATCCGTGCTCGGTTAGCGGATGCACAGTTTTTCTACAAAGCCGACTTAGCAAAGTCCTTAGAAAGCTATTTACCTCAACTAGAAAAAGTAACTTTTCAAGAAGATTTGGGTTCCGTGCGTGCCAAGGTAGAGCGAATTGGCAAAATAGCTGCACAAATTACTGAACAGTTGCAAGATGAGAACTGGTCATCGCATAAATTGATGTTTTCCGCTGTAGACATTCAACGCGCAGCTTTATTATGCAAAGCTGACCTTGTTACTCAAATGGTATATGAATTTCCGGAATTGCAAGGAGTGATGGGGCAAAAGTACGCCTTAGCAAGTGGGGAAAACGAGGCGGTAGCAACAGCGATTGAGGAGTATTATTTACCACGCGGCGCGGGCGATCGCTTACCGCAAACTTTGGCTGGTCAAATTGTAGGTATAGCTGACAGGCTTGATACATTGGTGAGTATTTTTGGGTTGGGGATGCTACCAACAGGTTCTTCTGATCCCTTCGCCCTGCGTCGTGGTGCTAATGCGATTATTAATATCACTTGGACAGCACAGTTGCCGCTAAATTTGGAATATCAGCTTGAGCAAGCTACAGCAGATTTTGTTGCTAGGACGGAAAACAAGGAAATATTACAACAGTTACGAGGCTTCTTTTTGCAAAGAATCCGTAACCAGTTACAAGAACGCGATATTGACTACGACTTAGTAAATGCGGTTCTAGGAGAAAATGACCCAGAATATTCGGAACGGGCATTGCAGGATTTATTAGATGTACGCGATCGCGCTTTATTTCTGCAAAAAATCCGCAATGACGGCACACTAGATAAAATCTATGAGACTGTCAATCGTTCTACTCGTTTAGCAGCGCAAGGAGCCTTGGACACCACTCATTTAAATCCCGCAGGCTTAGTAAGTCCAAAACTATTTCAAAAGTCTTCAGAGCAAGCTTTCTATGACGCTCTATTACAGCTAGTACCACAAACTCAAGCGGCACAGTCACAGCGCAATTATCAGCAGTTGGTAGTAGCACTAAGTCAAATTGTTCCTACCGTTAGCAACTTTTTTGATGGTTCTGAAAGTGTTTTAGTAATGGACGCTGACCCTGATATTCGCCGTAATCGTTTGAATTTACTAGGTTTACTGCGTAATCATGCTCGTGTTTTGGCAGATTTTGGCGTGATCGTGAAAATCTAGCGATGCGATCGCCGCTACACACTAATAACTAAGCATTTTACCCCTGCCAAGTGTACAAGGGCTTTATGCTCAGGGGATTCCCAAAATCGCTTCTAATTATCGAAGCTGTCAAGCCATGCTGAGGCAAGCCGATTTGATTTGAGGGCTGATATTCTACCACTGGTAGCTCAGACTCGCAGCCTAACTATAGGCAATTAACTGGATTTAATAGGAGATTGCCTGCTTTATAGGGAGTCCAGTGCAGATTTTCCGCAGCAACGTCTTTATAGTTGCGTTGTAAAAACTTCCGATTGAACCATCATAGATTTTGAAATGGTCTGCTGTTAGTCTCTGCTCCAATATCATTGCCTCCAAGTGTAGTTAGCCAGGTAATAACGCTTTCTCCCACCAGACGCACATCAGGATGATTTGTGCGTAGGATTTGATGCCATTTAAGGGGAGTAGAGTTAATCTATTTATCTTTTTAGAACAGCATAAGTCTTCTACCTTTCTATCTAGCCCATTTTTTGCTACACAATCGTCGAAGCACCATTTTTGAAGATAAAGAACTTTCAGATCTTAATGCAAACTTTTGTAAGACTTGCATAATTTCTAGATTTAGACCTGAAGAGTAAATAGAAGTTTACAAGTTCCGTTTTGGAAGATTAGAGGAATTAGTCATGGCAGTTTCGCTAGACCAAGACGTAGACCAACACAAAGTAAGAGACGAGCTAAAGAAACGTCTTCGAGAAGCCTTTAGAAAGCGCAAACAGGCAGCAAGATTTCAGCTAGAACCTCCGTTTCCTCCCAATCAACCTCTTGATAATGAAGACGAAGAAAAGTATCCCAACAAAATTGATAACTTCACCAGTGTTGAGCTGTATAGAATTTTATTGCAAATAAATAGCGGCTTTACCTCATATCTTACACCTCTATTCAGCAACTAAAACCTACAGCTAAACAAACCAGGCTCGCATACGTAGAAAGAGCGAAAAATTAAGGTTTTTAGAATCTGTGTAGACAAGTTTTATTTGTATACCCCCAGACTTTATCCTGTGAGAATATCAGATGCAAGATGTTAGCTTACTTCGCTTAAAGAGGAAGAAGTACTATGCGTAAGAAAGTCCTGATTTATAATCAAGCTCTAGTTTTTTTTGCGCTAATTTTAACTAGTTATATTGCTAGTTTACTCCTCGCCCTGTTTCTAAAACCTGCACCACTCGCTAATTTTTTAGGTTTCTTGTCGTTGGTTTCTTATATTGCTACATTGCTGCCAAGTATATTTAAAACGGTCTTTCCAACCACTAGAGGTAATAAAAGTTTAGCTTGGTTACTCAGATATCGCCGCTATATAGGTATTACTGCTTTTGCTTTTGGTTTAAATCACGGATTTATTTTAATAATCCAAAAAGAAATAAACTTGCTAAATCTACATAGTTATCTTGAGTATTTTCAAGGTATTTCGATGTTAATAATTTTCACAATTTTAGCAATGACTTCAAATAACTGGAGTGTAAAAAAACTAAAAACAAGTTGGAAAAAAATACATCATCTTACTTATTTAGTAATTTTTCTGTTGCCTTGGCATATCTTAGACAAAATGTCAAAGCATTGGAGCTATCTTACTCCTTTTGGTGTTTTACTTTCAATTACAATAGTTGGATTGTTTATTAGAAGAAAATGGATTGAAGCAGTTGAATCAAAACGCAAGCAAGAAGCTTAAAAACAAAAAATCAGAACCATTGAGAAATTTTAAGACAAACATTTTAATAGTGGTGCGTTAGCGCAAGCGGGGGACTTTATCCATCATTTATAAGGGGATTCCAAACTCACCCATCGCTCTAGAATGGCTGTTGCGCGAACAAGATTCTGCATACCTAATACAGTTCGTCGTACTTAAGTAAAGTACACGCTAAAGAGCCATTATAGATGGGAATACGACGAGATACTAAATACTACCACGTGATCGCTACTGTATAACTAGTAAGTACTGTTAATAGCACAATAACTTATAGAAATTCCTATAAGATTATAGTACCCTTCACTGACTATAAATATCTTACTAATGTATAGATGATACATCTATCTTATGCAAAGCTACACTTGATAGTTGTCACCACATGGCACAATGTTGAACTCCCGCAGCCAAAACCTTGACTATGCCTGCACGCAGTTTCTAAAACAAAGCCCCCAACAACGTCTACTTGTACTTAAACAACTTGGTCTAGCGCGTTATGCTGACTTTTTGACTCAAATGCCTTTACATGAAGCAAATGTAGGTTGTATAAGGCATTTTTTCAAAAATCCAAGTCAAGTTAAATTTCCTAATCTTCAAGGAGCCGAACTATCCGGCTTAATTTTAGACGGCGTAAACTTGATTCGTGGTAATTTATCAGGGGCAAATTTAAGCGGCAGTAGTTTGGTAAATGCCGATCTGATATTTGCCAATTTCATTGGGGCAGATCTAAGAAATGCTAATCTTCAAGGTGCACACTCAATGAAACTACTTGGTTAGGTGCAATGGTCTATCAGTGCAATTTTGGCACAGGAATCGGGTTAACTAATGAGCAGCGCCGAGATCTAAAAATTCGTGGTGCTATCAACTATCCCGAACATGGCAAAAGTTGAAAATTTCTAAAATTGACTAACCTTAATACAGTTCATACTTAAGTAAAGTGCAAGCTAAAGAGCTGTTGTACACGGGAATGCGATGAGATGCCCTAAGTCCCACTTTTTTAGCTAATTCTTTATTTCCTGTCAAAACAAAGGCAGTCCAACCTTTGAAACGTTGTTTGAAGATATCACCGAGGGTTTTATAAAGTGTACCCAGTTCTTGTGAGTTTCCCAAACGCTCCCCGTAGGGCGGATTACAAATTAGAACTCCACAATCTGCTGGCGCTTCAATCTGTGATAATTCAGTTTGAGTAAACTTTATCTGATGTGCAATGCCACATCTCTGGGCATTGCCACGGGCTTGTGTTAGAACGTTAGGATCGCGATCGCTGCCATAAATCGGGGACTTAAGCTCTGATATTTTGCTATTTTGAGCTTCTGTTAACAACTGCTGCCATAACTCAAGGTCAAAATCGGGAAAGCTTTCAAAAGCAAATTTTTTGCGAAACAAACCAGGCGCAATATTCAAAGCCTTTAAACTAGCTTCTATTGGTAAGGTTCCAGAACCACATAAAGGGTCTAGAAACGGCAAGCTTGCATCCCAGTTTGTCATATTGAGCAGGGCTGCGGCTAGAGTTTCCTTGAGTGGGGCTGCACCCATAGCCTGCCGATACCCGCGCCGATGCAGACTCGTCCCTGAACTATCTAAACTTAAAATGCAACGGTCTTGATGAATATGGACATTGATCAGCACGTCTGGATTTTGAGGATCAACACTAGACCTGATCCCTAATTTGAGGCGCTGTTGGTCTACAATTGCATTCTTGACTTGTAACGCTGTGAAGTGTGTATGGTTAAGTTTTGATTTCCCCCTGTAGAGGTCACTGCTAGCGTGTTGTGCGGTTTTAGGTAATCATCCCAGGAGACTTTTTGTACCTCCTGGTAGAGAATATTAGCGTCAGGGCAGTAAAATTCGCTGATTGGTACTAGCACCTTAAAGATTGTCCTGGCACAGAGATTTACCCGATAAAGCAATGCTTTATCGCCAACAAAATGTACTCCTGTAAAGTCGGGACGAACTTCTTCTGCCCCTAAAGTTTCTAGTTCCTGAGCAGCAATTGGTTCTAAACCACGGGCAACTGTAGCAAAGTATTGTGTAGCCATTATCTAGGAATAGATCATGAATGTGATAGTGAACGTGATCGGGTTTAGCAGTTTGTTACCGAACAGGTTGTGGTACAGCGATGATTACGTTCTTGGTTTTACAATAATTTTGCTCAATTTTTAGTTTTAACTCACTAAACTGATGAAAACTTCTTTAAAGCTGCCGCAAAAATTTATGCTATTGGGTTCAGGAGAGCTAGGCAAGGAATTTGTAATTGCTGCTAAACGTTTGGGTAACTATGTTATTGCTGTTGATCGCTACGCAAATGCTCCAGCGATGCAAGTTGCTGATTCCTCTGAAGTTATTTCAATGCTGAGTGCTGATGATCTAGAAAAGATTGTGCAAAAACATTGTCCTGATTTCATCATCCCTGAGATTGAAGCAATTAAAACAGAAAAACTTATTGAATTTGAGCAGCGAGGAATTACAGTTATTCCTACTGCTGCTGCAACCGACTACACAATGAATCGCGATCGCATTCGAGAATTAGCTGATAAAAAGTTAGGTATTAGAACTGCTAAATACGCTTATGCCTTAACACTAAATGAATTAATTTTAGCTGCCAAACAGATTGGTTTCCCCAATGTAGTTAAACCCGTGATGTCATCATCTGGTAAAGGTCAATCTGTTGTAAATAATCTTAGTGAAATTGAACCAGCTTGGAATTATGCGATCGCTGGTTCTAGAGGTGATAGCCAAAAGATAATTGTAGAAGAGTTTATTGACTTTGAAATAGAAATCACTTTACTGACAATTAAACAATGGAATGCACCGACAATCTTTTGTTCGCCTATCGGTCATCGTCAAGCAAGAGGAGACTATCAAGAATCCTGGCAACCTGCTGTAATTTCAGATAAGTTAATATTAGAAGCTCAGGCGATCGCCCAAAAAGTTACAGATGCTTTAGGTGGAGCCGGAATATTTGGCGTTGAATTTTTTATTACTAAAGAAGAAGTAATATTTTCCGAGCTTTCACCCAGACCTCATGATACAGGAATGGTAACATTAATCTCGCAAAACTTAAATGAATTTGAACTTCATCTCAGAGCCATTTTAGGTTTGCCAATACCAAATATAGAACAGTTAGGCTATTCAGCTAGCGCAGTGATTTTAGCAACCGAACATTCAAATTCTATATCTTATCAAGGTGTAGCTGCTGCTTTATCAGAAAAAGATGTAGATTTGAGATTATTTGGTAAGCCTGATTCACGTCCAATGCGAAGAATGGGTGTAGTTTTAGCTAAAGGAATTAGTATTCAAGAGGCGCGAGAAAAAGCAAGTATTGCAGCAAGTAAAATAAAAATAGTCAATTAATTAAAGATGTTTGCCTCTTTTCTCCCGTCCCAAGTCCAACAACTTGAAGAACCTATATCAATTGCTCTAGCAAAGAGTATTGAGCGTCAGCCAATTACTACACCTTTAAGCAACCAGGCGATTGCAACAAGTTACGTCCGTCAAGGTAGCGGCACACCTATTTTGCTCCTGCACGGCTTCGATAGTTCCGTTCTAGAGTTTCGTAGCTTAATACCACTACTTGCCGCCCATAATGAGACGTGGGCAGTTGATTTATTGGGATTCGGCTTTACTGAACGCATTACAGGCCTTTCTTACAGCCCACCTGCAATTAAAACTCATCTCTACCATTTCTGGAAAACGCTGATTAACCAACCAGTGATCCTAGTAGGCGCTTCGATGGGAGGCGCAACGGCAATTGATTTTACTCTCACTTATCCCGAAACTGTTAAACAGCTGGTTCTAATTAATAGCGTCGGCTTCAGTGGTGATTTTCCCCTGGGTCGGTTTTTGTTTCCACCCCTAGACTACCTAGCAGTAGAATATTGGCGACAACGCAAAGTGCAGGCACTGTTTTTTGGTAGTACCTTTGGGAACTTGGAATCAAGCACGATTGAAGCGATACGCTGTGCAGCGCTGCATCTGGAGATGCCAGGTTGGCACGAAGCTATGATTACATTTATGAAAAGTGGTGGCTACAGCAATTTAGGAGATAAAATTGCTCAAATTACCAAGCAGACGCTGATTTTGTGGAGTGAGGCTGACAAGACTCTTGGGATTGGTGATGCCGTGAAATTTCACCGCGCGATCGCCCATTCTCAACTCATCTGGCTCAAAAATTGTGGTCACGTCCCACAACTTGAACAACCTGAAATTACTGCCGAATATCTGCTTGCCTGCCAAAAAAGTTCTTGACACCAGATGTGGCACATTAGTTTTGTGTTCCTACTCCCTAATACTTGCTTATCTGCTTCAAAGCCAGCGTTGATCTAAAGCCCTATGTAACAGCCGTTGGTTCAGATTACCCTTCGGTACTTTTGTAAAAACACGCTGCCGCAGGTTTAGCGGTGTGAAGAAGTTAGTGTGAGTGGGCAACATCTCTGCCTTACCCAAGAAAAGAAAGCCACTGTTCTTAAGACCAAAGTGAAAACGCGCTAAAGCTCTAGTTTGGGCATCAATGTTGAGATATATCAGAACATTGCGGCAGACCAGCAAGTCAATTTTAGACATAGGCGCATCTTTAATTAGGTCATGGTGGCAGAAGACTATTGAGGAGCGTAAGTTTTTATCAAAGACGTAGCGATGATCAGCTTGCTCAAAGTATTGTTCTAACAAAGTAGCAGGAATGCCCACAACTTCACTATTGCTGTAACTTGCTTGGCGGGCTTGATTAAGCGCCTCTTTGTCTATATCCGTAGCGTAAATTTTGACCCGCGAACAAAACTGTTTTACGCCCAAAGCTTCGGCTAATAAAACTGCCAAAGTATAAGTCTCCTCTCCAGAAGCGCATCCGGCACTCCAGATCCGGATTTGTTCGTCGGATGACTTAGCCGCAATTATTTGGGGAATAACCTGGGCGATCGCATAGTCCCAAACTTCGGCATCCCTGAAAAAGTTAGTGACGTTGACCTCAATTGTGTTAAACAGAGGAGTAAACTCTTCTGGACTTGCTTTTAAGTAGTTGCCGTAATCGCTGTAGGTTGCCATTTGGAGCGTCTGCATCCGATACTCCACCCGCCGCATTAAGCTGGAACGCTTGTAGCCAGTGAAATCAAAACCATGACTCTGCCTAAGATGATCTAGCAGGGCTTCAAACGTAGGGTTCATTTTAAGTGCTCATTAATCTCACATCTGACTGAGCCATTTCAATAACTTCAGCAGTGTAGAGTTGCTTTTTTGGAGGCGTTGCCTACTCTGTAAAATAAAGTTGCATAAGCCAAATTAGGTCAGACTAAAATGATGCTATACATAAGCCTACCTTTGCAGGCTTTTAATAGTTATCTATTCCGTGTAGACGTTTGTGTAGCAGCGAATCCTATTTACGCTTGTATTTATCCTTGATTTTCGTTATAGGAATTACAGCTAAGACAGCGTATATTCCTATCTGATATATCTTAATCTTTACTTAACTATTCAATTAATCAGCACAGTCATTTTAATTCTTAATTTTTAGTTTTTTATTGCTACCCAACCAGCATTACACCAAGTTAACACAGCCAAAACAAACAATAGTGGTGTTAACCAATTACCCCAACGTACGTATAAAGTTTGAGTTTGCCGCCGATAAATCGTTGCCGCGTGTAGTTCGTAAGTGTTAAGTCGAGATATCCATTTAGTTCTGCCGTGAGGGTCAACTATGCCAGAATAGCCAGTATTGGTAGCTCGTACTGCCCAGCGATCGCCTTCAATTGCCCGCATCACATCTTGAGCATGGTGTTGAGCAGGCATAGATGGGCTGTAATGGGCATTATTAGCAGCACTAAGAAGAAACTGCCCTCCTGAAGCTGCTTGACGGCGTAAATGGTCAGCGAAGGCAGATTCATAACAGATACTGGCGATCGCTCTCCCAAAAGGAGTATCAAATACTTGGTTCGGCTTACCCGCAACTTGATGAGCCTCTAATGGCGACAGCCGATTAATTAAGCCTCCTAAAAATTGCTCAAAGGGAATGTACTCACCTAAAGGCACTAGCTTCACCTTGTTGTAGCGGCTGAAAATCTCCCCAGTGTCTGTAATTGTAAATAAGCTATTTGTATAGCTATCTTTCTCTTCTCCAAACGCTCCCACCCAAGCAACAACACCTTTTTCTCGCACTGCTGCCACCAAAGAGCTACGCATCAAATCACTTTGGAAAAACGGCAATGCTCCTTCTGGGGTTAAAACCGCGTCCACTCCCTGGGAAGCCAAAGTGCGATAGCCACTAGTGTATCCTGCAATAGCCCGCCGAAATCCCTCTGGATAGAGCTTAATTTCATTAGGGACATTACCCTGAATAATTCCCACTTTTAACGCCGCATCTGGAGGCTGAGTCAAGGGACGGCTATATAAGCCAAACCCGATCAGGTGTAACCCTACCAAAAGACCAAAGCCAGAAGCTAGAAGCCAGAAGCCAGAAGGATTACTTTTAAACTTTGAACCCTGATATTTAAGCCACGCTTCAGCAATTAAACCATTAACTGTAACTAAAGCTGCTGTCACCGCAATAGGACCAGAAAGTTGACCTAAATGCAAAATCGCTAGATTATGCGGGCTTTGGGTGTAAGAAACGGAAGTCCACCATAGCGCTCCCGTACTCCAAAAGCTCTCTAGTCCACACCATAAAGCAGTACCAATCAAGACACGAGCGAAAACACCTACGTTACGAGCAAAAATGGTTATTCCAACTGCCCAGACTACAACTAACGCCGCTCCCCACAGGGTAAGGAACACCCAACAGAACAGGGCGATCGCCAGACTAGCCAACCAAGGGACTCCCATCCACGTCATTGGGTGAACCCCAGTAATCCACGACACTGCTACACCGTGATAACCAATGCCCCAAAACAAAGGGCAGAGGAGCAGGGGAGCAGAGGAGCAGGGGAGAGAATGTGGTTCTCGTTTTGCAGACTTGACTACTAATACCCAAAGGGGAGCTAAGGCGATCCACGCTAGAAACCATGCTCCTACAGGTGCGACGGTAAGCCCCATCAGAACGCCACTAGTTAAGGCAATGATGACGTGCAGAGACGTAGAGGTGGCAATTCTGGAAGGGTTGCTAGGGAATTTCCCCTTGTCCCCTTGCCCCCTTGTCCCCTTGTCCCTTCTACTCAGATTCCTCATCACCAGTACTAGGAGGAACCAAAGCTACGGCGGCGATCGCATCATCCTCATCCAAACGCTGCACTCGCACCCCGGTTGCTGTCCTAGATTGAGGAGAAATTGCATTTACAGATTGACGAATGATAATACCGCGACTTGTAATCATCATCAATTCATCATCTTCATTGACGATGCGGAGGGCTGCCAGCTTATCTTTAACCTTGCGCTCCTTAAATTTAGTTGCAATCTTACCCTTTGTCGCCCGATTATAAAGCTTAAACTGGGAAAATGGAAACCGCTTGCCATAACCACTCATTGTGACGATCAACACCCAAGGTCCTTGGCTTTGGACAACCGCTTCTGTTAATTCTTCAGATTCGCTATCTTCAATTTCAATATCTTCAATGTCAGCGCTAATATCCTCTTCACCGGGATTCAACGTCGCCAGAATTGAACTAGGCAAGATATCCATCCCAATTAATTCATCACCCTGACGCAGTTTCATTGCTCTTACGCCGCGTGTAGCTCTACCCAAGGGACGCAATTGCTCATTGCTAGTTCTAAAGTGAATTGCCATTCCATACCGAGAGCCAATGATAATACTATCTTCTACACGCGCCCGTCGTACCCATCGTAGTTGATCGCCTTCCTCTAAAGAAATTGCAATCAACCCATTAGCACGAATATGGCTAAAAGCCGCTAACTCAGTTTTCTTGATATAACCCCTCTTTGTCAGCATTACTAGATATTCATCGCTAGTAAATTCGCTGACTGGTACAACTGAAGTGATTTTCTCCTCGCGGGGGATCGGCAGCAGTTGCACAATCGGCGCACCCCGACTAGTACGTGACGCAACTGGAATTTGATAGGCTTTAAGGGAGTAAACTACGCCGCGATCGCTAAAAAACAAAACGCTGTCATGATCGCAGCAAGTCAAAAAATGCTCAACGCCATCATCTTCTTTCATCCGAGTCCCTGACTTGCCTCTTGTGGCTCGGCTTTGCGCCTCAAAGGTACTAACTGGCATCCGTTTGACGTAACCTTGCTCAGTCACCAAAATCAAAGCTTTCTCATTGGCAATTAAATCAATATCACCAATTTCACCTTCAGCAGGTTCAATTACTGTCCGTCGCGGCGTGGCGTAGCTAGCCTTCAGCTGGGCAACTTCGGTGTTAATGATTTGAAGAATGCGATCGCGTCGTGCCAAAATATCTTGCAAATCAGCAATCTGCGCCTGTAACTCCTCGTGTTCTAGGCGAATTTTTTCCGCTTCCAAAGCAGTCAAACGCCGCAGCTGCATCTGCAAAATTGCATCTGCTTGTGATTCTGAAAGCCAAGAATCAGTGAACAACAGAGTTTTGGATGTAGGAGTGTCGGCAGCATGGCGGATCAAATCAATGATCTCATCCAGGTGTGCCATTGCAATTAATAGCCCTTGCAGCAGATGATCTCGTTCTTCTGCTTTACGCAATTCGTAGCGCGTCCGCCGGATAATCGCTTCAATGCGGAAATCCAAAAACACACTCAGGAATTGCTTTAGGGTCAATAGCTGAGGTTCGCCATTGACTATTGCCAGCATATTTGCCCCAAAGTTTGCCTGGAGCGGAGTTTGCTTATAAAGGTTATTTAAAACTACACGGGGATAGGCATCGCGCTTCAGTTCAATTACAATTCGCATTCCATCGCGATCACTTTCATCCCGAATGTCTGAAATTCCCTCCAGCCGCTTTTCGTTGACCATCTCCGCGATCTTTTCAATCAGCGCCGCTTTATTTGTTTGGTACGGCAACTCGGTAATGATAATTGCTTCGCGCTCAGGACGACCCCGCGACTGGATAGTTTCAATCTCAGCCACGCCGCGCATCGTTATTGAACCGCGACCAGTGGTATAGGCTTCCCGAATCCCTGTTGTCCCTAAAATTTGCGCTCCAGTAGGAAAGTCAGGACCAGGAATATATTGCATTAACTGGCTATCAGTAATTTCTGGATTCTGAATTAGCGCCACCAATCCATCAATTAATTCGCCTAAATTGGGGGGAATATTCGTCGCCATCCCCACGGCAATTCCCGATGAGCCATTCAGCAACAGCCATGGAATCCGTGCAGGTAGAACTAACGGTTCTTGCTGCGAACCATCAAAGTTATCCGTAAAGTCTACTGTTTCCGCTTCAATATCGCGTAATAAAGCATCACCCGTAAGAGCTTGCAAGCGGCATTCTGTGTACCGCATCGCAGCTGGGGATCATTGTCTACAGAGCCAAAGTTACCATGCCCATTAATTAAAGGCGATCGCATGGAAAACTCCTGCGCCATCCGCACCAAGGCATCATACACAGCCGTATCACCATGCGGGTGATATTTACCTAGCACTTCCCCTACTACCCTTGCACACTTACGAAACGGGCGGTCTGCTGTCAAGCCCAGTTCGTGCATTGCGTAGAGAATGCGCCGATGCACAGGTTTCAGACCATCCCTGGCATCTGGCAGCGCCCGACCTACAATTACGCTCATTGCGTATTCTAGGTAAGACCGTGACATCTCGTTACGCAGATCAGTCGGGATAATCCTCTCCTGAGAGGTTGTCATACTTTAAAAAACTCCAAAAATCTAAAATTTCGGTTGTTATAAGGGAAAAATGCGGAATTATGCCCACTGTCTGCTAAATAAGGCTTAAATACTGATATAATCTTAGCACATTCTCTACTTCTAAGCCTGTACGTTAGCTGAGTAGTGAGACCTAATTTAAGCCTCAAGATAGTTTATGTCTGACAACAGACGAGTTTAAGCTGAGGCAATAAATAAAATTGGGATGATTATGAGCGGTGAAGTGCCTAATCAAGCAGAAAAGACAAATCCAGAAAGTGATCCAGCAGCGCTAGATCCGGAAATTCTTGACAGAATCAAACATCCTCCTGCAATAGATGATGTGCTGAGGGAACTACCAGCCGATGAACTGATGGGGAATCCAGGGGTAGTACCTGAAATGATCAATGAAGGAGACAATTTAAGGGACGATTTGAAGCGATGAGCATCCTGTCTATTTGGAATACGTCCTGCTTAGAGTTCTATTGTCAGAAGTATGCTGCCTATAATTTACTCTGATAAGTTTCTTGAGCACAAAACTAGTTATCTCCATCCAGAAAAGCCAGAACGTTTGAGCGCGATCGCCACTGCTCTTAAGTCAACTGCATTTGCAAATCAGTTGGAATGGCGATCGCCGACTTCAGTTGACGATACGAGGGTACTAACGTCTGTAAAACGAGTCCACACGCCAAAACACATCGAAACTATCGCTCAGCTAGCTAAGGACGGCGGCGGGTACTTAGATTCAGATACGCTAGTTTCTCCCCGCAGTTATGATGTAGCAATGCTGGCTGTGAGTGCTTGGTTAGATGGAATTGATTACGTCTTAACTACAGGTAATCCAGCTTTTGTGTTAAGTCGTCCTCCGGGACATCATGCTGAAAGTAATTACGGCATGGGATTTTGTTTATTTTCTAATGCGGCGATCGCAGCCTTCTACGCTTTAGAACAACCAGGAATCAACCGCGTTGCGATTCTTGACTGGGATGTGCATCACGGTAATGGTACACAAGAAATCGTCGAAAACCATCCCCAAATTGCTTATTGTTCGCTGCATCAGTCTCCTTGTTATCCAGGCACAGGCAAAGTCTCGGAGCAAGGTAAATACAACAACGTCTTGAATCTTCCCTGCCTGCTGGTAGCACAATAAAAGTATATCAGCCGCTATTTGAGCAAAAAGATAATACCGTTTTTAACTAACTTTCAACCAGATGTGTTGATTGTCAGTGCGGGTTACGATGCTAATGCCGCTGATCCTTTGGCAGAAATGTGTCTGCAACCACAAGATTATGGTTTGTTTACTGATTATTGTCTTGATCTGACTCGTAAAATTGTTTTTGGTCTTGAGGGTGGTTATGATTTAGCTGCACTGTCTCAGTCAGTTGTAGCAACTATTCAACAGTGTTTAGTAAAATTTGAGTAGTTATTGTTTCAAGTTCAAGTGATGCCTGCGGCGGGCTTTGTCTAGGCACTGCGACAACTAGTACGGTTCAACTATTGGCTAAATTATGCCAGTGTGATTCAAGCAAATTAAAGTATTAAATATTACATTTAAATTTCTAAACAGTTTATACTTATACTTGTGTAATTACAGGCGTAATATATTGTTACAATGCAAAAGCTAGTGATCTTGCGGTAGAAATTAGCAACTACTACGTTAATTATTAAAGGATTCCTAGCAATAGCCTAAAGTTGAGAAGACTAACTAATGACCACATACATTTGTTTTGAAACTGCGCTTCAGATGCTTGTTAACGCCTATTTAGCCTCAGTTGTACTGCTGATCACAGGCTCTTACATAGGTTGGGCAGCGATTGAGACGCGGGAAAAAGCTGGGTATCGTTAGCCTAAATCTACATTTTTTATCGGCAGTAGGTTTTTCTAGCTATTAGAGTTACATAGCACGTAAACCTTTGCTTGATTTTGAGGTTCCATGTTTTAGCTGTGTAGTCTAGTTGTAGAGAAAAATTCTAAACAGAGTCAAAAATAAGATTCCTATATAAATCTAGAGGTGGTACATCTCGCGATTTTGTAACTGCAATTGCCTACTATTGCAATAAGCAAAAGCTGTGACCAGAGTGATTTATTACTTTTTTAAGGTCAGTCTTGTAATTCCTATCATAAAGATTTATATATAGTAGCAAACATTTAGCATCTTCCTTGAGATATATTTTGTCCCCTCTTTGGATATACTTAGCAGAACCACAAGCTGGACTCTGTGGAGATATATCCCTGTAAAGAGGAATCAAAATGCAAAGTATGTCTTTCTCACAGTTAGAAGGAGAAATTGGCAAGATGGCTAGGGCAATGATGACTCGTAATTCTGAGATTGGGAAAGACCTAATCCGGCATTTTAGGACTCAGTTTACGACTGAAGGAATCGCCTGTTTAATGATCGTAACTATTGAGCGTTTGATTTGGTTCGACACTGAATCAGTTTCTTGGACTATAAAGCATCTTATTCCTGCGGATATTATGCAGGAGATTAGAAGCTTCACAACAGTCTGTTTCTGTAAGCAGTTGATTGGTAAAGGATTTGTGCCAGGAAAAGACTTTAGTCTTGATGCTAATAGCAATCTGCTACTAAATGCCCAGGCTAGAACCGGATTACGTTGCTGAGGCAATGTACGAATATATGATTTGCTTCGCTAAACAATTAACTTGTTTTAGTGACGCTGCATAAATTTGGCATCTGCACTGAAGAGAGGAACACTAACACTTAAGTTAATTTGGGTTGCTGTTGCCGCACAAAACCGCAATCAAGCTGCTCTGTACAGGTACTATATTCCTGGGATAATGACATACAAATCATCAAAGAATTTGCAAAGAATTTGCTCATTAGTATGCCTTGTTTCACGCTGACTAAACTGATTGAAGTTTTAGCTGCCAAGCCGCTTAATTTATCTGATACCGCGTTAGAATCGCACTTCACTAATATCACTACAGATACCCGCAGCCTCAAGCCGGGTGAAGTTTTTGTTGCTCTACGCGGTGAAAATTTTGACGGGCATGAATTTGTGTCAGTGGCGATAGAGAAAGGAGCGATCGCCGCCATTGTTGATTTTCAATTTGATGCGGGACATCAACCACTGCTACAGGTAAAAGACACACTACAGGCATATCAGCAAATAGCTAGATGGTGGCGGGAACAGTTTACTATCCCAGTGATTGGGGTAACTGGTTCTGTTGGCAAAACTACAACTAAGGAGTTAATTGCCGCAGTTTTGGCGACTCAAGGACACGTTCTCAAAACCGAGGCGAATTACAACAACGAAATTGGTGTCCCTAAAACTTTGTTGGAACTAGCACCACATGACTATGCCGTGATTGAAATGGGGATGCGGGCAAAGGGAGAAATCGCCCTGTTAACTCAATTAGCTTGTCCAACCATTGGTGTGATTACTAATGTCGGAACTGCTCACATTGGGCGACTGGGTTCAAAAGAGGCGATCGCGCAAGCTAAGTGTGAATTACTAGCAGAAATGCCCTCAAACAGCGTTGCAATTCTCAACCACGATGATTCCCGATTAATTGCCACAGCAAAGACGGTATGGCAGGGAGAAACTTTAACTTATGGTCTAGAAGGCGGCGATATTCAAGGACAGTTGATAGATAACGAAATATCTGTAGAGGGAATGCAACTGCCTTTACCTTTCCCCGGTCGTCACAACGCATCTAAT
>JAUJND010000025.1:13054-44173 GCA_030446505.1 Chroococcidiopsidaceae cyanobacterium YX2bin18 | reverse complement strand
AGCTGAGTTGGCTGTGGTGGTTGCTAGCCTAACTGGACGCAATGATGCTTAAGTGTGCAGTCATCCTCCTAAATCCCGCGATAAATTAGGGGCTTGAGTTATTGATTTTTTAAGAAAGCGATCACTCTCTCAATACTTCTGGTGTTTGTCATGTCTCCTCTAGCCCCTCTTCAAAAGAGGGGAACAAAATGCCTAACTTCTGGCTTATATAAAACTAGGCATTTTATCACCAGTGTAGTCGCAACCGCTGTTGCAAGTAGCTAGGCAATCAATACACCCAGCGCCAGCAGCAAATGAGCAACTCGTAAATTCCTTTAGCACTTCCGTGGGCAACTTAGTGTTAACCCTTTTCTATTATCCGCACCATATTTCCAACTTCTAATGGTGCTCTAATGTTGCT
Organism: Chroococcidiopsidaceae cyanobacterium YX2bin18; assembly: GCA_030446505.1. Lineage (GTDB taxonomy): Bacteria > Cyanobacteriota > Cyanobacteriia > Cyanobacteriales > Chroococcidiopsidaceae > JAHHHE01. The sequence continues at coordinate 43,773 of JAUJND010000025.1, read as the reverse complement.
TTAATATTGCAGCTAAACACTATGAGTATGATTGTGGCGGTCAGCTACCTAATTTCACTTGCACCTAGCAGTTGAAATAGCAGCTATGCCAAGCCTCTTTACCTCCTAACCTTCAAGAAGGCTTATGCCTGAAGAACAGGGGCAGAAGTTGCTTCGCTCTTATACTCAAAACCCGCTTGTGTGGGTTACGAAGGAGGCAGATGTCTGTATAATCGCGAATTCTATTGCCATCAGGTGCTACAAAAATAATCGCCACGGTGGAGTAATCATTACTTGCTAAATCAACGTTTTAAAAACTGAGCTTTTAGACTCCCTGGATCTACAGACTGCTCTGTACTTCTTAAACAATACGAGACATATGATAGACAAGAACTTGCTACGCCGACGTCAGTTGCTTTTTTATTTTGGCTTGGGAGTTGTGGGAGCGGGTGCAACAACCCTTTATCAAAGCTTCAGAAGAACAGATGCCTCTACTTTGATGAATTCTACTCCCAGTAATGGAACTACGTCTGATGTTGCTGCCTTACCCGCCTCCGCTAAAGCTTTACCAGAGTTTCAGGGTATTAGTCAGTGGCTTAATTCTGTTCCCCTGACTATTGCAGACCTTAAAGGTAGCATTGTGCTAGTCCAGTTCTGGACATTTACCTGCATCAACTGCCAACGCACCTTACCGTATATCACTCGTTGGCATCGGCAATATGCATCTCAAGGACTAAAGGTAATTGGAATCCATACGCCTGAGTTTGCTTTTGAGCGGGACGTGAATAATGTCAAAAGAGCTTTGAATCAACACCAAATCACCTATCCAGTTCCCCTAGATAACGAGTACAAATCCTGGAGCGCTTACAAAAATAACTATTGGCCTCACCTATTTCTAGCAGATCGTCAAGGTATTCTACGTTACGACCACATCGGAGAAGGGGCATATGCAGAAACTGAGCAAACCATACGCAAGCTGTTAGGGTAAGTCAATGTTTATATCGACTAGTCTCGCTGTGCTAGGAGGAATTTTAACAGTGCTTTCGCCCTGTATCTTACCGATTCTGCCAGTGCTAGTGGGTCGCTCACTCCAGTCTCATCGGTACGGTCCTATTGTGCTGGTAACAGGATTAATTGGAGGTTTTGCTGTAGCAGGGAGTCTTTTAGGGGTGACAGCAAGCTGGTTTACAGGATTAGCTAGTACGCTACGCACTGTAGCGATCGCCCTACTCCTTCTGATGGGTCTTTTAGCTATTTTCCCAAAATGGAGTTACCGTTTTTTCAGTTACTTAAGTGTGAGCAATTGGACGAAACAACCCGCAGGGGTAGGGTTAATCCGCGAATTCTGGCTAGGAACCCAGCTTGGTTTGCTCTGGACTCCCTGTGCAGGACCAGTTCTGGCTAGTATTTTGGTTCTAGCAGCTGTTAAACATCAAGTTGCGGGTGCATTTGTTCTGCTAGTTGCCTATGGTGTAGGTGCGGCGTTACCACTGCTAGCGATCGCCTACGGAGGTCGCTATTTAAGCCAACAGCTACTGAACCTACGTTCGCACAGTAATATTTTGCAGCGAATTGGTGGCGTGATGGTGTCTGCTACAGCGATCACAATTCTCTTAGGTTGGGACGTACAAGTGCAACTATGGCTAGCTCCGATCTTTCCAGCGCTGCCGCTATGAAATAACCCAACATACTTTTAACAAGGTCAAAGTCAGATTAAAAAACTCACAGCCTAAACTCATCAACTTCTCAGATTAGTTGATTATAGTAAGGCGGTGAAGGCTAAGTCTGTATTACAGCAGAAACCACCATGAGGCTAATAGCTCGTCTTGGTGATTCCTCTAATCAAAACACCTAAGAGTTGAAATATGAATTGGAAAGTACTTTGTTTAATTCCTTTGACCCTAGCTATGCCTGCTTACGCTAATACCAATAGCAACAACCAGATTACTTCTAGTGCTGTCGTTATTGCTCAAAGTAACCAGCAAGGCGGTTCCATGATGAACGGCGGCTCCATGATGAAACCTGGCGCTATGATGAACGGTGGCGGTTCCATGATGAAACCCGGTGCGATGATGGGAATGGGTAGTAGGGGAGATTCAGTCGAAGCTGCTCAGAGTTTTTTAACAGGAACAGGATTTTACACTGGACCTATTAATGGAATCTTTGATAATGAAACGCGGGCAGCAGTTGTAAAATTCCAGAATTCTAAAAAGATAACCCCTACTGGAATTATTGGACCTACAACTCGCTCAGCCATGCAATTCTAGATAACTCTAGTCTAGAAACTACTTGATTTGAGGAACTTGTGAAAAGTTCCTATCATCAGCATCATCAAAAGACTCCTAAAAGCTTTTACTACCTTTGATTATCAGAGTTGCTTCGTCTTTACCAGCCTCACAACGGCAGATTTGGCAAGAAAAGAGCTAACAGTTTTGTTGCAAACATCAAGGAACATGATCAAGTGAGGAGTCATTGCTGTGTTCCCGTTTCCAATAACAAGGTGTAATTGATCTGGATTTGTTGTGTTCAATAATTAGCAACATAACCGGACTAAGCACGATTTAATAACTATAGGATACGACCCCATGCTAATTCGCAGTATTCTCTCCCGTTGGCTAATATGCAGCTTGTCAGTCATTTCGCTGACCACTGTTGCACTTGCCGCAGGCGGCGCGTCCCGGACAACGACACTTCCTAATCCTGCTATCGATATTGCAACTTCTACGGCGAAGGGACAGACGGCGGTTCTAGCTGGTGGGTGTTTTTGGGGAATGGAAGCGGTTTTCGAGCACCTCAAAGGTGTCTCTGATGTCGTCTCTGGCTACTCTGGTGGCAGTGCAACAACCGCAAACTATGAGATGGTCAGTTCCGCACAGACAGACCATGTTGAGGCAGTGAAAATTACCTACGATCCATCGCAGATCTCCTATGGTCAGCTGCTGAAGGTCTACTTTTTAGTAGCGCATGATCCGACACAGTTGCATCGGCAAGGTCCCGACTGGGGCAAACAATATAGTTCGGTCATATCTTTTGCTAACAACGAGCAGAAGCAGGTCGCCCAAGCTTATATTGATCAACTTAACAAAGCACAAAGTTTCCGCAAGCCGATCGTCACCCAGCTAGCTCCCTTGAATGGTTTTTATGCGGCTGAGGAATACCATCAGCAATTTATTGAGCGCAATCCGGCTCATCCTTACGTAGTGGTACATGACTTGCCAAAGCTCGCTCAACTCCAGAAACAGTTTCCCGATATGTATAAGAAGTAAGTTTAGGGCGTTACTCCAAGTCTTTACCGACTTTCTTTTGATGCTATGGCTTGTGATTTCAACATCATCTAAGTTAATTCAGATGGTAAAAGCCTCGTTCTTTACTGAAGTGCATGACACTCTTATCTATGCCGCTTAGAATGTATATCGAGCTTAAATCATAGGTGGTTGATATCTATGACCTCTAATCCTGCTAAAAACTCTCAGGCTCGTCGACCAATAGTGAGTCAGGCAATTCTTGCTAAGATCTTTCACTGGCTCAACATCATTAGCCTACTCTTGATGATTACCAGTGGACTCCAGATTTACAACGCTAATCCAGTTTTCGGTGGGCGTGGGGGCTGGCAATTTCCGCCCTTATTTTTGCTGGGTGGTTGGCTTGCTGGAGGTAGGCATTGGCATTTTGCTGCCATGTGGCTATTTGGCATAAATTTGCTCTGGTACGGACTATATATTTTTATTACTCGACGTTGGCAGAAGCGGTTTGTAAGTTCCAAGGATCTTAAAGCACTGCAAAAGGGTCAGAACCCGAAACGCAAAGCTTATGCTTGGCATCGGTTAATTTACACTGTAATCATTCCTGTCTTGCTGCTTGCTATCCTGAGCGGGTTTGGAATGTATAAGCCAGCACAGTTTCATTGGATTGTGGATATGTTTGGTGATTGGCAGGCTTTGCGAGTTGTTCACTTCATAACAGTACCAATTGTTATTCTGTTTGCGATCGCTCATTCCTTACTGGCGCTTAAGGTGGGTGGTTCTCGTCTTATTGAATCAATGTTGTGGTAAAGGTATTTTATGCGTCCAATTCAATCACACCTATTAAGCCGTCGCCATCTGCTTCAGTTATCTGGACTTTCTAGCATGGGTTTGCTTTTGGGGGGTTGTGGGTTAAATGCCTTTGAAGGCATCGTAGGTAAAACCTTTGAACCTCTTAACCAAAGTGTCGAAGCTTTACTCCTGAACCCCCAGAAGCCCGTTCCTGAATTTCCTGCTAGTGCAATTGAGCCAGAAGCTTTACTGATCAATACATTTGGCTCCACCCCACAGCTTGATCCAGAAAAGTTTCGGCTAACAGTTGATGGCGAGGTTAATAACCCACTGCAATTGAGCATGGCAGACATCAAAAAAATGCCTTTAACCTCAATGATAATTCGTCATGTTTGTGTTGAGGGCTGGGCGGCAATTGTGCAATGGAACGGTGTGCAATTACGGGACTTGGTTGCTCTAGTGCAACCTAAAGCAAATGTCCGATACGTTTACTTCAAGTCTGCCGATGGCTACTCTGAAAGTTGGGATCTTGCTTCGGCTCTACATCCCCAAACTTTAATGGCTTATCAGAAGAACAGTCAACCTCTGTCAGCTGATAACGGTGCGCCTATCCGTCTAGCTTCCCCAATTAAACTTGGGTACAAGCAAAGTAAGTGGGTCACTCGCATTACGTTAGTCAGTAATCTGCTAACTTCCAGAGGTTACTGGGAGGATCGGGGCTACGAATGGTTTGCAGGACTTTAGGCAGATAATTCGGGTTATGCGATTCAGATAGGGTATTCACCACTACCCACATTATTTGTATTTCTCCTCTAAGCGTTCTGCTAACATAGCTTCAACTTCTTCATTGGTTGGTGGTGGACCATCTTTTTTTAGTAACCCGCGTAATCCGGTCAATGTTCCTTCTGGCACTGGTGGGCGTGGACTGACTTGATCATTAAGTGATCGCACAATTGCTTCTACTAATAATAGGCGATCGCTCACTGATAACTGATAAGCTTCTTTGCGTAATTCTTGCCAAGACATAGACATATTTTTTATCCTTATAATATTGACTTGGGAGGAGCGATCGCTTCAGCTACCCCGAAAGCCTTTTTGCCCACGTTTCTACAGCTATTTCAACCTAGTAATTGTCTCTCGATAGATGCGTAACATCTTATTTCCACCCTTTTGAAACTCGTAAGGAACTTGCTTAATTTCCACTTTATACCCTTGCTGCTGGAGTTCATTCATAACTAGTTGGAGTAAGGGTGATGTCTCCTCAGAAAAGTTCAGTAGTAGTGGAAAAATGCGTACTTCTTTTGCCACTCTACACATTTCCAAAATTGAAGCTAGATGAAAATCTGCCCCAAGTTGCTCGGAATAAGTGAACAGAAAGTGGGAACACAAAGCTAAATCAAACTGATTAGTATTAAATGACAATATAGGCAATTCATCTATTACATAGCGCCCTGCTTTAATTCCTAGTGGAAAATCCTCTACAAACTGACGCATAGCTGCCATTCTAATTTGTCCTAGTTGTTCTGGTGACTGGATATCCTGCCAAATAATGTTGTCTTTAGTTGCGCGAACTCCATCAATAACTACTTGATAAGTGTCTTGGATACGCTGGGAAATTTCATCGGCGGTAAACTGATAAACCGGATCACAAGAAATAACTTTGTAACCAAGGCACGTCATTTCAACATTAAAGCTTGCCGGACCACCAGCACAATCGAGAATTGCTAAATTAAGCTCGTCAGGTGTTAAGTCAAACATCCCGACGTATTCCTGCATAGAACGTCCCCAAGGAATGACATTTTCAAGCTGAAAATTCATTTTTCTGTACTTCTAAAGCGATTTAAACCTTCAACGGCACATTCTGTGTCAAAACCTGATTTAATTTACCACTGCGATAACCTTCCAAATCCAGCGTCACATAGACAAAGCCGTAACTCTGAAATGCTGAGATGATCGCCTGCAAATCTGTTGTTAAGACAAATTCCTTAATTTGCGCTGGCGGTAACTCAATTCGTGCCGTATCATCAACAGAGCGTACCCGCAAACTCTGCCAACCCAACCGCCGCAGATAAATCTCCGCTCGTCCTACCCGTTGTAATTTACCTACAGTAATTTCTTCGCCATACGGAAATCGCGAACTAAGACAAGGTTGTGCTGGTTTATCCCACCAAGATAGACCTAGATGTTGCGATATTTGCCGCACTTCGGCTTTAGTAACACCTAATTCTGCCAAAGGCGATCGCACACCTCTTTCTTTTGCAGCTTGAATTCCTGGGCGATAATCCCTAAGATCATCAGCATTCACACCATCAACTACATACTCGTATCCCAACTGCGTTGCTAGCGGTTTAAGCGTGTCGTGTAATTCGCTTTTACAGAAATAACAGCGGTTAACTGGATTAGCTGTGTAATTCGGGTTGTCCATTTCCTTTGTCTGGACTATCTGATGACGAATGCCAATTTGTGCTGCTTGAAAGGAGGCATCTTCTAACTCTTCTGGCAAAGTGAAGCAGAAACAGCGGTTACAGCGATCGCGCGATCGCCCAAAACATCGTGAGCAATTTTGGCAGCCAGGGTACTATCAACGCCACCAGAGTAAGCGATCAACGCTTGCTCCATTTCTGCAAATAAGTTTCTCAGTTGCTCAAGTTTTTGTAGCATTATTTCCCAGTCCACTCAAAACTGCATCAATTCATCTAAATCCCATTGTAGAGATTGCTCCACAGCAAAGCTCTAATCCTTCGTTTTATTAGGCAAGTATAAAGTAAAACAACTTCCGCACCCTAATTCTGACTGGATCGTAATATCACCGCCATGCAAGCCAAAGCTAATTTGCGCGACAATGCTAAACCTAAACCAGATCCTTCGTACTTGCGATTCAGACCACTATCAAGTTGGTGAAATGGTTGAAACAAAGTTGCTTGCTCCGCTTGGGCAATGCCAATACCTGTGTCAATCACGGAAAACTCGATCTTGTCTGCGGTTCGATTAACCTCAAGCGTTATTGAGCCAGACTCTATAAATTTAACAGCGTTGGACAGCAAATTAACCAAAATTTGCTTAAGTCTGCGTTTATCGGCAACACAGGTAGTGACATCAAGACTAATCAGTAATGAAAGTTGCAAACCCTTATTTTTCGCATCTTCGCAAATCAATGATAGAGACGAACTCGCTATTTCTTCTACCACAATAGTTTTTCTAGAAACAATTCTTCTCGACCAACTTCAATCTTAGTTAAATCTAGTAAATCGTTGATTAGCGCTAATAAATGCTTGCCTGAACTAGAAATAAGTTCAAGATATTGGTGTTGTTTGGCATTTAGGGTTCCAAAAATTTGCTCAATTAAGATATTAGAAAAACCTAAAATACTCGTTAATGGCGTTCGTAGTTCATGGCTCATATTGCTCATAAAGTTGGTCTTAGCGCGATTAGCAGCTTCTGAAAATAATTTTTCTTGTTCTAATTCTTGAGTACGTTGTTTAACTGCATATTCAAGGCGCTCATAGCTTTGGGCATTGTAAAGAGCGATCGCAGCTTGATCCGCAATTCTCTCTAGTAAATGAATCTCATCATCTGTAAATGTCCGAGGAGTAGTTGTTGTTTGCAGCGACAGACGACCAAAAAGCTGGTCGCGGATTAGAATTGGTACACTTAGCACAGATAAAAGCTGTGTCTGCTGCACTCGTCCATGAGTGCCTGAAGTCAGCTGCATTTGTCTTACGTCAGACACATGAAAAACCTGACGGTATTGAAAGTCATTGGTAGTGGAAAAACTCTGGCAAAGGAATCTCAAGATCTAGCACAGAAACAACTTGATCACTGGTTCTCCACTCATTTAGCACTTGAATCTGTTGCTTTGGGATAGCGAAGATAATTACGCGATCAACGCTGAAGTATTCCCCAGTTAGCTGAACAATTTTTGCAAAATCTGCTCAGGATCGAGGCTGGAATTGAGTGTCCGACTGATTTGATTTAGCGATCGTGCTTTAGTTGCTTGTTGTTCAACGCGGCTAAATAGTCGTACTTGTTGAATTGCGATCGCTACTAAATTAGCCGCCTCATAAGCAACATCCACTTGTATAGGCTTAAAAGCGCCTGGTTGCTCTTTCCCCAAATTCAGAGAGCCAATCAATTCCCTTGAGCTACCAAGGGAACATTCACATAAGCACGGATACCTTCACCAACCAAAGTTTGAGCCGCTGGTGGCGCAGAGATCAGGATATCCTGCACCATATTCACTTCACCTTGCTGTAAGGCACTAATATCACCAAATGCTTCTAGCAGCCGTACTCCTGCCTGTAAATGATCCCCCATCTGCCCAGCAAGCACTGTAAATTCACGTGCTGCAAAATCGAACATGATAATGCTTGTCCCCTGGCAGGGGATAAGTTGCTGAATCGAACTAGGCAGCCTCAGCAATTTCTAGGCGATCGCCAAAATCTGCCGATCAAGCTTGTGCAGGATTGTCAAACGTTTGGCAGAGTAATTTAAGGCTGAAAAAGCCTGCATTCGATCAGTGGAAATACCGCCCAAGAGCAAGCCCGTTTGCGAGATTGCCATCATGCCGAACTGCAATGCCAAAATATCAGATTCACCATACGTGGCACGTACCAAAATTGCAACGCTGACATTGATTAAAAAAATTGTTGCCGTTACTCTCGCAAACCCGTGCTGCACAGCTATCCAGATCAATGGCAAAAAAACGAAATAAGTGTAGTCCAAATTAGTTGATCGGGGCGTGCCATACCCAAGCCAAATTCCTATACCTATAGCAACGATCTCTATCAATAGCTCAGGAACTTCTCTGTTTGTGGGCCAGCGCAGCTTTACATCTGGTACAAGCAGTTGTTGTTCTTGATGCGCCCAGATCCAAGGGACTCTGCGTAGCAAAACTAGGAGAAATGGTGCCAGCATTGCAATGCCAGTGGCATCACCTGCCCAGTATTGCAGCGATAATATCAATAACTTCGACCAGGGGATAATCCCGCTCCACGCGAAGTTAATTGCTTGCAGCAGAGCAACCACAAGGGGCGCAGTGATAGCAGCAATAACGACAAACCAAACTATGTCACGCAGCGATCGCAAACGAGGATTAATCCGCAACTTGAGTAGCAGCAAGGCGCTTGCCCCACCGTAGCCCACTGCTGTAATCAAATCAAAGAGCAGCAGCGTGACGAAATCTAGGTTGCGCCCGGTCACAAAATGGTCATGCACGAGCGTATTGAGCAGCAATGCTGGAGTATAGCGTAGACCAAACACCAACAACAGCACAAAATCGAGCGCTGATGGCGGACACCACACAGAGATTTCCGGTGTCGTTTCAAATGCAAGTGCTACTGTATCCAGCGCCGCCCAGAGAATGAGGTAGAGCGTCACGACCCATAGATAGCGTACAGGCTCTGCTATGTGCTGCCACCACCTCAAAATTGCCCTAGAAATATGCGGTTCATCGTCATTTGCTGTAGCCATTAACAAGACCTATGTGGCAACAACGCGACGCTGAAGTTTTTACGGTTAACGTCACCTAGCACAATATTAGCAATTAATATCTATTCGTTAATTGTCTGTAATAAAGATTGTTAACTCCCCCAAACGCCAGTATTGCAAGTGGCTATGAGCAGGAATCCCAATCGGCTCAAAAAGATTTTACCCAGTTACTGCTTTGATGTCACATCTTGGCTAAGATTACGTTTCTCAATTTGGTAACTATATGTTAGAAACTTTTAACTGTAGTGTCATCGTAAAACAAAGATTATTTACAGCGTTATTTTGAATTATTAACTGGAATATTAAACAAATGAATGCACAACTGGCTCAATTAATTATGAATGGCATTGCTGTGGGCAGCATTATTGCCTTGGCAGCAGTAGGACTAACCCTAACTTATGGCATTTTGCGATTGGCTAACTTTGCTCACGGTGACTTTATGACGCTAGGGGCTTATTCAGCGCTACTGGCAAATACTAGTGGAGTGAATATTTGGCTCTCGATGATTTTAGGGGCGATCGCTACTGTAGCGGCAATGCTGTTGTCGGAAAAATTACTCTGGTCAACAATGCGCGATCGCCGTGCTAGTTCCACTACATTGATTATTATCTCAATTGGGCTTGGCTTATTTATCCGCAACGGCATTATCTTGATTTGGGGTGGTAGTAACCGAGACTACAATGTGCCTGTTAGCCCTGCTAAAGACTTCTTGGGGTTAAAGGTGCCTCAAAACCAACTAGTGGTTATGTTCCTAGCAGTCTTAGCAATTTTGGCGTTGCACTATTTATTACAGAATACAAAAATTGGTAAAGCCATGCGCGCTGTTGCTGATGATATTGATCTTGCCCGTGTTTCGGGGATTAACGTTGATCGCGTAGTAATTTGGACTTGGGTAATTGCGGGGAGTTTAACAGCGTTAGGCGGCAGTATGTACGGATTAATTACCGCAGTACGCCCAAATATGGGCTGGTTTTTGATATTACCAATGTTTGCCTCAGTGATTTTAGGAGGGATTGGCAACCCCTACGGTGCGATCGCTGCTGCTTTAGTCATCGGCATTACTCAAGAAGCCAGCACTCCATTTCTTGGTTCCCAATACAAACAAGGTGTAGCACTATTCATCATGATTTTAGTGCTGCTAATTCGTCCTAAAGGTTTATTTAAAAGTACGATTTGAGTAATTCTCAAATTGCTACTCATCAAGCTCAACGTTTAGTCTAATAGCTACTAGTTGCTGCGCCCTCTCCTGTTCTTCCTTTAAAGCCTGATTAGGTTGATTAGCAAAACCTGCAATTAGGGCGGCAACAACTAAGGCATTTGGTGTAGCTACATTGCTTATTCTGAAAGCATTTATCCAGACAGAGTTTATGTTTCTCAGAAACAGTAATGTGCAGTAGCTGACTAGTCTACGTCCTACTTACATTTAGCTAATACTCTGCAAATAGAGTTTTCTGAAATAGAAAAAGGACAGGTACTTTCACCTGTCCCGTAATAAGAAAAGATTTAACTGAGAATGTACTAAGCAAAACCTAGAAATTCATTTCAGCTGCTTGTACTTTCTCAACCTGCTTCTTTTTCAGTACCAACATAACTTGAGACAACATAATTCCGGCTAAAAACACGATTAACCATTGAATTCGCGTTGAGCTTTGCAGGACAATTTCAGCATCAGCCTGACCAAATCCACCGACATTCGGGTTATTCGTCAATGCATCACCAACTTTTACTGCTTGTCCTTCAGAGACAATCAATTCAGGTCCAGCCGGAATGGGATCAACCTTTGTTTCTCCAGTTTCGGTTTGAATTGTTACTTGGTATCCGCCTTCTGCAACTGGGGCAATTTGAGTAATTGTGCCAGCTACAGAGGCGTTAGAAACCGAGTTATTACTCTTCTCGCCAGTCGGGTAAACTTGACCGCGTCCCCGGTTAGCACCTACATGAACAGGATATTTACCAAAATGGATATTTTTATCTATCCCTGGATTTGGCGAAAGAACTGGGAAGACTATTTCCTGATATTGTTCACCTGGTATCGGTCCGACTAGAACAATGTTTTCCTGTTTTTCACTGTAGGGCTGGAAATAGGTATCGCCAACTTTTGCTTTCATCTCTTCTGAAAGTCGCTCTGGGGGCGCAATTTTGAAGCCTTCCGGCAACATTAATACAGCACCAACGTTCAGACCGGCTTTTGAACCATCGCTAGCCACCTGCTGCACCTTGGTGTCGTAAGGAACTTTGACTACGGCTTCAAACACAGTGTCAGGAAGAATTGATTGCGGCACTTCCACTTGTGTTGGTTTGGCGGCTAGGTGACAGTTAGCGCAGACAATACGCCCTGTTGGTTCGCGGGGCGTTTCTGGATAGGCTTGCTGCGCCCAAAATGGATAGGCAGCAGCAGTTTGGGGAAGGGCTAGATCGCTAATCAGGAAGAAGGCAACAGTAGCGATCGCTAAAATCGTCGTTTTAACAATTACCCCAGCAAGGCGAGGTGATGCTGATAACATTTTCATCAGTAACTAAACATTTCTATGACGAGGGCAAATAATTGAGCTTAAGTTATTTAAAACTCAAAACTCATCAAAACTTAATTAAGTCCACCAGGGTTCTTCACCCGTGCGGAAGTCGGTTTCAGTCCAGGATGTAAAGCTAACCTTATCCTCCTCTACCTTGGCGTGAACCAATGCCAAGGATAAGGGAGCAGGACCACGCACAACCTTACCAGTACTGTCATACTGAGAGCCATGACAAGGACACATAAACTTGTTCTCGTTGCCATTCCAGGGAACGACACAGCCTAAGTGGGTGCAAACAGCGTTAATCCCATAATCGCCGATCGCTTCTTTGCTTTCCACCACAATATAGGTGGGATCGCCCTTGAATCCCTGAGCCAAGACACGATCACCTACGTTATGGCTTTCCAAAAACTTACTCACAGTAATGTCATTACCCAGCGCGTCTTTTGCCGTCACTCCGCCACTGGAACTAGCGCTAGCAGGCGGAATAAAGAATTTGACGACTGGATACAATGCCCCTAGAGCTGTTCCCGTCACGGTACCAAAAGTGAGAAGATTCATAAATTGACGACGCCCCATGTTTGGAACATCATTAGATTCGGCAGACACTTGAGCCATAATTTTCGCTTACGTGTGTATCTTTGTTAACAACCTTTATTTGAAGTCGAGCTACCCCGACCCACAACAATGCCAGGATGCCTCTTTCTAGAATTCCTACCTTTTAAAGAGGAATATTACATTTCTTTATATTGGTATCATACTTGAGTTACCCAATTTTACCTTGTAACGAAATGTAAAATGTGAGCGCCAAAAAAGCCATGACAGGACAGGACTTACGCCAGATGTTGCTTGATAAATGGGGACGATCATATGATGTTCAACTACGGCGAACTCAAGGCAAAATTTTTGTGCAGGTGATGTGGAAATACTTGGAACAAGCCTCTTTTCCCTTGACAGAGAGGGAATACCAAGACCATTTGTCAACGATCGCGCTTTATCTTGATGCCTTTGGTGGTGCGGTACAAGTGCAAGATTTTATTCAAAAGACACGCGATCGCCCCCGCCTAGGTAAAGCGGTTAGCATTCCCCTAAATTTAGGTGAACGCGCTTCCGAATGGATACTATAAACTACCAAAAGTATTTTTAAGTTAAAAAGTATTGATTTTTTAGATTTCAGGTAATATATCAGTTTTTATCAATTTTAATGAGCAATTTCAGCACAGAAGCTATAGGTCTGTAGTGCTTTTATCAATCTTATTAATTGCACCTCTAGGTTAAGCACCCGCAGATGCAGATAAACTATAATCTATAGCTCAAAAAGTAATAGATTCATGGCTCAAAGCTTTTCGGTAGCAATTGGTTTAGCAACCAAGAGACGTGATAGCAAATTTACCTTGAACAGTCTTGCTACTGATGTATTATTCTAATTACCGCGCCTGTTTTAGAAAGATCAATGGTAAATATCTAACAAATAGAATTCGTCACTATACAAGCCAAGCCCGCACAACGCCAAACTAAGAGTAATTCAGCAATTTTAACCTGCCTTTGTAGGTTTTATTTGGATAGCCCAGACTTTAAGCCTGTAGACTTTTGCTAATTTTTTATCTAATGGCACAATGGCGCATCTTAATCTGGTTTAATCAATATCATTTTCCTAGTAATTTGACCATACCAATACCACCAAAGTAAAGCCCTAGTACCGCACCCGCAAGAAGACTTTGAGTCAGGGGGTCTGTGGAGGGTGTCAACACTGCTCCCAAAACAACTGCTGCAAGGATTACATAACGCCAATTAGAAAGCATTTGCGCTGAAGATACAATTCCTAAAAAACCAAGTAAAACTTGAATAATCGGAATTTGAAATGCTAAGCCTGTGCTAAACAAAAGCAGTAGAATAAATTCAAAGTAGCGGTCAATAGACCACAGTTGTTCTACAACATCAGCACCATAGTTGATAAAGAAATTAAGGGCGGCTGGGATCAGAAGTAAGTAGGCAAAAACCAATCCCGCTGCAAACAGAAAAGTTGAACCTAAAACCACTGGTCCTATTAGCCGACGTTCGCGGCGGGTTAGCCCTGGTAACACAAACTGAATAATTTGGTAAAGTACAAACGGGCTAGCAATCACCAAGCCACTGTAGCCTGCGACTTTAATCGAGACAAAAAAGTATTCTCCTGGCGCTAACTGAAGAAATTTCACTCCCTGGGCTGGGACTTCCAGCAGTTGAACAATTGGTTTAATTGCAAGAAAGCAGCCAATCACACCCAACACAACGGCAATCAGCGCATAGAAAACTCGCTGCCGCAACTCCTCAAGGTGGTCAAACAGCGACATCTCGGCTTCATCAGGAAGATCATCAAGAAATTTATCTTCACTTAAGCTTGTTAGTGGTATGTCGGGATCTAGCTCTTGCTGAGCTAGGGTTTCATCAACTTCTAAAGGAGGTGTCATTACTCAAACTATATCCAGGATTTGATGACTATTGTATCTAGCAAAGCATTTGAACTTACGCAGAATGCAAAGAATATCTTTGCATTTTGACTAGCAACAGCTAAATTGTTGTTCATGTACTACTACTCAATCTTTATCAGTCACGACCTGATAACGCTTGCTGGGCATACATCAGCAATGCAGCATCCATCGTTTAAGATGATATGCAGTGGATATCTTAAATTTTTTGACACCCTTGTTTTCTTCTTCAATCGACCCTAAGTCACCACCAGTTGAGCGCTCCAATAGTTACTCCCACTTCCACATTCGTGCTGCTCAACCTGGAGAACTGACTAGTCTTGCGGAGGTTCTTGCTGATAGCTTTCACTCCCAGCAGGGAATTCTAAGCTGGGCTTACCCTTTGCTACGTTTGGGAATTTATGAGGATTTACGTAATCGACTTCGCTCAACTGTGCCACATCATATTTGTCTAGTTGCTGTCCGTACTGCAAATACAGATAAAGAAGGTTGTCAAAGTGCTAGTGATATAGCCGGAACCGTGGAAATGGCGCTGCGTTCAACTGAGCCTTTTGCTAAAACTCGCTCCCGATATCTTTACCTGTCAAATTTGGCAGTCTACTCAACATATCGTCGGCAAGGAGCTGCTAAGCAGTTGCTTTTGAACTGTGAGCAAGTAGCCTTAGAATGGGGATTTCAAGACCTGTTCCTTCATGTCCTAGAAAATAACTATCAGGCACGGCAGCTCTATTTCAAGTTGGGATATCGGTTGCACAAAGTTGATTTAGGCTGGAATGCTTGGCTACTAGGACGACCCCGGCAGCTATTTCTACATAAGCACTTAAGCACTGCCTCGACTTTGTGAGTCGTACCTTTATAACTTCTAGCAGTTTTTCCCTAAAATTGCTTTCTTTAAAAGAGTAAAGTTAAAATAAGGATTGTTTAAGATCAATAAGTACCACTTTTTCAGCTAATCCTAGTTCTGAGATTATTAATGACTATTAAAATTAATCATCTGTGTTATTAACTACTTTAGTAAAAATAAAGTTTTAATCTTGGTGTTTAAAGTCACCTTTTTTAAGGCAACATATCAAGAGTAATTTAAAGGCAGTAATAACTCAAAAAAGAAACTGCTTAGCATTCTGGAAAAAACTTTATATAAACTTCACAATTGTTTAATATCCTTCACCAAAACTTTAAAATTTGTTCGGATTAGCTTTGGTTAAATACAATAAAATATAACTGTGGTGCCAGTAAGCACAATAGCTGCTTAACTTTATTTTTGTTAACTTGACAGTCATATTCTTGATATAAGAGCAGAGAAACTTTTTTATTCTGTTCTCGGCTATTTATGTACAGATCTACAAGAAACTTATCCTAAGTAGGAGATTAGATGGATAGCGAAAAACAGCAGCGCTTCCAAACTGTAGCATTAGCTGATTTTTCTTTTAGCAGTATTTGTGTCAGCGGTTCCTATGGCACTGGTGACCTGATAAATCGCAGCGACAAAAATACATCACAACTTCTCAAACTGCTACACAGCGGACAAGTACTAATGGTAAATAGTCGTCGTCGGAACGGCTTAATCATTTACAAACGTTATCATGCTGAGTTTGCTGGACCAGGCGCAGTAGTCGGCAGCTTTTATGACCAGGATTGTGAGTGGGTGTTGCCAGTAGGTAATCTTTCTTTATTGTCTCCCGAATCCCATGAAGATCGGCAGAAAGCTTATTTAATTCGGCGGCAGTGGATTCGGTTAATGAAACAAATTACTGAAAAATCAGTACCTCAACAGCGAGTTCAGAAAATTCTTGAGCAATTTGAACAATATTTTGACCCGGAAACTGTAGCTCAACTACCGGATGAGGCGTTTGCTCGTTTAGTGGGTGTGCTGCCGCAAACAGTTAGGACAGTACGACGCTCTCCTAACTTGGAGTGGCGACAAACAGGGAGTGTTTACTAAAGGAAGAATCTTTTTATTTGCCCATTTTATCTAAAGCGGCTTGCAATCGCTGAAGTGTCCGCAAATTTTCCTCCTGGCTACCTACGGTAATCCTTAATCCACCGTTAATTTGGCGGACAAGCGTGCCACTTGCTCGTAGTTGTTGATTAAGACTGCTTAAGTAATTGCTTTCTTCTTGACAATCAGTATCTTTGAGCCGCAGGTAAATAAAGTTAGCAGCGCTGTTATAGACTTGTAATGCTGGATGCAGTCCTAAAGCATGACTTAACTTTGCTCGTTCAGTTAGCAGCTGGGGAATCGAACCAAGCAATAGAGTCCGTTGTTGTAGAGCAACCAAGGCAGCTACTTGAGAGAAGGTGGTCAGGTTGTAGGGTAAGCGAATTTTTTCTAGGACTTTAATTAATTCAGGTATGGCGATCGCATATCCAACTCGATGGGCTGCCAATCGAAATGCTTTAGAAAATGTGCGTAACACAATCCAATTTGGTCGTTGTAACAATTCACTGACAACAGTTGTTTGACTAAATTCAAAGTAAGCTTCATCAATTACTACTAGAATTTGTTTTGGCAAACTACGCAACCATGTCAACTCAGAAGTCGTTAAGGCATTGCCGGTAGGAGAGTTGGGGTGGACAACGAAAACTACGCGGATTGGAGGATCTTCAGTTTGCTCAATCGCCAATTGGGCAGCAGCCACGCCAATTTCAAACGCAGGCGATCGCCCCACCGTTACCACTGGAATTCCCAATGTCTGAGCCAAAATTCCGTACATGGAAAATGTGGGATTAGCAACTAAAATTGACCCCACTCCCCCCAGGCAAGTCGCTATTAGTAGAGAGCGAATCAGTTCATCAGAGCCATTCCCAACGGAAATATTAGCCGGAGTAATCCAAGCATCTTGGAGGGATTCGTTGACGTACTCGGCGATCGCGCTTTTGAGTGCTTCGTGTCCACCATCGGGATAGCGGTTAGTTTCAATTAGCTGCTGATACGTCCAAGCAAGCTTTTCTTTTACTTCGCTGGGTAAATCATCTGGGCTTTCATTAGTATCTAGTCGATCAACAGCAGTGGCAGTGACTGGTTTCCCAGCATTGCCTCCCGGATGCGTATAAGCAGTAAGTTTAGCTAAATCTGACCGGATGAATGGCAACATCGACAAAACCAAGGGCTAAGGACTAGGGAAGGCAAAAAGCGGTATAATTCTGCAATCCAGCGGCGAATTGCAGTGTGGTGCTGACCGCAGCAATATCGCTAAGCTTGATTAGTGTGCTATAGACTAAGAAATTTCACTAACCTTTAATACTTTTTATTTTAAGCTTTCAATGTAACTGGCAGAAAACTTGAATTGTTTGCCAAATTTCAGGAAGAACATCACCTAAAGTATGATCGCTGTCAAGTGAAACTAGCTGCACCCAAGGACGCTGTTGAGCAAAGTTACGACTTGCCTGGATTGGAATAACATCATCTTGGGAACCATGCAAAATTAGAGTAGGAACAGGGCGCAATAATTGTTCATCTTTGTATTGAGTAGCATCTAGGACAAACTCATAACTTAAAGGGAGCGAGTGCTTTTTCCCATAGTGATAAACCATCAAATATTGCTGTTTCTGCCATTGTTCTAACTTAGCTCCCAACTGAGGCAACCAATGGGTAAGAAACCCAAACGCTGGTGCTAGCAATATCAATCGCTGAACTTGTAACTTTTCTGCTAACCAAGCAGCTGTTAATCCACCCAAACTAGAACCAATTAAAGTGACAGGAGTAGAAGCAGGTGGAAATAGTGCCTCAACTTGTTGCAGTTGCCGAGTGATTGTCAGGTGAGAGAAATCGCCCTGATTCAGATCAGGAATATTTAGGTCAATATCAATTTCGGCAAAGCACTCACGTAAATACTTAGCCTTAGTAGAATCAGGACTCGAAGCAAAACCGTGGAGATAAATAAACTGCAAACTTTTTAACACGAGAACAAAAGATCAACTTACGAAACTTTCGTCCGTCTCCAATACGTTATTCAGTTGATGCTACACCCTACCAAAATTAGTATCATTTTTTGACCTTTGTTTTACAAGTAAACAAGCGATCGCTCCAAACACTAACCCAAAGCCCTGTCCTATCTACGCAAGTCCGACCAACTTTGCGCTCAACTCCCACATCCGCTCAGCTTTTTCATCATCGCGTGCTTCTGGAGAGACCTTTTGCACAAACGATTTACCATCTTTCTTCTGTCTATTCCCCCAACTCCAGTAAGTACCGGATTGGCTGTATTCAGGATCAGCAACCACCATCGCGACTCGTTCACCAGCCAACTCCTGAGACACATACCCTCCTGTAATGTATTTTTGGAATAAAGGAAAGATTTTTTGAAATAGAGGATAGTGGTTTCGGAATAGAGGCGTTTCTGCAACACACCCAGGATAAAGAGAACTGAAGGTGATGCCGGTTGCAGTGTGATAGCGCCGATGCAACTCCCGCATAGTCAGCACGTTGCAGACTTTGCTATCTTTGTAAGCTTTGACGGGTTCAAACTTCTTGCCATCAATCATCGAAATTGGCTCTTTAAATCCTGCCGCAAAGCCCTTCAACTCGCCCAAATCAGGACGCGGCGGAATCTTCCCGCCCAGTTCGTCCGGGTTGTGTGTCACAGTTCCCAAAATGACCAACCTCGAATCCGGTAACGATGACTTCAGGTCGTCAAGCATCAGGTTGCATAGGAGGAAATGACCTAAATGATTTGTAGCAACACTTAGTTCAAATCCTTCTGGGCTTCGCAACGGCTCCTTTAATAAAGGCATATAAATTGCGGCGTTGCACACCAAAGCATCCAGAGGTTTGCCAGTTGCCCTAAAGTCCTGCACAAACTGGCGGACACTCTCTAAACAGGCTAAGTCGATATGCATGATGGTGTAGTTGTCCTGCGGCATTTCCAATGCTTGGGCAGCTTGAGCCGCCTTCGCTAAATCCCGACAGCCCATCACCACGTACCATCCTCGCTGGGAAAGAGCTTTTGCGGCGTACAAACCGACTCCTGATGAAGCTCCAGTGATTACTACCGTTGACTTCTGATCTTCCATTCTGTTCAGACTCCGTTGACCGCCGTTGAATGTCTTATCGACTAGGACGAACGATCTCTATCTTACCGACGAAGTGAGGGCTTAATGGCTATCGGTAATAGATCTTGTCCCCGCTTGCGGTTCTAGTCAGTCTACTGCAACGTGCTTGTTAAGCTGCAAATCCAAAGACTGAGTTTTGTCTATCGTGCCAATGGATTTTTGTTCTGCGCTGCTGAAACTATGGTTTGCTCAATTCTCTTTAACCTTGTCTCAGGACGCTTAGCACTTTCAATCCAAAAGAGGATATTTTTTTTGGATGAATTACTAAATGCCTCAAAATACTTTTTGGCAGTTTCGTTTGCTGCTAATGCTTGCTTTAAATCTGCTGAAATTACTAACTCTTCTATAGCATCTAACTTGTACCATGAACTGTCTTGAATTGCTGCTTCAATTTTCTCAAGACCAGCTGTGGTCATTAAACCTTGTTCTATGAGTTCTGCAATATATTGCTTATTTAGTTTTGACCATACGCTTTTTGGTTTTCGGGGTGTAAATGTTTGCATATAACGTTCTTCGTCTAACGATTTCACTTTGCTATCAATCCAACCAAAGCATAAGGCTTCTTTTACCGCTTCGCTATATTGAATGCTAGGCTTACCACTTTTTACTTTGTAGTAAATGAGCCAGACACCGAAAGAGTTATGATGGTTTTTCTCCAACCATTCCCGCCATACTTTACGATCTGTGGCATAAAAGGTTTCTAGTTGTTTATCAGGTTTTGGCATAGGCAGACTATTGTTCGGGGCAGCGAAGAAATAGAAATCCAGATAACGATGCTAGCTGCTAAATTGACCTTATTGAAAGGTTTATCAGGGGTGAAGCGACTGGATTAGCATATTTATACCCTTGATCCTAAATCGGGCAGTAGAGGTATGCTGAGCACTTAGAGAGTGATCTAAATACACTCTAAGTACAGTCAAATAACTACTACAAGTTTGCATTGCCAGTTGCCTAGTGAAGTACTGCAATTGAGTTCAACTAACTATTAACGTAAAGTAACGAATTCTTCTGCAGTTGAAGGATGGAGTCCAACAGTAGCATCAAAGTCTTTCTTGGTAGCTCCCATATTAATTACGATCGCCAGACCTTGAATTATCTCAGCCGCGTTTTCCCCAACCATGTGAGCGCCCAAAACTTTGTCACTATCCGCATCTATCACCAGCTTCACCATCGTTTTTTCTTCCGCATCTGTCAAACTATGAAACAGTGGACGGAACCGAGCGCGATAAACTTTTACCCCGTCATCTCCCAATTTTTTCCGCGCGTCCGCTTCAGTCATGCCGACTGTGGCGGCTTCTGGGGTAGAAAACACAGCCGATGGTACATTCTCGTGGTTGAACACGCGGCGGATGTTGCCAAATTCGGTATCAGCGAAGGCGCGACCTTCACCAATTGCTACTGGAGTTAAATTAATTCGATCCGTGACATCACCCACAGCAAAAATATGAGGTTGGGAAGTTTGACTGTACTCATTGACGGCGATCGCACTTGCCATGCTGTAGCCAGGTCCTTCAAGGCAATCATCATCTACCACCTTAACTCCAGCATTTTCTAAGCCAAGTCCCTCGACATTCGGAGTGCGTCCAGTAGCAGCAAGAAACACATCTGCTGTTAATGTTTCCTCAGACTCGCCAGATAAAGTTAACTTTAAACCTTGAGAACGTTCAACTTGTTTGACCACAGTATTTTGGATCATCCGAATTCCATGATGGGTCATGCCATCTTGGATACCATTGCGAACATCATCATCAAACCCGCGCAAAATGCGATCGCCCCGGATAATTTGAGTCACCTCACAGCCTAATCCGCGCATAATACAAGCAAACTCCACCCCAATATAACCAGCGCCAATAATTGCAATGTGCTTTGGTTGCTCTTTTAGGTGAAATATCTCGTTGGAAGTAATCGCATATTCCATCCCTGGTAAATCCGGCTTGATTGGACGACCACCCACAGCAATCAAGATTTTTTGGGCTGTAACTCTGCGTCCATCAACTTCTAAGGTGTGCGGATCTATAAACGTTGTCCGACTTTGAATTAATTCGACCCCCGCTCTGTCTAAAAAGTTGATATGTAGCTGCGACAGCCGCCGGACTTCCTTGTCAATACTTGTAATAAAGTGTTCCCAGTCTAATTTTGGCTCATCGACGCTCCAACCATAACCCGCAGCATCGTGAAATAGGGCAGGAAAGTGAGAGCCATAGACCATGAGTTTTTTGGGAATGCAGCCACGCACAACACAAGTACCCCCAACTAAATACTCTTCCGCGATCGCTACTTTAGCTCCATAGCTAGCAGCCCGTTTCGATGCTGCCAAACCTCCCGAACCACCACCAATTACAAATAGGTCGTAATCATACGTCATAATATATGTTCCTTTAACAACACTGGTTGTAATTCCTGCTCAAATTGTGACAAATCGCTGAGTAAGGTAGTGTTATTTATCTGCCTACCAGAGAATAATAAAATTTTTACAGGAATTAAAATAGAAATTCAGCTTCGGTCTTCAGGTGTATGCTAAGTATGGTATTGAATTGTAATACTTCTTTACTAACTGCAATTGTGACATTTTGAATAATTAAAGGCTGCGTGTTCACCTACCATGTGAGCACCACATACTTTATTCAGTGTTGCCATCTACCACTAAGATCATAACTTGCTCATCCCGTTGGGTAGTGGGGTGACATGGGATAGATTTGCCGAATTTTTCCCGCGTCCTGGCTTCTATCACCCCAACGACTTCAGGGTAGGTAAAAACAGCTAAAACCACATAATAATTCACTTTTGCAGTCTTTGGGCAAAGATATTGGTAGCGCGCCTGCCCTGGCAACAGGTGTCAGTTAAAGCTAGTCGTGCCTACCTGATAAATCACTATTAAGGTCAATAAAATAATAATTTTTGCCGCGATCGCTGCCTGAGACTGCGGCGTTTAGGCACTTAAATCTAACTTTATAATATTACCTATAACAACACAATCAAAGCCATTTGCGCTAATTAGCATCTAACGTAGTACATAGATGACAAGATAAAAATTACTTTGCTGTATTTGACGAATTATGTTTGATGCACTATCTGACCGTTTAGAATCTGCTTGGAAAAAGCTCCGGGGTCAAGACAAAATTTCTGAATCCAACATTCAAGAGGCACTGCGGGAAGTACGCCGCGCCCTTTTGGAGGCTGATGTTAGTTTACAGGTAGTTAAAGATTTTATTGCCGAAGTTGAAGCCAAGGCACAGGGAGCAGCAGTAATCACTGGTGTTCGACCTGCTCAGCAGTTCATCAAAATTGTTCATGATGAACTGGTAGAGGTAATGGGAGAAACCAATGTCCCCTTAGCTGAAGCGGATCAGCCGCCTACAGTTGTGCTGATGGCTGGATTGCAGGGAACTGGTAAAACCACTGCAACGGCAAAGTTAGCTTTGCACTTACGCAAACAGAATCGTACCTGTTTACTGGTGGCAACAGATGTCTACCGTCCAGCAGCTATTGATCAGCTAGTAACGCTGGGTAAGCAGATTAAAGTGCCAGTATTTGAAATGGGCAGCGATGCTGATCCAGTGGAAATTGCCCGGCAGGGAGTAGAGCACGGCAGAGCCGAGGGTGTTAATACCGTAATTATCGATACTGCTGGTCGCCTCCAGATTGATCAAGATATGATGGCGGAGTTGGCACAGATTAAGCAAACTGTCCAACCACAGGAAACACTTCTGGTTGTGGACGCTATGACAGGGCAGGAGGCGGCAAATCTTACCCGCACGTTCCATGAAGAGATTGGGATTACAGGTGCAATTCTCACCAAGTTGGATGGCGATAGTCGCGGCGGCGCAGCGCTATCAGTAAGGCGGATTTCGGGTCAGCCGATTAAGTTTGTTGGTGTGGGTGAGAAGGTCGAGGCGCTGCAACCGTTTTATCCAGACCGAATGGCTTCCCGAATTTTAGGGATGGGTGATGTCTTAACTTTGGTAGAAAAAGCGCAAGAAGAGATCGATCTCTCCGATGCTGAAAAGATGCAGGAGAAAATCCTGTCGGCAAAGTTTGACTTTACAGACTTCTTAAAGCAATTGCGGCTATTAAAAAATATGGGTTCTCTGGGTGGGATCATTAAGATGATTCCAGGGATGAATAAGCTCTCAGATGACCAGCTAAAGCAGGGTGAAACGCAGCTGAAGCGCTCTGAGGCGATGATTAATTCGATGACAGTTGCAGAGCGTCGAGATCCAGATTTGTTGGCAAGTTCGCCTAGTCGCAGACGGCGGATTGCTAGTGGATCTGGCTTTAAAGAAGCGGATATCAATAAATTAGTCGCTGATTTCCAGAAAATGCGATCGCTCATGCAACAAATGGGTCAAGGTAATTTTCCGGGGATGCCAGGAATGTTAGGTGGTATGGGCAACCCCGCAACAGCTGGTAATAGTCCATCACAAGCTGGTTGGCGGGGTTACGCTGGTGCAGGTAATAAGAAAAAGAAAAAGGAGAAAAAGAAAAAAGGCTTCGGGACTCTTTAGCGATTGATTCTTCTTACCTCTAGAAGTCGAGCCGAGACAAGTAATAAAATGATATATTTAGCATCTAAACTATGAAATTTGCTTGCTGTTAGCTAGACATAAGGAGAATTAATTTTCAAGATGATCAAACTGAGATTGAAGCGATACGGTAAAAAGCGGGAAGCAAGTTACCGAGTTGTTGCGATAAATAGTCGCGATCGCCGTGATGGTCGCCCGTTAGAAGAACTAGGCTTCTATAATCCAAGAACCGACGAAACCAGATTAGATATTCCTGGTCTTGTCAAACGATTGCAACAAGGCGCTCAACCTACTGATACTGTGCGTCGCATTCTCGAAAAAGCCAATGTTTTTGAACAGGTCAGGGCAACAGCAACCGAGTAAGCCAATAAGCCACTTGCAAACAAACACAGATATTGATTACGCTAAACTTGTGCGGTTTCTGTTTCAACCACTTTAGAGGTCGCAAGACTCCTTGAGTGTAGATTGCGAAACCTCCCAAAATACAGCAAGGATTTGATTCGTGCTTGCCTTCGAAGGTGACAAAGGGCGAGTTTTTGGTCGGGGTGGACGCAATATCCAAGCAATTCGGACTGTAATTACAGCGGCTATGACACTAGCTGGGCATTCTGTCTATCTCGACATTTACGGTAGCAGTGCTGCTAATAGTGTAGCTGCTTCCGAAGAAACGGAAGATGGTTAGGTTTGACAAGTTCAAGAGAACGGCGTGACGTTCCAAGCTCCGTGCCTAGACTCTGCCCCCGCTCGAATTTTGAATAGATGGGACACCATGTACCCAACGAGCAAACGTTGCAGTTAACTAGATAGACAAACAGCATCGTAAGGCTATTAAATCGCTCAATTGTTAAGAATAGGGCTGGTTTGTTAACCGACCCCTAATAGCCCAACAACATAACTAGAACAACAACTATGGCAGAGGCATCGACGATTCGTATTGCCGAGTCCAGAAAAGCAGATTCGCCCTTTCAGGAGAACGAGAAGAAAATCTGAGGACGCTGGCAAAGCTCCAGGAGCTACCCTGGTGCTAAGAGGGCAGGAACTGTATATTTTAGCACCGAGAAGCAAATTGATCTATACGTCGATTAGTGCGATCACTTGAAGACCTCTGGCTTAAAGGTAAGATCATCTCTACTGCCGATATTCTTACAGCCCGGCAAGCCTTAGATACTCAACGGCAGGACGAGCCAGGGATTTACAGCGAGATATTCTTGCCAGAACCTGCAGAGGTGAAGGAAACTGCGCTAAAACTTTCCGGGCAGCGCAGTATATCCAAGTCTACGCCAGAATGACCTCACCTTCTGTACTGGACCTGCTGGCACAGGTAAGACTTTTCTTAGCTGTGGTCGTTGCCGTTCAAGCACTTCTGGCTACCCAGTACGAACGGCTAATTTAATCCGTCCTGCTGTGAAGGGGGAAAACTCCGCTTTTTGCCTGAGATTGGCAGAAAGTTAATCCTTATCTTCGTCCACTATATGATGCGATTAATGAATTCATTGACCCAGAAAGTCCCTAGTTTAATAGAACGCGGCGTGATTGAAGTCGCTCCCGGCTTATGCGGGGGCGGACACTGAATAATGCCTTTGCATCAGGGATGAAGCTCAAAATACTACACCGTCTCAGATGAAATACTGCTCAATTCGCCTGGGGTTTCGTTCCCGTATGGTTGGGTACTTCTGGCGACATGACACCAGACTGATTTGCCGCTGAATCAACAATCTGAATTAACCATCAACTTTAAAGATTCTGCAAAACGTTGAGGGTATTGCCTGCTGTGAATTTTCTCAAAAGGATGTGGTACGCATATGCCTAGTTCAACGAATTGTTGCCGCTTACGAACAATACAAAAACTAGTTATTAATTATGACTGCCACACTGAAAGATTTTTAGAAGCTTGCAATACACTTTCAACGTTACGTTTGATTGTTACTAGTAGTGCCGCTGTATTAGAAGCGTGCTTCAAAATAGAAAGCTTTTATGCGGAATTACCAAAGGTAAAATTACGCAAATATGCCACATACTGAAGGTTTGAGTTTACTTGAATAAGTGATGAAATTAAACAAGTGAAATTTGAAACTGGTGAGGCGAAACGGGGTAACTTTACTACTTATGTAATCCGTTTTTGGATCAGCAGGAAAAGCCAGCTCTTAGTCTATTTCTGCAATGGGGTAAGCCAGAGAATATGAGCCTGGTCAAGTTGAAGCTTGGCATACTTTGCGCGATCACGCGTGAATGTGGGAACCTGCACCTGTTGAAGCGTTGTAGTTCCTTAAACTTTAGAAGTACAAACACAGGGGAGCAGGCAGTATTGGCACGGGGCTTTACCTTTATATCTATGGTTAGCCAGTTAGCATAACCAATCTCATCAGTAATACGATCGTTCTTCGAGGGTATACTGTATTCTGATTAATGATGTGCAGGTTTTCCTGCCCAAGGCTAACAAAAGCGATACCGTTGTTATTCGTAATTTTTTTCACTCTTTTGTCCTCTATATTCCACCGTAACCCTGCAGCGGCTCTCCTTAAATAAGACCTGAACCCCCAAGGTTCCTCCTGCCCCAATTGCGAAAGGGTCTTGCTGAGGAATAATCTCAAGTGGAAGACCGAAGCGCTATGAAACCAATCCAGATGATCCAAAGAAGGCTTTTGTGTATTTGTAAGTATGAGATATTTCGCTTTGGTCAGTATTTAACTCTAGAGCTTCTGGTCGGAAAACATTTCTAAAATCGTCCTCCCCAGTGCGGATAAAGTAGCCATTGTTGTGTTTGGCGATTATTGCTGCAACGTTTCCCTGAGAAACAATTCTTGCACGATGGTATTTTCTCTGGATTGAAATAGGAACAATAATTCCATTCTGATCATAGGCTTTAGCCTCCTCGAACTTGATCGAATCATAGTCTTGTGGTCTCTCCTCTGGATGACCATACAAAATATTAAATTCTCCTTGGTTGTCGTCACGAACAATCCAAATGCTGTGAGCCAAAACAGGTTGAACAAGCATTGGTAGAATTGCACAGGTCAACAGCAACTCTGTTAACGGTTTTCTCAACATCTTGCTTCTTTTTGGTTAGATGGTTACGTCTGATGTAGTGGTTCTCGTCATCAGATGTTAGTAGTAAACCCTTCCCGATCTAGAAGTGCAATGCCCTACCTGGGCATCAAATTTAGGCAAACTTGATATTAACTGCCCCCTTGGAAGTTTCCATGTGCTATTACTATGTAGCGTAAGTAGTATACGTAGTGCAAACATAGCTGTACTAAAAGCCTAACCCCTAGTTTCATGGCGAATTTTAGAGATATTCTCAACTACTACCGACCTTATTGGGCGATCGCCGTTTTTAGTATTGCCGCAGCTAGTATCTTTGAAATTATTGATCTGGTTGTTCCTTATGCAATTGGACAGATTTTAAACGTACTGTCTAAGCAACCCGTAGATGGAGTTGTACTTTGGGCGATTGGTGGTATAGCCAAGCTAACTAACCTACCCCAAAATCAGTTGTCTTTACCTGTGTTGGTCGGGTTAGTTTTTTTAGTGACAGTGGTGAGAGCGCCAATTCAAATTTGGTTGAGTTGGTGGTTTCATTGGGATATTGCTTTGCGATCGCGGCGTGATCAAGCCCAAAAAGCTATCGAAAAAATCCTAACGTTGCCCCTAGAGTTCTACGACGAGAATAACCCCGGACGGATTGCGGGACGAGTTGCTAGAGGTTTGGAAAACCATACCTGGACTTATCCAGAAATTGCCGGACAGTTAATTCCCAAATTGTTTCGGGTAGTAGGCATTTTTGTAATTATCTGGTTTATTGAGTGGCGCATTGGCTTACTATTTCTGGTTTCGTTCCTGTTTATCCTCAGCTTCAGCCTTAAAGGGTTGAAACAAATAATGGATCAAGAGCGGCGGCTGGATAGATATATGGAAAATACCCAAAGCCGCACTTCTGAAATCGTTACTAACATCAAAACCGTTAAAGCTTTTGCTACCGAAACAGTTGAATTAGCTCGGCAAAAGCAGCGCTTAGAGCGAGAATTTAAAGTAGTTGATTACCGTATTCACCTGGGTTACATCAAACTTGCTACTTGGCAAAGAACAATCACTCAGTTTTGTGTCTTTGCGGTATTAGGTCTAACCCTTGCTGCCACGCTCAAGGGTGAAATAACGCTTGGTCATTTCGTTATGACTTTAACGGTTTCCAGTATGGCTTATGCAGAGTTGGAACCGATCAACAACTTGGCAGAGATTTTTGCGCGTCGCTATGCCTCAATGTTGCGGTTTCACGAATTTGTCCAGCAGCCAGATGGAATTGATGCCGCTAGTCTTGTTGTGGCTACTCCAGCTAGGACACCGTATAACTTTACTGGAAAATTGGAGTTTTCCTCTGTTACTTTTGGTTATGACCCTAGACGACCAGTTTTACAGAACATCAATTTGTTAATTGAACCTTATCAAACGGTAGCGCTAGTCGGGCGATCTGGTTCAGGTAAATCTACTTTAGTAAAGCTGCTATTTCGGTATTTTGAACCGAATCAGGGGCAAATTTTAATTGACGGTCAAGATATTAAGAGGCTAGATGTTGCTAATTATCGGCGGCGATTGGCGATCGTACATCAAGAAGTAGACGTTTTTAATGGCACTTTGCTGGATAACATCACATACGGCAACCGTGACGCTAGCTTTGAGCAAGTTCAAGAAGCTTGTCGGATTGCTAGAGTGGACGAGGTGATTCAGCACTTACCTCAAGGTTATTACACAGTAGTGGGTGAACGGGGTGTGCGGTTGTCTGGCGGACAGCGACAGCGATTGGGAATTGCGCGATCGCTCCTTGTCCAACCAGATGTCCTAATTTTTGATGAAGCTACCTCCAGCCTAGATTACGAGTCTGAGCGTTCAATTCAGCTGGCAATGCGCTCAATTCTTGGCACTCGTACCACAGTCATAATTGCCCACCGTCTTAGTACAGTGCGGGAAGCAGATAAAATTGTGGTTCTCGATCAAGGGCGGATAGTGGAAGTTGGCAGCCATGCTGAACTGTTACGCTGCGAAGGAATTTACCAGCGTTTGCACTCGCTGCAAGAAACAGGCGAACTACTAAGTTAGGAATGTATTAGTAACACCCCTGTCTAGAAAAAAGCTTTTGAATTTAATCAACAATGTGTTAATGTAGTAAATCGTGGGTCAAATGGGTCGGTGCCCGAGTGGTTAATGGGGGCGGACTGTAAATCCGCTGGTTATCACCTACGCTGGTTCAAATCCAGCCCGGCCCACCACTTTAATACTTGCAAGTTGTGTGCGTTAAATTCTAAGCTAATATAATAATGTCAAACTTGTAACTAAAAATGTCCTTCGCCCGTGTGGCTCAGTGGTAGAGCACACCCTTGGTAAGGGTGAGGTCACGAGTTCAATCCTCGTCACGGGCTTTTAGTTTTTTAAACCAATATCTTTTAACTAGTTTAAGCAACGCGTTTAAGTTAGTTTAGACAGCCTTTCTTAGGCGATTAAACAATATTTATTCCTTATGTATTTATTAGCTGCATAGTTAAATTAAACTATATAAAATTAACTATTTTTAGAGGCAGTAAAATCAAGAAGCAAAAGCTCAAGTTTGATTGCTCAAATTGGAATATCGGGGGTTTATTTTTAGTAAAAGCGGGTGCGGCAGGACTCGAACCTGCGGCAGGCGACTTAGAAGGTCGCTACTCTATCCATCTGAGTTACGCACCCACACAACAACCTTACTCTAGTTAGATTCAATTCTAATATTGTATCTGTTCCTACTAGCACAAGGCAATCTAATATACCAAACTTTTGCCCTTGGAAGGCTCCCCTTGATTACTAGCTTGTAAATGTATACTAAAAAACAACCCACTGGGCATTATTTCAGTGTAGTGGAGATGTCTTACTGTTAATTGTCGCTACAATGCTACTAACCAATGTCTTGGAGCGGACATTTTTCCTAAACAAAAAAGAAAACTACCAAATTAAAACGCTGTTAGAGGTAGTTTTGATATTTAGTAGAATTTTATTTGCCGTTAGTGTTGCCCTAGAATATGACATATCAGACCGTTTTTACCGCGATAAACGTAGGTAGAGACGGGCTTAAACAAAATTGTGCTATGACTGTAAAAAAACTATCGAATTCTGACAAGCAAGAAATCCTCAACCTGTATCGACAAACCGGAGAGACAACCTCAACTCTGGCTGAACGCTATAGTGTCAGCAATTCGACGATTAGCCGCCTCCTAAAGAGTATTTTGCCAGAGGAGGAGTATGAAGCCTTAATTGCTTCAAAAAGAGCGGCACGAACTTCTGGAGGAGGCACAACTTCTGATTCACCGCTTTTTAGTGAGCCAGAGCTAGATATTCTGGTTAATGACGAGGTAATAGAGGTAGAGCCTAGAGAAGATGCCGAATCTACTCCTGATTCTAAAAGGCTACGGCGGCGCTCCTCTGTGTCCAATCCAGAAGAAATGCCTGCAAATTCAAAAGTTCAACTACAACTCTTAGACACTCCTAGAAACATAGAGGGTAGTAAAGATACTGGGTTCGCTCAAAATGCGGCAATTCAAGACTTAGATAATGGTGCCGATGAAGTAGGTAACAGTGCTTCTGAGCTTGCTCAAAATGCGGCAATTCAAGACTTAGATAATGGTGCCGATGAAGTAGGTAACA
>JAUJND010000025.1:0-12954 GCA_030446505.1 Chroococcidiopsidaceae cyanobacterium YX2bin18 | reverse complement strand
GTGCTCCTGTGCTCAATCGCAAGCCGGTTAGCCAGCCTGTAATTCAACCTAAACGCTTAGATCGTCCTGTTTCTGTAGGCAACACCAGTACGCTTGATGAGGTTTCGGACGCAGAAGCCAACACTTTAGCGGAGATGCTTGGAGAAGAGCTACTAGACTCAGAAGAATTGCTGGACTTAGAAGAAGATGAAGATCTAGACGAGGATGACCTAGAGCGGGACACGTCTATGCTTACAAGGCGAATGCCATCTGAAATGTTAGTTCAGGTCTTGCCTTTGTCCGAAGCGACTCTACCTAAAACTTGCTATCTGGTTATAGACAGAGCATCGGAATTAATTACGCGTCCGCTAAGAGACTTTGGCGATTTAGGTCAGATTCCTACTCAAGAAGTCCAACAAAAAACGCTGCCAGTATTTGATAATCACCGAGTAGCGAGGCGCTTTTCAACTAAACGAGACCGAGTGATCAAAGTTCCAGATAGCAGAATGCTTAAAAAGGCTCGTTCTCATCTGCAAGCCAAAGGAATCACACGGCTATTGGTTGATGGTCAGGTTTATTCTTTGTTGCCTGATTTGCTTCCTTAAATGACTTGCTTCATCTTGAGATATTGCTTCCTCTTCTAGAAAAATATTACGTAGCTTATGAAGGCAGCTTCAGGGAGCTAAATTAAAGTAGACTGGGGAATTACGGTATTACCTAGACATTTTTCTGATTTAATAGTCCTCACGAGAAATTACTAATTTGAGCTAGCGCTTAGACTAAAATACCAACGTTGTGTAGAGATACTGAACGCGAATCCGACCTTAAACAGATTAGAATGCTATTTGGTAATGGGTTACACCAAATTACAGTGTAGTTGATCAAACGAGGTGCTATTGACAAGGCTCAACCTGAGTCTCAGTTTACTGCTGCAAATCTTCTCAGGCTGCTTCTCTAGATAAGATTTCATTTGAAAGAGCCAGAAAAATTGGCCAGAGCTTGCGTAATAGGAACAGCAATATCTCAGCCTAGCTTGAGAGGTTAGGCTCTAATTTTGTAAACTTTTGTTAAGAAATTAATTTTGTAGTTTTAGATACAGAATTATCTGATAAATTAAATATGTAGGGTAAATCAGATCTAAAGAGCAAAAGAGGAATTCAGTATGTCTACTCAAGAGCAAGCCCGCGCCTTAATGATGCGTCATCATCACTTGATTAAAAATCGTCAGCAGTCAATGTTAAACCGTGCCGCAGCAGAAGTAGGTCTTGACGAGAGCAAATTACCGGAATCACATTCAAGATAAATCTCATTCCGGTTGGTAAAAAAGCTGATCAGCGCAATAGAGTAACCTTAAGCTAGGTTTTGTAAAAAAGATCCGAATTTTCAGGTAGTATTGCTGGAATTAACATATTAAAGCTACTTGTGCCATTTAGCAGGCTCGGTTAATGTATCACCTCATATAGAGCGTTTTTCCCTGAGAAAACGCTCTTTAGGTTTTAGGGGTAGCTAGAGGAAAAGTATCTATTTAGAGAGATAGCATCTTTCCGTGTCATGTTAGCGTTGGAGCTTATTTGTATGTTCCAACCAGACCTACTGCTGAAATAATGTCTATCGCCGCTTTTTGAGACTGACAAGCTGAAATTAACACCGAGCTTAATTTGAGATGCAATTGGTAGCACTACTCCTTAAGTTATCACATCCTTCCCCTTGACCAAATCCTCGATCGCATCTGCCTGAGTCGGCAACGCAGCCTAATACTTCGCTACCTTGTGTCACTAAGACATCATCTTCAATCCGGAATCCCGCGCACATCAGCAAACTCAGCGAGGCGTTCCCAATTCACCACGTCTTGGTATTTTGACCGAATTTCTGAGTTATTTAAAATTGCCCCAACTTGATAGAATCCAGGCTCGATTGTAACTAGCATTCCAGGGCGTAGGGGTCGATTCAGGCGTAAGTAGGATAAACCAAAGCGAGTACTCCTGACTCGTCCCTCTTCATAGCCGGCTAAATCCCCGAATCTTCCAGATCATGGACATCTAAACCCAAAAGATGACCGACACCATGAGGAAAAAATAGGGCGTGAGCGTCCATCTCTACTAAGTCTTCAGGTAACCCTTGAAGAATGCCTAAATCTACCAGTCCTTCAGCAATTACACTTGCTGCCAACAAATGAATGTCTTGATACTCCACGCCAGGGTGGATTTTAGCAATACAGAGATCATGAGCCGCTAGCACGACCTGATAAATATCTTTTTGGGTAGATGAGAATTTACCGGAAACAGGAAAAGTGCGAGTTACATCCAACATTGCCCACCCCATTTCTGTTTCAGCACCAACATCTGCCAGTAGTAAATCTCCAGGTTGGAGTGAGTGGTGGTACTGGTTGTTGTGTAGAACTTCGCCGCAGACGGTGACAATACTGCTGTATGCACAAGTCATATTGTGTGCCATAATAACGTGCTCCATAGCAGCGCGGATATCTGCTTCAATTGAGGCTGTCTGAGTGCTAGCCATACCAGCTAGGTGAGCTAAGACAGTCACTGCTGATGCTTTTCGGATTTCTGCCAGGGCAGCCTGAGTCGTGTGTCATTCGCAGAGATGCGATCGCGCGTGTGCTAACTCCAGATCAATCCCTTGCAGGGTAATTGGTCGTTTCAACACCTGAGACTGGAGTAACTGAGTGTAAGCATCCTGCACGGCAATCGTAGCTGCGGATGCTGAGTCTAGTTTTGCCATTGGCAACACGGCATCAGCCCCTATTATCTGAGCAATTTCCGCGACTGAAGGCATTTCCCCATGCCAGAGGGCGCTACCTGGACTAGCTTCATCCATGAACAGAGTCATCTGCCCAGATTCTAAGCAAATAGCAGCATTTTCAGGGATAACCCAGCAAAGTAGAGAAAGTGACTGCTTGCCCTAAATGGAATGTATTTGCTGGAAAATTACGCGGACTACTGCACCCTGCCCAGAGAATAACTGGTGTGTTAAATAAGCTGTGCCAGCCGCTGACGGCGATCCGGCAAAGTATCAGCAAGGGAACTGGAGACGTTATAAATGTCCATAAATAAGAGGTTTAAGCGAGACGCTTAATCATCATCTTCATCGTCCTCTTCATTTCCCCCTCTTTGTTCCTCAATCTCTTCACCATCTTCATCTCCCCCAATATCACAGCTTACTAATCCACCTGAGACTGTCACCAAGACAGCAACCCCAACAATAGCCTTGAGTGTTTTTCCCCAAATCCCGTTTTTTATCCAACATTGGCAAGCTCCTGTGTCGAGGATATGTATCTATTTTTGTGGTTGTGGGCGGCACATTTACTTAGTCTGTTAGAAATCGCAATATAGTTGCTGAGTCGTGTCTACCAGAAAAATATCAGCTAGTCCTGCCGCCATTTCCTGCATCGCTTGAAGTGTTGTAGCTAAAATGGCGATCGCGAAATATTCCCAAAAATATCTGCGCCACAATTTTTGGGATGCATCCGGTTGATACCTCAACCAAAATCACCTTTTATTGGCAAAATAACGAAATATAGTACCTTCAGCTACACCTGCTTGTGCCAAATCACGAGTAGTTGTGCCATCATAACCAAGCGCAAACAACCGCGATCACTGCTTTTAAAATTCAGGGCGGAAGGAGTCTTCTGCCTAAGGACGGTTAAAAAGTTGCATAAAGTTTATCGTTGTATTAGTGCAATACAACTTGTAGCGATGTTGTCTAACATTCGGATGAATTAACCAAAAACTTTAATAGATTATTAACGAATTAATGTTGAAACACTACTTGCATTCTCGCCCATGAGTCAGTTTAATTGCTTACAAATGTTATTCCGACTAAATTTTGCTCTACGTCGGCTTTTGATTACGTTTTTGGTTACAGCAATAATTGCTTGGAGCTTGCTACCAGGAACCGCCTTGGCTCGAACTGCGCCTCCTAAGCCAACTGAAACGTCACCTAATATTACGGAGGAAACCTCCGCGCTCCTGCCATCTCAATTCAGCCGTATCTAGATCGAGTTGTCGATCAATTAACTGAATTTCGGCTTGATAATGGCATGAAGTTCATTGTTTTGGAGCGGCACGAAGCACCAGTAGTCTCTTTTATGACTTATGCCGATGTTGGTGGTGTCGATGAACCAGAAGGTAAAACAGGCGTAGCTCACTTTCTAGAACATTTAGCGTTTAAGGGAACTCAACGAATTGGCACTAAGGACTACGAGCAAGAAAAATACTGCTAGGGCGGCTAGATTTGATAGCTGAAAAAATTAAGGAAGCAAAAACAGATGGAAAACAAGGTGAAGTTGCCCGATTGCAAAAGCTTTTGACGACACTGAAGCTGAGGCATTGAAACTAAGGCAAGCAAAATGAATTAGGCAGATTGTTGAACAGGCTGGGGGTGGGTTTAAATGCTAATACTTCCACAGATGCTACCCGCTACTTATATAGCTTTCCGGCTAATAAGTTAGAACTATGGATGTCGCTGGAGTCGGAGCGGTTTTTAGAGCCTGTGTTCCGAGAGTTTTATAAAGAAAAAGAGGTAATTTTAGAAGAACTAGGAGCTAAGGGTGGATAACTCACCAATTGGACAAATGGTGGAAGCAATGTTAGATAAGGCTTACGACGTGCATCCATACAAACGTCCGGTGATTGGGTATGAGCAAGATATTCGCAATCTCACCCGTGAAGATGCAAAAGTTTTTTGATGCTCACTACTATCCCCGCAATTTGGCGATCATCGCCATTGTTGGAGATGTCAACCCCGATCAGGTAAAACAACTGGCTCAAGTTTACTTTGGGCGTTACAAGGCAAAAAAGCAGCGGACACGCAAATTCCAGCTGAACCACCGCAAAAGTCAGGCAGGAAGTAACATTACAACTGCCCTCGCAGCCGTGGTATATAGAGGCATATCACCGTCCATCAATTAATGATCCAGATAATGCGGTTTATGACATTATTGGGCGGTTGCTGAGTGATGGGCGGACATCACGGTTGTATAAGTCTTTGGTGGAAAAACAGCAGTTAGCTCTGTCGGCACAAGGTTATAGTGGGTTTCCAGGGGATAAATACCCGAATTTGATGCTATTTTATGCGCTTACTGCTCCAGGGCATACAGCGGATGAGGTGGGAGCAGCGTTAAGTAAGGAAGTTCAACAGTTGAAGACTGAGCCAGTGTCGGCGCAGGAGTTGAAGCGAGTGAAAACACAAGCACGGGCAGAATTGTTGCGATCGCTCAACTCAAATATGGGCATGGCTGAGTTGCTGTTGGAATATGAGGTAAAAACCGGATCGTGGCGGAATTTGTTTAAGCAGCTAGAGGCGATCGCGGCTGTGACACCTGGAGATATTCAGCGGGTGGCTAAAGTTACTTTTCAGCCCCAAAATCGCACTATTGGGCGGTTGTTACCGAAAGGAAAATGAGAATAACGGCAGGCAAGATGCCCACCCCACTGAGTCAGTAAGAGGAGAGATTATGGGATTGTTCGGGTTGAGTAAGGGTAAGAAGGGTGTTAACTGGCTAGGGCTTTTGGTAATGTCAATGCTGTTGGTGGTACTGTTACGTTTGCCAGCTGTAGCAGCGACGGCGCAACATTACACTGAATTGAGTTTTGAGCCACTACCAGAAGTTAAAGTGCCGAAATATTCCCGTTATCTGATGGATAACGGCATGGTTGTCTATTTAATGGAGGATCATGAACTGCCGTTAGTGGAAGGAACGGCGATCATTCGCACAGGCGATCGCTTAGAACCAGCAGATCAAGTTGGCTTGGCTAGCTTGACGGGAACCGTGATGCGGACTGGCGGTACTCAACAGCACTCAGCTGATCAACTTAATCAGTTGCTAGAACAACGAGCAGCTGCTGTGGAAACTTCGATTGGCGAGAGTTCGGGCAGTGCTAGTTTTAGTGCGCTGAGTGAAGATTCAGAAATGGTGCTTGATTTGTTTGCTGAAGTGCTGCAAGAGCCAAAATTTGCTCAAGACAAGCTTGATTTAGCAAAAACGCAGCTACAGGGTAATATTGCGCGGCGGAATGATGACCCCAGCGACATTGCTGCACGGGAATTTCAGAAGTTAATCTACGGACAAGAAAGCCCTTACGCGCGTACGGTTGAATATGCAACGCTAGATAACATTTCGCGTCAGGATGTAGTTGATTTCTATCAGCAATATTTCCATCCGAATAAGATGCTTTTGGGGATTGTGGGAGATTTTGATTCTCAGAAAATGCGCTCGCTGATCCAAAAGAATTTTGGCAATTGGAAATCAAGCCAAAAGCTAGATAAATCCAATCTGCCAGCTGTATCTCAGGCAAAACTTGGTGGAATTTTTCTAGTAGATCAGCCGCAGCTAACTCAAAGTTATGTCCAAATTGGGCATTTGGGAGGACAGTTCAATAGCCCTGACTATCCAGCATTAGATGTGTTAAATGGGGTATTAAATGGATTTGGAGGGCGGTTATTTAACTCTGTGCGATCGCGCCAAGGTCTGGCATACTCGGTTTACGGTTCCTGGAGTCCCCGCTATGACTATCCTGGTGTCTTTTTTGCTGGGGGACAAACTCGTTCAGAAGCAACGGTTCCTTTTATTAAAGGTATCCAGACAGAAATCGAGAAGCTTAAGTCTGAACTAGTGACACCAGCAGAACTAGCTTATGCGAAAGACTCAGTTTTAAACTCGTTTGTCTTCAACTTTGAAAATCCCAGTCAAACCTTATCGCGGCTGATGCGATATGAATACTACGGCTATCCAGCTGATTTTCTGTTCCGCTACCAAAAAGCAGTGGAAGCAACTACAGCAGCAGATGTTCAGCGCGTTGCTCAAACTTACCTCAAGCCAGAAAATCTCGTTACTTTAGTTGTCGGAAATACTGCTGCAATTAAGCCGCCGCTGACTCAACTAGCAGCAGAAGTTACACCCTTGGATATCACGATTCCCGAACCAAAACCCGCTGGTAACTCGATAAGAGAGAGACTGAGAAGCTGAAGCTTTTTCTCTCTCCTTTAACCGAACTAAGGCTTAAAGTTAGTCAAAACTCCGTAAATTGCCCAAATTGCCATTGCCCGAAGATAGTGACTGGCGCGGAATGTACTAACTGCGGTAATTGCTTCTGGAGTGCGAAATTGCAGTCCATTATTGTAGATTTGCCGCACTACAGCTTCTGTCATTTGAAACGCTTCGGGCTGCATTCCCATTTGGATGAGAAACGCCGCTAGCCCAAAGTTAATCCCTGTCCAAATTTCTAAGGGATGGGTTGCCTGAGGGTTTTCCGGCGAACCATCTGGTTTAACGCCGTTCGCTGCCCCCAGTTGACCGTTATGAAACTTCAAAAAGCAAGCTTCATATACAGTTTTTAATGCTGTCAGGGCATTTTCGGGTGGCACAATATCAGGTAATTGCAGCAATTGAGCATAGAATTGCCCACACAACTGATCCGCCATCACTACATCTGAACCGCTGCCGCTATCAAGCCGATAATATTTACCGTTCCAGAGTTTTTCTTGGTAAATAGGACGAGATTGTTCCAACCAAGTTTGATAGATGGCGATCGCGTCTTGGATCGGTGGTTCATTTAGGGGAGAGTCGAGCAGTCCTCCTAACGGGTGATCCGGCGGGAAACTGATTAAAATTTCACCAATGGCGATCGCAGCCTCTAATGCTGCTAACCACAATCCGCCACAATAAGCACTTACGCCCTGTAGTCGCCAATCATCAAAAGTTTGATCCGGCGCACCAGAATTTTCTGGGATGCCATCGCCGTCAAGGTCAAATGTCTTGAGATAATTCAAGGTTTGCCCAATTGCATCCCAGCAATCCCACAGCAATTCCCAGTCAGTTTCCCCCGTTAATACGTAGTCGCGGTATACCTGCAAAACAAAGTCGCATGGTAAATCTTTCCACAGATTGCAGTCTTGGTAGCTGGTGTAATTAGTTTTTTCCCAAGGATGCTCGTTCGGTGCGCCCAAGTCGTGAGGTGTAGCATGGGCAACTTTGCGTAAAGCTGTAGCGCGGTTATACCCAATTTCTCGCAACGTGCGATCGCTTGTCGGAATCGCTCGTGCATAAGCTCGCAAAATAGATTTATCCAGTTTTGGCCATAGCATCAACAACGCGAATGAACCGTACAGCCGCACATCTAAACTTTCATACCAACGGTAATCTAAGCACTCTAAAACGGCAAACTGACCAACAGGATCACGTTCATCTGCCGCACTCCAAAGTGTACCGCCGTTTGTTAGGTCGTAAAGTTCATTAAATAACGCCATTTTGAACCAATCAGGCAAATCTCTTTCTAAGATCGGCTGTTGCCAAGATTGAATTTGCTGTTGCCAGTTTTGGTATTGTTGTAAGGCGGTGCGGGCGATCTCCCAAGCATTGTTGCCACTGCGACCAAAAAAATCAGTGTAACGGCGGTAATACTCTACCCCAGGTGCAAATTCAGTAATTGGGAAATCCCAGGACAAAACGAAGGGAATTGAGCGAGTTTCCCCAGGTTGCAAAGTGAAGCGGAGGGCGATCGCACTTCCTACCTGTTCTTCCTCTGCTGCTGTTTCATCTGCGTAATTGGGCAAAGAACCATTTTCACCAAAGCTTTGCCAAATATCCTCACCCGTACCACTTGGGTTCCAGCGTGTGTGGTGGAATACTTCATCTTTGGCATTTTTAAGTGTGGCGATCGCCCATTGTCCATCACCTTCCTGTATTGCTTCACTACTACCAACTCGACTTAATAAACATCCGAGATGGTCATTATCTACCACTAGCTGATTAAAATTCCCCACACTATGCCCCAATCGCGCCTGATAATCGTACACAGGACTACCATCATCGCGTACCCGCACTTGAGGAGATTTAATCGCATTGGTAAACCAGCCCACCATATTTTGCCAGGTAAGCATAATACTAAGAGTTATCGGAGAGTCTGTGGGATTGTGAGCCTTCCACACAAAAACTGCCACTGGGTAGCTAGTTTCCTCATAGTTATTCGCCCAAATTGGAGAAAACTGCTCACAAGTTAGATCAGATTGAAACACTCCCTCATAGACAAACCAACTACGAGGATAAAGAGCATGATAAGTACCAGTATCGAGTGTTGGGCTAGTTCTCCCCTGCTCCCCTGCTCCCCTGCTCCCTTGCTCCCTTGCTCCCCTGCTTGCTGGATACCATTCCCACGCTTGCAGAGTGCCATCCTCTGGCGGTTCCGTACATAGGGCATAGGCTTGTGGTGGTGAATTAGCTGGCTGCTCAAATACGCTGAACTGACAAGCAGGAATATTTTGGAAGGTATGCTCCCCGCCATCAATGTGCCAAAGGTTGAAATCGCCGCGTGAAGAACGACCTATGCAGCCTGCACCGAATCCACCTAAAGGCATTCCGTGCCAGGGACCATCATCAAGGTTACTGGGATTGCGGACGGTGTAGGGCTTGTCCCAGCCGCTACCGATGGGACGATTCCAAGTGCAGGAAGGAATTTCCGGGGATGAGTGCTGATTAGTCATTTCCTGATTTTATTGCTTTGAGTCCCGTTGATGAAGCATAGTTTTTGACAGGATTACCGAAAAATTAAATTTAAGCGCTGTTGGGCTGTTTTGAGTGCTTCTGCTGGCGTTTTGCCTAGTAATACTGATTCAAGCGCCCGCCCCAAACTTTCGGAAACTCGGCTGTAGCCAGGGAAAATAGGACGCGATCGCCCATACTGTGCCTGTTCTAGAAACACATCTACAGCAGGTTGTTCAGCCGCAAATGCGCGATATTTATCACTTTGTCGCGCCAATAAATTCACTGGTAGATAACCTGTTCCAATTGCCCACTCAGTCTGAAATTGCTCACTCAAAACATATTCAGCAAACTTCAGCGCTGCTTTTTCGCGTTGGGTTGTGGTTTTAAAAACAAACAAATTCTCGCCGCCAATGCTCGTAGCGCGTCGAACAGCAAAAGGAATTGGAAACACACCAAAATCTACACCAGTAGGTTTGAGTTGTCCTAGCGTCCAAGGACCGGTTAATTGCATTGCCACTTTACCCGCCAAAAAGCTATCCGTTTCAAAGCCGCGTTCTGGTAAAGACAAAATAGCTGAACCATCCTCAATTAAATTACGCCAGAATTGCAGAGCGGCTTTAGCTCCTTGATTATCTAAACAAACAGCGGCAGCTTCCTGCTTACCAGCATTTACCAACTCTCCACCACTACTCCACATAAACGGCAGCCAGAGGAATACAGCAAATTCTCCCTTGCCCAAAGGCAACAGCATCCCATGTTGATCTACCCGCTTGTCACCATTTGTATCAATAGTCAACTTACGAGCTACTTGGCGCAACTCCTCCCAAGTTTGAGGTAACTGCGTAATTCCAGCTGCTTTAAACAAACTGGGACGATAAAAAATTGCTACATTATTTGCGCCAAATGGTACAGACCAAGTATGACCCTGGTACTCCATTGAGCCAAATAACACTGGGTCAATTTCATCTCTTACTGGTAACGCTGTTAGCCAATCTTCCAAGGGTCGAATAGCATCCAATTCCACCAGTTGCCCCGTAATCGTCGCGTTAAACCATAACAAATCTGGCGGCACATTTCCCACCACCGCAGCTAAAATCTTAGGCAGTTGCTGTTCCGCTTGCCCTACATAAAGTGATTCTACCTGAATATCTGGGTGTTCCCGATTAAAGCGGTCAACTAACACCTGAAGCACATCCCGATTCGGCGGCGGATTTACACCCTGCCACAGCGTTATTCTAGTAACACTTGTTGCTTCAGGGCTTCCACTTAATACCTGACATCCCCCTACCAGTATTCCTATAAGCAGTAAAATTAGTAATCTTGCCTTTATTAACCAGCCGATGAGAAGTTTCACAAATTCCTTTAGTTCAATAAACACTGCTCTTATTTGAAGTAACTATCTTCCATAATCTTGTTAGACATTATCAGCCTTGCAATGGACAAGAAATGGGTAGTGGAAAAGATTATAAACGTATGGGCGTATTACAACACACTCATAACTAATCAATTGTATGCATAAGACAATTTATTCATTCTTTGCTATTTTCCTGCTAGGAACAATTATTTTTACAAGTTGTAGTGTAAGTAGAATATCTAATAGCAACATCGTTACTCTAAGGCTTAGTGGTTGGGGTGACCCAATTGAAAGACAGCTATTACAACAATTAGTTAATAATTTTGAGACAAAATACCCGAAGATTAAAGTAAAATATGAGGTAATTGCTGACCAGTACATGGATGTTCTCAAGACAAGACTCATCGGCGAAACAGCAGCTGATGTATTTTATTTAGATGCATTAGAAGCACCAGCACTCATCAAACCAGGTGCTCTGGAACCACTGGATAATTACATAACACCTGAATTTGATATTGCAGATTTTAAACCAATACTGCTTAATGCTTTTCAGCAGGATGGCAAAACTTACGGTTTACCTAAAGATTTCTCTACACTTGCACTTTTTTATAATAAAAAAGCCTTTCGTTCAGCTGATTTACTACAGCCTCCTAAGAGTTGGGAAGAGCTGCGAGAATACTCCAAAAAACTAAATCTTGATAAAAATAAAGATGGCAAAATTGACCAATATGGTTTTGGTGTTGCCCCAGAACTTGCTCGACAACACTTCATGATTAAAGCTTATGGTGGTGAGTTAGTTAATTCAGTAGGAAAAGCTAAGTTCGCCTCCCCAGAAAGTTTGAAAGGTTTGCAACTCGTCATTGAGCAATATCGCCAAGACAAATCATCTGTGCAGCCAACAGATGTTGGTACAACCTCTGGGAGTGAAATATTTGGTCAAAGCAAAGCTGCTATGGTAATTGAAGGTTCCTGGTTAATTCCCTACCTAAAACAAACCTTCCCAAATATTGAATATGCAATATCTCAAGTACCTAAAGTCGCTGGCAAAAAAGGAACGATGGCTTATACAGTTGCTTATGTAATGAATAAGCAATCACAGCATAAACCAGAAGCGTGGCAGTTAATTTCCTACCTAACTGGTAAAGAAGGGATGAAAGCATGGACTAGAAGTGGTCTTGCCTTGCCAACTCGTAAATCTGTCACCGCAGCACTAGGTTATGAACAAAATCCCCTTTATTCGCCATTTATTATTGGGGCAAATTATGCCACCATTTGGCAAGCGGGAGAAAATCTGCCGATAATTTTAAATAATTTTAATAATCAGTTTATTAGTGCCATGTTAGGAGAACAACCTTTAGCAGATGCAATGACAAAAGCACAGGAAACCGCAAACAAAGAAATTAGATTAGCAGAGTAGTTTATAAACAATCCCAATACTTCTCGGTTAAGCTTGAAATAGTGATCGCAACTGTATCAGCTTTCCTAACTTAGAAAACTCTAACTGCTTGCTGTAACAAGGTTTAGATTCAGTTGAGCTAACGTTTTACAAAAAGCCGATGGCGGGATTTGAACCCGCGACCGCTCGATTACGAATCGAGTGCTCTACCACTGAGCCACATCGGCGTGACAATCTATTAATATACCAGCATTAGATATTATGGTAGAGCCTACTTCAAAAGATCCTAGTGACAAAAGGTTTACTACTGAACAATATGCCCGTTTGAAAGCAGAGGCACAAGCTCCTTATCGGGGCTTAAGAAAATTTGTTTATGTTGCTTGCGCTGCTTCTGGGTTTATTGGTGCAATCGTCTTTTTAGCGCCACTTCTGGCTGGACGCGATGTAGATACCACCTTGCCTAATTTTGCTCTCCAGGTGGGAGTTATTGCCTTGATGGTTTTCCTGTTTCGTCGCGATCAGTGATAAACCTAACGATATACTTTGCGATCGCATCATACTATAGCCACTTAGGAAGATTAGCGCCGCCAGTGCCGAGTTTGCGATAAAGCCTTTCCCTTGGAATTTGTTGTTTGTCTAGGGGTGTATGGCAATAAGTCTTTGCTAGGTGCTACTGCTGATTTTGTAAGCCGCATACGTTATTTGACAGCGCTAGATTACGACCTT
>JAUJND010000024.1 GCA_030446505.1 Chroococcidiopsidaceae cyanobacterium YX2bin18 | reverse complement strand
CAAGAGTCTGGAGTTAAGACGTGTTCTCGTCCGGTCTTCTGCGGCTCTCCTGATTCAGTTTCCGCAGCTAGCCATCTATATGATTAGCAGTTAATGGCACTTCTAGGCTAAGGACATTTGGAGCGCTCGCCCCACCAGATTTACACTATAGGTTAATAGGGAATACATTATTCCCTATGCGTCTTTTTGACAATCCAATAATTTAGCCGCCTCGCTTTAGCGCCATCTCCACCTGTTTGAACTCCTGTTCCAAACGCTGCTTTAGCTTCTGCGGTAGAGGTCGATTTGGGTAAGAGCTATAGTGTCCAGCCAAGGAGTTTAAAGCTGTTCGCATCACAGTGAAAGAGTTAAGATCTGAGGCAGAGCTATTACGTCGATAGTGAGCTGCAAATTCATTAATTTTTTGACGCGCTTCTGCTTGAGCCTCTGTTTTATTAGGTGAATCTTCTGGTAACTCAATGGCAAGTCTTAGAGTGTTGATCACAGCCAAAGTATCTTGGCGATAATCTCCACTTAAACTACCTGTGAGACTGGAGGAACAGCCCATCAAGCCAATGACTACAACCAAGACCAAGCCAAGCAGACGTGACCAATAGCGCTTCATAACATTAAGTAAAAAGAGACAGAAATAACGTTTATCGTATCTTGGATTGGTACTACGGGGATCAAGGAGTTAGGAAGATCAGGGAAATTATGAATGCTAAATTATAAACCATATTTTTTCAGCATTTAGCATTCTGCATTCTAGCTTCTAGGGGACGATAAAGAGTATCTCTTTGCTGGTAAGGGCGATTCAAGCAAGAGATAGCGGCTTGCAAAGTCTCGACTTCCATACAAGTGCCACCTTTAGCACCAGCCATTGTAGTAATGTGTTCTTCCATCAACGTCCCGCCGATATCGTTGCAACCCCAAGTTAAAGCTTGTGTAGCACCATCAAGCCCTAGTTTGACCCAACTAGGCTGATGATTGGGAATCCAACGCCCCAAGAATATTCGTGCTACAGCAGTTAGTAACAGGGCATCTGCTAAAACTGGTTGATCACGCCCTACACGCCGACGCAAAGGTTTAGGA
Organism: Chroococcidiopsidaceae cyanobacterium YX2bin18; assembly: GCA_030446505.1. GTDB lineage: Bacteria > Cyanobacteriota > Cyanobacteriia > Cyanobacteriales > Chroococcidiopsidaceae > JAHHHE01. The sequence goes on along the minus strand of JAUJND010000024.1, from coordinate 42,007 downwards.
GCTTCTTGACCGACAAAGGGGAGTAAAATAAATTCTGTAATTTTAGCTGGGTAGCTACGGTTAAGGGCAGTTTGTTGTAGCGATCGCAATTCATTTAAATGTTGCATCTGTTGTTCTGGCGTTTCTATATGACCAGAGAGCATTGTGCTCGTCGTCGGTACGCCTAGTTGATGTGCTGTACTTACAATTTCTAGCCAAGTTGCTGTGTTAATTTTTTCTGGACATAGAATGCGGCGCACGTCATCATCTAACACTTCAGCTGCTGTTCCCGGCATTGAATCTACACCAGCATCTCGCAAAGCTGCGATCACTTCGGCATAGCTAAGATCGTCTTCTCTGGCAATAAACTGCACTTCCTGGGGGGAAAAAGCATGGAGATGTAGGTCTGGAAATTTTTGGTTAATAGTTTCTAGCAGTCGAAGATAATAGGGCAAAGATTTTCCGTTCAGCTTTGCCTGGAGGTTTAACCCTCCTTGCATACAAATTTCTGTTGCACCTCGCTCAACACCATTGGTTGCCTTTGACAAAATCTCTGCCGAATCTAGCCAGTAAGCTCCTGGTTCACCCTGATCTCTGCGAAATGCACAAAAACTACAGTGTTGCTCACAAATATTGGTGAAGTTGATATTGCGGTTGACTACATAAGTAACAGTGCTACCTGCTTGGCTGAGGCGGAGTTGGTCAGCTGTATTACGAATCAAGGCGATCGCATCTGGGTTATTCTGCTTTAACAGTATTACTCCTTCTTCAGGAGAAAGATCGTACCCGCACATGGCACGGTCGAGAATTGTTTCGATTTTAGTTGTCACAGATCATCGGGGATTATTGCACTCTTAACTCAATTCTGTCAGGAAATAATCATAGTGAACCCAGCTAAATCTCTTTTTCCGGTTCCCTCTGGCTGCTTGCAGATTTCTAAGTTACCACCCGCTCTTATGGGTAGTAGCAATTCGGTTCGGTTTTCTTTAGTGATTCCGACCTACAACGAGTGTGCAAATATTAAAAGCATCGTCAAAATTTTGAGCCAGTTACTAGATGAGTATATCCCGCAAAACTATGAATTGATTGTGGTAGATGATGATAGCCCAGACCGGACTTGGGAGACTGCTTTATCCCTCATCCCGGAATATTCTCAGTTGCGCGTAATGCGTCGCCAATATGAGCGGGGACTTTCATCCGCTGTGATTCGTGGCTGGCAGGTGGCAAGGGGGCAAGTGTTGGGAGTTATTGACGGCGATTTACAGCATCCACCACACATATTGTTGCAACTATTAAGTTCTATTGAGGAGGGAGCGGATCTGGCGGTTGCCAGTCGCCATGTAGAAGGCGGCGGAGTCAGTAGCTGGAATTTTATCAGGCGGTTTTTGTCTCGTGGCGCACAGCTAATGGGGTTAATTTTACTACCAGGAGTTGTGGGGCGTGTCTCTGATCCGATGAGTGGTTAGTTTATTGTCGGCCGCAGTTGTATTGCTGGTGTAATTTTACTTCCTGGAGTTGTGGGGCGTGTGTCTGATCCGATGAGTGGTTATTTTATTGTCCGCCGCAGTTGTATTGCTGGTGTGACGTTAAATCCACTGGGGTACAAAATTCTAATTGAGGTGCTAGGTCGAGGCAACATACACCAGATTGCAGAGGTTGGTTATGTATTCCAAGAACGCCAGGATGGTGAGAGTAAAGTTACTTGGAAGCAATATGTAGAGTATCTCCGCCATTTACTAAGGTTACGCTCCCAAGGGCAAGTAGCTTACTTTAATCACCAAATCATCCTCAGCAATCGGTTGATCCGATTTTGTTTAGTAGGTCTTTCAGGAGTGTTTGTAGATATGGTACTGCTCTACTTGCTGAGTGACCCTAGTGCGTTAAGTCTGCCTCTAACTCGCAGTAAAATTATTGCTGCCGAGTTCGCTATTATCAATAATTTCTTATGGAATGACAGTTGGACTTTTGCTGATATCGCTATGCAACAGCGGCAATGGCATCAACGCTGCAAGCGGTTTTTGAAGTTTAATATCATTTGTTTGGTGGGGCTAGTTTTGAATGTGCTGATATTGAATTTGCTGTTTAATCGCTTTGGTGTAAACCGTTATCTGGCGAACTTGATGGCGATCGCGGTAGTTACCATCTGGAACTTTTGGGTTAATTTAAAGCTTAGTTGGCGAGTAACCCAGGTGAAATAAAGAGGCTAGGGATAATCTTAGAGTCCAAATCTAAAAATTATGACTTATGAACTCATAACTAAAAGCTCAAAAATTAAAACTTTATTACTCCTTTTGCTATGGCTAGCTATTGGCACAGGTTTACGCTTTCTGCAATTAGCAGCAAAGCCTCCGTGGACGGATGAGTTTTCTACCCTGGTGTTTAGTTTAGGCAATAGTTTCCAAGCTGTACCACTAAATCAAGTAATTCCCCTTGATGTCCTATTACAACCGTTGCAACTAAACCCAACTGCTGGAATAACAGATGTTGTTCAGCACTTACTCCAAGAAAGTAACCATCCTCCGCTCTACTTCATATTGGCTCACTGGTGGATGCATTTGTGGCAGCCAGAGGTTGGCTTGGTTTCCGTGTGGGGAGCGCGATCGCTAAGTGCTATATTCGGTGCTGCCTCTATTCCAGCTACTTACACACTCAGCTGGCTTGCCTTTCGCTCCCGATTAATTAGCCATCTGGCTGCTGCAATCAGCGCTGTTTCTCCTTACGGTATTTTTTTAGCTCAAGAAGCGCGTCATTATACTCTGGCAATTTTATGGATAATTGCTTCTCTTAGCTGTTTAGTAATTGCCACACGACACATCCAACACCGTAAACCTCTACCTGTATGGATAGTAGCTACCTGGATTATTGTTAATTTTTTAGGTATGTCTACTCATTATTTTTTTAGCCTTACCCTCTGTGCTGAAGCTTTGGTTTTAATTGCTTTGAGATGGTATAACGGTGCATTGGAGCAGAGGAAAATACTGGGATCTCTTTGGCGGCAAATTTACCTTGTTGCAGGGGGAACACTTATTGCAGGTTTAGTCTGGCTACCAGTATTTTTACATAATAGTAGTGGCAGTGAATTAACTCAGTGGATTAAAGGTGGCGATCGCAGTGGATTAGCTTGGTTGAACCCAATTTTTCAAGCCGCAGCAGCCTGGATCACGATGCTGTCGCTGCTACCAGTAGAAGCCTCAGCAATACCAGTAGTAATTGGATCTGGTGCGGTGATGATTATTTTCTTCTTTTGGGCAGTGCCTATTCTCTATCGCGGCTACAAAATCCTGTCAAAACAACCAGAAACAAGTTTAATTACTCAAGTATTTGCCGGAGTAGTATGTAGCGCGCTCGCCTTATTTTTCTTTTTCACCTACGCTCTTAATATTGACCTTACACGCGGCGCTCGATATAACTTTGTCTATTTTCCAGCTGTAATAGTTTTAATCGGGGCAAGTCTCGCAGTTTGCTGGAATCCTTTAAAAAGTCGCGTTGCTTCAGGTGGAAAAAAGCAAAGATTGTTTTCCGATGGGAAAACATCTGTTATCCTAATTTGGTTCATGGCACTGCTAGGTGGACTTACCGTTGCCTGTAATTTTGGTTATCAGAAATACTACCGCCCTGATCTTTTGCTGCCGTTGATTCAACAAGCATCCCAAGTTCCGATATTGATTGCCACAATTCACAAAACTCATGTGCAGACTGGGGAAATGATCGGGATAGCTAGGGAATTCAAACTTTCTAGTTCAACTTCTCCTCTATTCCTCCTTGTCCATCCAAACCAACACAATATTTCAACAGCAATTCTCCAACAAACGTTGAATCAGGTGCCACACCCTCTAGATTTATGGATAGTAAACTTTTACGCCCCAGTAGAAGTCAAAAACTGTGTTGCTGATCCCCAATCCTTGCCTGCTGTGGATGGTTACAATTACAAGCTTTATCACTGTTTATAGTTACCCGATTGAACGTAATTGTGCTAACTTCTAGTGTGCCTAAAGGTTTCTGGAACGCCTACCGGAGACAAACCCGCGATCGCCCGCAGGTTTTGATAACGCACCAACTCCGTAAAATTCATCCCCGAACGACCTTCAATTTCTGCTACCGCCTCAATTGCAGACAACAGATACTGGGCTGCTTCAGTTTCATTGTAGCCGCGCCGCTGTGCCACTTTAATTGCCGCTTCATCAGCATTCAACTCTAACTGAGAACTGCGGCTTGAGCGCCAAATTTGGGTAGTTGCGATCGCTGTTAAGCCTCCAGCGACTAATACACCTACCGCATCTGCTTGGACTAATTCCACTACTGCTCCCAAAAGCCCTGCGACTACAACACCTTGATATATGTCTGGTTTAAACCACTTAACCCCCACAAGCCAGGTGACATTGCGTAAAAGTAATAAGTCTCGTTGCGGCTTGGAAAGGCGACGCCATAGATCGAAATTAATAACTATCAGGCGCTCCTGATTCCAAGGCAACGGAAAAGAGCTATCAATTACTTTCGGCTGCTCCGGCTTACTGATAATTTTAGTCCTCATCCGACCAGAAGCAGGCATTATATCTAATAAGCGGCGAATTTCAGCAGTTGGCTCCATCAGTTTAGGATTTGGCATTTCATGTTTTAGCTTTTCAACTAAAATTTCTGTTTTAATCACAAATGATTAATATCTCATGTCCTGAAGTCCAACGGTTGCTGTTTAATATATCTAAAGCAGGATGATATAATTAGATGATAAAAATTGCTCAAGTTAGGTTCTAATCTAGCAGCATAAAAGCCACAATTTAGCTAAATTTTTAACTTTAAAGTAATTTGGTCAAGCAATACTATTTACCTTATTGCTCTAGTTGTAAATAGATAACAATGGGCAGTCGAGACGAGGAATTTTCTCTACATGGATGCTTTTGCTCCAATCCCTCCTGAATGGACTACTAAGGCGATTCACGCCCACGATTTTTGCTGTCCTAACTGCCGTTCTACCAGCAGAGAAGCTGAACAAGTTTGGCTCAATAGGCGATCGCCAGTAATGACTGAGAACTATCACAGAAAATGGCAGGAGTTTTACCAGTGCCAGTGTGGAAGTGTTTGGTGGGCGTGGAGTAGCGATCGCCCTCCTTCTGAGTTGCCATAAGCGCAATCCTACTCAAGACTCATGAATCTGCAATAAATATAGGGGCAACCTTTAAACCATTACCCCTATATTTAAAGTTATTTTACTTGCGGTTACGACTGAATTTGATTTGCAGCTGCTTCTACTTTATCCACCACTTCTTCAGGTAGCGGTACGTAGCCCAACTCTTCACTAAATTTCTGCCCCTCATTCAATCCGTATTGAATAATGTCCTTCATGGCTTGAGCTTTATTTGGGTCATCATAATTCTTATAAGCCATAACCCAAGTGTATGTGACGATGGGATAAGAATCCGTGCCTTCTGGATCGCTGTTAGAGGCTTGCAAGTCAGCAGGCAATTCTATTGCAGCTAAGGCTTTAGAAGCTGACTCTGGTGTTGGCTCAACAAATGTACCAGCTTTATTTTCCAAAGTAGCCATAGCTAAGTTATTCTGCTTGGCATAGCCGTACTCGGTATATCCGATTGCTCCTTGAGTTTGTTGAAGTTGAGCAGTAACACCTTCGTTACCCTTGGCACCAACTCCCACGGGCCAGTCAACAGTTTTACCCGAACCGACTTTGCTTTTCCATTCTGGATTAATAGCGCTCAAGTGGCTTGTAAAAACGCTCGTGGTACCACTACCATCGGAGCGGTGTACAACTGTAATCGGTGTATTTGGTAACGTTATACCTGGATTGGCTTGAGCAATTCTAGCGTCATTCCAATTTTTAATTTTACCCAAGAATATGTCAGTGTAGACTTCTCGCGGTAGCTTTATGCTATTTTGCACACCCGGCAGGTTATATGCTAAAACTACACTTCCAGCAGTCATGGGTAATAAAATTGCACCCTTTGAGACTTTAGCGATTTCTTCTTTCTTCATACCCGTATCGCTGGCTCCAAAGTCCACTGTTCCCTGGGTGAACTGTTCTACTCCAGCACCACTACCAACCGATTGATAGCTAACCCGAACATTAGGATTTTGCTTGTTATATTCTGAAAACCAGCGCTGGTATAAGGGAGCAGGAAAACTGGCACCGGCACCAGTAAGGGAGACGTTTGCACCGTTACCACCAGCAGCGGCGGGAGACGCACTAGGACTACCATCTGTTGTTCCTGTCGGAGCTTCAGAAGTTTGGGGTTGACAGGAAGCGATACTGAAGGAAACGGCTATTAAAGGTAGAACAAAAGCCCGTCGCGCGGAGCGAAGTTGAGGAAACATATGGATCTTTGGTTCCAAATTGTCAAGAATTGCCTAAATTATACCTGATATTTTATTACTTAGTAAGTTTAAGAACTAGTAATACTTAGGTAATCAAAAGGTTAAGCTTTTACTTGTACCGCAAAATACTTTTAGCAGTTATAAATTTACGTTGTTTAAAGATAAATGCGAAACGGCTTGCTTAAGATTGATTCTGATGCAAGCCGTTTAATTAAGTAGGTGTATTTTCTTTCCAGCCTGTCACTCATTGTCCTTGCCAATCACTATATTTCTGACAGGCAAGGACTGATTTTATCCTAGCTCTAGAACGTGAAGGTGGTTCGGACTGTTCCTACGTAAATCGTGTCATTGTCGTTGTTGTGTTCTGGATTGAAAATTACTATCGCACCAGGGGTGATGGCAATGTTGTCGGTAAGTTGGAGACGATAAAGTGCCTCTAAATGATATGAATTATCTGGATCTTCGGCACCGAACTCATTAAATGACAGTTTAGGTGGTTGTCCAAAAACAATACCAAGCTGGTTACCTTCGCCACCAAAGTCTTGCACAGCGAGGGTTGCAGCATAGTTGAATGCCGTTGCCTTATCACCTCTTGTTACATCCCCAGGACCATCTTCAGCTGTAATATAGCTCAAACCACCCCAACCACTAATAGTTATAGTTTCGCCAAGCCGGACGCTCGCTTCGACACCATAGTGGTTTGCACTAGTAGCAGCACCACCAAAGGGAGCCTGAGCAAGGTTACTACCCGTGCTACTAAAAAGGTTTATATCTCCTTGATTTTGATAGGTGTGCGCGTAGGTTAAACCTATACCGATGTTATCGTTAGGTCGGAAAGCAATTTGACCAAGGGCTGCATAAGCACCATTAAAAAGTCCAAATCCAGCACCGGGTTCTTCACCTGTAGGAGAGAGATAACCTATAGATGCACCTATTTTTCCTTCAGGATTGAACGTCAAAGTCAAACCTGTTCCCCCCTCACCTTGCCGATAGATGGGATTGAATCGCCCAAAGCGAGATATTGCGCCACGACCACTGCTCTCTAAGGCGGGGTTAAACGTGAAAACGTTGTCGTTAAACTCAACATTGGCAAAGTCAATTTGAACGAGAGCTATATCTCCTACCGGGAAACGATAGTAGAAGTCATCGAGTAGGACATTGTTGCCTTCATCTCCATCAAACCCTAAACGGGTCATATCAGTACCCGTTTCATTGCTGTTATTATCAGTGTTTCGGGCTTGTAAGCGAGTTCTCAAACGGTCTCTGCCAAAGAAACTAGTATCAAAGTTCAAGCGAGCGCGATCAGATAAAGTAGTATTGTATTCCAAGTCAGCGCCACCGACAGCTTCATCACTGAAGACATCAGCTAGAGCAAAGATTACTTCTCCATTCAGCTTGGTGGTAGTAGAGAACTGATTTGCTTCTAGTTCAGCAGTTTGGGCTTCCAAAGAATCCACACGACCGCGTAGGGTAGCAAGTTCTGCACTAAATTCTTCTTGGAGGCGCTGTAAAGTTGCTAGGTCTTCCCTTGTCACTAAGTCACTTGATGCAGTGGCAATTAGTTCATTCACACGGTCTAAACAAGCATTTAAACCAGCAGCAAATTCATAGCGGGTCAAAGCTCGGTTACCGCGATAAGTGCCATCTGGATACCCAGCAATACAACCATAACGTTCAACCAAGGATTGTAACGCTTGGAATGCCCAATCTGTAGGCTGCACGTCCGATAGTTGAGAGACAGATGTGACTTGAGCTAAAGCATCTGGCGCTGCGGTAGATAGCTGAGAAACAGAAGTTTCTTGAGTGTTTTGGCTTGATTGGCTGATTGAACTTTCAACTGGCTTCTGAGCAATTTGCTGAACCGTTGTGCTGGATTCAAGCTTTATTTCTGGAGCAGTCTCAAATTGGATACCATTAGCAACTGGCTCCAGGGAAGTGGCAGTTTCACCACTAGCAGTGATAGAAGAACTTGGCGATGAATCTACAACGGTAGCTTCCGCAGCTGCAACACGGTTGGCTATAAGCAATGCAGCACTCAAGATGACTGGACTCAGTTTTAAAGTATTCCAGAAAAGTTTTGACATGGTTCTATTCTCACTCACACCTATATTTCACACTCACTAGAAATGTGCGTTTTTAGTCCGCACTGAAGATACTTTGACCTTCATACAAAACATTATATAAAGTAATTGTCGTCAGTCTGCAACCGTAATTCTCACTATTTTGGTTAACCTGTCTCTAAGCATTAGTTTGGCAAGCAAAGAATTAAACGCCGTTCGTGCCTCAAGAGTGCGCCTTCATCTTCAAACTGCTGTAGTATTCGTGTTACTGATACTCGTGTTGTATTTATTACCTCAGAAAGTTCCTGATGGGTTACGCTTAAGTCGATCAAACGTCCTTGGGCAACATCACGACCAAATTTTTGATTTAGCCATACTAGGAATTGCCACAACCGGAGGGAAACTGGTTTTCTATGAACGATACTGAGAAGTTCCTCTGCTTGTTGTATGTGCAACAACATAGCTTCTAACTCCTGATACCATAGCTCAGACGGCAAAATGCTCATTTCTACGCTTGTTAAGCACTCAATTTGGTAAGGATTAATCTTAGACAAGGGGTAACCTACAAGGTCGCCTGCCCCCCAATATCCTAAAGTAATAAGTGTGCCTTGTTCACTCCAAGTTAAAGTCCGTACAGCTCCGCGTTCAATACGCCATAAAATATCTTGCTGTGCTGGAATTAGGTCGCGGCGACTGAAAAGACGTTGACTGAGTGGGGATGGTAAGGCTGGGGTGGAAGCAAAAATTGCCATAAATAAAACCGCCTCCTAAATTATTTACTGATCAGGCTAAATCCATGGCGCAAGGAGCTATACAGCTAAAATTAACTGTTAAATATCCCTGGTTTCCAGTCTTATAGTCTTTGTTAAAGCTACAAGAATTACCTAATTTGAACTCATAGGTACTCTTTATGAGCATGAGTTGATTTACTGCTTGGTACGCGCGGTATTGGCTTATTAATATAAATAGCATCAAGATTTTTTTAAGGCAGAGCAGATAATCCAAAGGGATAGAGTTCAGCGCAGATGAAACAATGGCTTGACAGATGCTAAGAGCGATTGCGCTTACAGCCTTTCCTAAAAACAGCAAGAAGTTTTTTTGCTTGAGCTTCATTACTCTTCTGTTAACGTGTAACTAGGACAGATTAATGGCAAGCCTTATTAAGAATTTCATGTTGGATTATAGAACTGCAAGGTTAAGAATAGGTAAGCTTTTATTAAAGCTTGGGTGTTAGCAGGCGTAATTGTCTGAACTTAATACTGAAGTTATAGGCATTTATTGCACTTGTTTTAATATATAAAATTATTGAAGATATGCGATTCGACGCCGCTCGAACAAGTCAAAAAATTCCTTCCAGCAACCATTAGCTGCTTTTCCCACCCGATAGGAGCGTCACAAGCAACTAACATCATTTTGCTGAATACCTGCTACAGATAAAGTTTGGAGAATAAACTTTCATCTAGTTAGGCTAGTATTTGCTTGACTTTAGCTCTTAACTTATCTGTAATAGATAACTTGTGAGAACGGAGAAAAGATAGCCTGAACCCAAAACTTTTCCACAGACATAATGGAAGCATAACAAAAAGTCTAGAAAACTTGAGTCAAACTAATGCTAGCTCCGAGACAACTGAAACGAGTTTTAGCCGCCAAAATGATTTTAGAGAAATATTCTTATCTTAAGAGTATGTCAATCATTAACAAATGTTAACAATTGGGCGGTAAGTGGAAACAGAAATTTGAACAACAGGAGCTAGAGAGATTATTTTTAGGCTACTAAGGTACTTTAGGAATGAACAACAGTAAGAAGTCATTTACTGGCTAAGAAAAAAGTTACTAGAATTTACGAGAACTGAAGTATCGTCTAGTTGCTCAACAGGGGTTGTATTATCAGTTTAAACAAAGTTACTGCGAGTTATTCAAAAAAGCGGAAATAACCTGAAATACCTCAAAAATCCCCAAAAAGACCTAGTGCTAGTAGAAGTAAAAAAGTAGGAAATACTTGCCTTTTTAGAGTAAAAAAGAAGCAAGACTTTGACGGTGTTTATCGTCAATGTAAATCTTGGTAAGCAGCACAGCAGTTATTAACGAATGCGATTATCGTCATAACAACTCAAAGTTCTACTACTTACAGTAATAGAGGCTCATTCTCCTTAATGCTATCTTAACTTTGGGTAGAATCATGAAATAGGGATGTTTTTGTAATTAGGGCAAATTTACTGCAGGAACAAATATGTAAGGGATTACGTCTACAGCGCTTAGGTAATAATTTTCAAGCATAAGCGTTAAACCAAGGTAAATATATTCTCGCCTCCCAAGGCAAGTTGGTAGATTATAAAGAAAATATAAAAAGGTATACAATTAAGTGTGGTGTTTGGAGGACTAACGTGTTTCTAAGATTAGCAGAACAACACCGACAATTTGTCCAGGATCTTGTGATGAACCTCCAAGCTCTGGCAATTGTGTTGGAGCGACGAGGATACCCTGCATCCTGCTATACCTGTGGCGGTCAAATGAGTAGCGCCTCTTTTATGGTAAGTTTGGCAGGAAACCACCTAATTCGGTTTCTAGTGTCGGATTATGGTATTACTTGGACAGAAATGCGGGATGACCGAGAACTAATGAAGTTAGAGGGTGCTGAGGCGATTAGTCAGCTACAGGAACTCGCTAATCTTGTCAAATACTCTGTCCCACCTTATGAATCTCCAAGAGTCGTTGTTAAGCGAGTTTAAAGCAGAGAACTAGAATTCTAGTATATATTTCTGCAATACATCAAACATTTGCAGAAGTTTAAATTTTAAGATGAGCAAGCTAGTTAGCGAGAGTCTTAAGTCTGTAAATAGATTCGCTAATTGGCATTATACATCTATGGCAGTTAAGCGCTAGCTGAGCAATTGCGCTAGATTTGTGGCTACTAAATATAGGCATTGCCTAAATCAGCTTCGCAGGTGTGCCTTGCTTTTTATTGAGTTTGGCTGTGGAATGTAGTTCTTCAACCTTTTCCTTAAACTTCTGGTTAGGTAGGTTTTTAGCTGGCTCGTAACGTATCTTAGGGCTAAACGATTTATAAAACCTTTTAATGTACCGCAAGGTTAGTGTCCAAATAGGTGATAAAAAACCGCACTTGACACTTCAGGGCGCTAAAACGTGCTTATTTATCTGTGGCAAAGGCAATAAGCTTTTGATGTGGTCAGCTATAGATGTAAGGATATGAGAAATCGTGGCAGTCTATGTAGGAGATCGGGGTTGCAAGGGAAATGAAGATGCTTATGGAAGTTTTTTCACTACCTAGAGTGGACTTTATATCTAATACTCATCTTCTTTAACCCGCCGGATCGGTAAGTTGGCAATTAACGCCGTTGTCCGTTGGTTATTTTCTAGGCAAAACTCTAAACCTTCTGAATCAAGTTCCACATAGCGAGAAACTACTTCTAGGATTTCCTGCCGCATTTTCTCAATGGTTTGAGGACTTAAATCACTGCGATCGTGGGCAATTACTAGTTGCAAGCGACGTTTAACATCCGCACGACTGTTATCAGCGCCAGTACGAGGCAGAGGAAAGAGCCGATCTAGAAATTCGCTAATCATGGCAGTGGCAGGGGTAGAAGATGCTTAAATAATTGACGACAACAGCTTGCGGAGGCGGGACAAAAAGTTGTCGGGGGTAGGATATAGGTCTATAAACTCGACTGTCTGCCCTTCCAATCTCCGAGCAATGTTGTCGAACGCTTTTCCAGCTAGAGAGGGGCTTTCGGCTAATACCAAGGGTTCGCCGCGATTGGTAGAAACGATGACGCGCTCATCTTCAGGAACTACTCCAATTAGTGGAATTGCCAAAATTTCCTGAACATCCTGTACTGACATCATGTCATTAACCTGCACCATTGTAGGTCTAAGACGGTTAACAATCAGATGAATATTTTTGATACCCTGTGCTTCCAATAACCCAACCACGCGGTCAGCATCTCGTACCGCGGCAATTTCTGGCGTAGTTACAATTAAGGCTTCTTTAGCACCAGCGATCGCATTTTTAAAGCCCATTTCAATTCCTGCTGGGCAGTCAATCACTATATAATCGTACAAATCTGTCAAGGCGCTAACCAATTCTTGAATCTGGTCTGGGCTTACTGCCTCCTTATTGCGATTTTGAGCTGCTGGGAGGAGTACTAGTCCAGGTTCGCGCTTATCTTTGACTAAGGCTTGTTCTAAGCGACACTCTCCAGCCAAAACTTCAAGCGCGGTGTAAACTATTCTGTTTTCTAGCCCCAGTAGCAGATCCAAATTTCTTAAACCAAAATCTGCATCTACTAGGGCAACTTTCCGCCCCAAGCGGGCTAAAGCCATACCTAAATTTGCTGTGGTGGTAGTTTTACCCACCCCTCCTTTGCCAGAGGTGGTGACAATTATACGAGTCATGGCTGTGATAAAAACTGGGACTTGGAAAAATCAGCAGCAATGCTGATCCGAATACCTTCAGGCGTGACGTGGGCAATTTCAGGATAAACCTGAGTTAGCTGGGTTGTTGGTGCTCTTGCTACATAATCGGCAATCCGTAGCTGAGTTGGTTCCATGTGTAGTGCCATGATTAGACATTTGGAATTGCCATCAGCTCCGGCATGAGCAACTCCACGTAGACGACCCCAGATTAGAATATCGCCATTTGCGACAACAATACCACCTGGATTAAGATCACCCAACACAATAACTGTACCAGAATGGCGAATTTCTATTCCTGAACGAACTGTCATTTGAAGATAGAGAGGTTCTGCTAGCGGTACGGAGGAAGATGTTAGCGTTTGATTAGGCGCTACATATGTCTGTTCAACAGAATAGCCAGCTGTTGCTGCTGCTACAGCTGTTTGGCGGCGGCTGGTAGAGACGCGCTTTAGTAGAAGTTGAACTTCAGCAAGTGCATCGGCGATCGCCTGTAGTTGTCGTCCATCCAACAACCGATCTGAGGCAATCAAATCCACTGTTGTATTTGGTTGCCAAAAGCGATCGCCACCATTTAGCCGCTGTTTTAGTTGTTGCCAAATATCAGACCAACTGCTTGTACTAGGCGGAGCCGCTTCTGCTGGCAAAATTAACATCAGTCGTCCCTCCTCACTTTTGAAGCGGACTTGTGAATTGCTATTCACCTCATTTGCAGGTAGGGCAATAGGTGACACTGTATCGGGGAGGATAAAATCAGAATTCATGTAGGGCGGGTCAGCAGACGCGAGCGAACCGACTATCTATCCATATTAGATTACTTGCGGAGGAACTAAGCTTCACCTACCAAGAGAGCTTGTCTAATTAATTCAGCGCGTTGTAGTGCTTGTTGTGCCTGCTCTTCAAACTGCTGTGCTGTTAAAATTTTCTTATTTTCGTTCGCCTACTCTTCAAACTGCTGCGTTATCTTCATCCGATCCTTTTAGAGTACGCAGCACACCGTCCACAACTTTTTCTCAATTTCCTCGGTTTGCCCCTCCAGAAAGCTTTTACCGAGAAAGTGGGATTTATGTGACACTGAAATTTCCGTAAACTTCCTTGTTTATCTCCTATATAGCACCGCCGCATTCTGAACAGATTAAACCCGAAGGCGACCCTGGGAATTCGTTGGTCTCCAACCTATCCATTTCTACTCGGGTCTGGTGTTATCTTATTTAAAATTCGAGTTTCTCGATTTCTAGCATTGGGTTATCAGCCAGGTCTACAAGGGCGCATACAATATCAAAAATGGGAAGGATATAATCTACTCCACCGCGCTTAAATTGCACTTTCTGGCATACTTGGAAACAGAGCTTCTTTAGTCTGGGATGTGTTTTGTCTGTCCGCTAGCGTACTGCTTTTACTTTTTTGCGGGGAATTAAAATTAGAAATCGCACCTTCTGCCCCTTGTGTTAGCTCAAAGAAAGCTTTTCGTTCAGCCACAGACTCATACTAGGCATTAATATAACTCTGTAGCCATTGCTCTGGGATACCTGTAATCTTTGCAATCTCAGCTATGGTAAATCTTCCTAACACCAGTTTTTCAATCAAAACTTGGCTTCGCTGCGAAATGCCTTGATTTTGATGATATTGCATAGCGGCTACCTTGCTCAAAGCTATAACTACCCTTCTCATATTGCTCACACTTGTTAACACTAACGAGCTTCACAAGTATTTGTCTGTCCGCTAGCGTACCTTTTTATGTCAGGAGTTACGCACTTGAAGTCTGAGATATTGATCTCCCCTAGCCTCTCGTTAAAAAGGGGAAAACTATATAGTCTCCTTCTTAACTTAGTTGGAGAAGCTTAACTGCGTAAGTCCTGTATGTTTTGCCGATGGTTGTCGATAACTAACGCATCCCTATCAAGTATTTCGACAGTGTTGCAAGTAAAATACTTTTTGTACATTAACGTACACACAATTGTTTTTTAATAATCTCATGATCGCCAACTATTACAATCGCGGTGACATAACAATCCTCAATAGACAAGGTTTGGAAGCCGCTGCTTGTGAATGTTATCAGAGTGTTAAACAGGAGTTCAAACGCTTGTTGGGCTAACTTTTGAGTTGCAATAATCCGTTCATCTCCTTACCCAATTCCTCGCCCAAATGCTGCGTGTGCGCCGTGCTACTGTCAGTGGGGTTGCCGCCACTCTGCAACAGGCAGGGCTAATTCGCTACAGTCGCGGCAAAATAACCATTTGCGATCGCAGGAGTTTAGAAGCCGCGTCTAAATGTTATCGGATTGTCAAACAGGAATTTGATCGCTTGCTGAAAGAGAGTTTGAACTCAGTTTAGGTTTGTGCTGAAAAATTACTCAGCCTCTGATAAATCGTGGCTAGAGCATCTGCATCCCCGACATTACCAGGAAACAACACTACAGGTAAATTGGGCAACTGGGGATGGTCAGCTGGGGTGAGTACCATTGAGCAACCAGCTAAAATTTGACCTAATAGCCGTGCTGAAGTCAAGGACAGACCATTACTCAAGACATCGTTAGAGGTAATACCTCCCTTACTGATTAAAAATCCGATGTCACTTGGCAAACCGCGGACAATATCCATTAGTAACGCCGAAACATCTGCGCCAAATTGCAACCGCGTCTGGACATCTGCAAAAACTAATTCCTGACGGCTGGTATAAACTACTGGTGTTTTACCAGCATCATGCGCGGCATGAACTTTTTCTAGAGTTTGGGTTAGTAGGTTGCCTGGTTGCTCCAAGGAATCATTCAGCAACTGAGCCACGTCAACTTCGATGCCGACTATACCAGTTTCTGGCAAGAGTTGTTGCAACTGTTGGGTAGTTTTCTTGACATGAGAACCCACAATGATCGCGCCTGGTTTACCGTCTCGCACATATTGCGACATCTCCTCAGCTGGGACTGGTTGAGGTGGTAGTTTAGCTAAAGCGGTTAAGAGGCTAGCAGCGCTACGAAACAAAAAGCGTTTACCCTGTGCGGCGGCTGAGAGGGCATCAGTTGCAAAGGAGTTGAGATCATCTTGACTTTCAGCATCAACAACTGCACATTGGTTGCCTGTAAGGTTTAGCAGTCGTTCCAAGGTAGAAATTTTGCCTGTAATGTCTGTACCAGTACGAATATCTCTTAATAAAAATCTTTCTACAGCAACGGCGGAAATCCGTCCTTTAGTTTTTTCGGCAACGTAATCAGGCAAGTAACTGTAAGTGTAGCCAAAGACCGAATCACGGGCAAACTCGGTTTCATGGACTGGAGTTGGAACACCGTCGATAATCAGGTAATGCACACTATCGCGGGTGACTCGTCCTCCTTCCAAGAAAGCTGGGACGAGGAAATGAGCATCAAAGGGACCAAGTTCTTCCGCAATGATATCCGTTTCAATTGGGTAATGCCCGCGCAAAGTGGAATCGGAACGACTGACAATCAGAAAATCTTGGATTCCTTCAGCTGCTAAGGCTGGTTTTAAGTTGTGGCAGACTTCTCTAGTAACAGCTGCTGCTTGATCTGGAGGAAGCGATCGCGTGTTCGTCAACACAAAGAAAATCGGCGATTCATCCGCCAAACCCTGACGTAAAGTATCTTCATCCCAGCGCATCAGCAGCAGGCAGCTGTGAACCGTTTGAGAACCAGTAGGATCATCATCTAAAACAATAATTTTCGGTTGAGTCATCTTTAACTTCAGCGCTGACCTTGTAATTTTCTCATTTCTTGTTGGACACTGATCCCAATTTGCAATGCTTCATTCAGAATCCGCCCATACTCACTTGCCTGAGTGCTAACTTGGATTGCTGTCAATGCTTTTAAGTTATTGTTAATTTCAGGATTTGTGGCAATCAAATCTTTATTGTCTCTTAAAATTCTTTCAGCGTTTATTGCCCGAACTAAATCTTCTCTAGTAAGTTGCAGAGCTTCAATTACCATAGTTCTATCACTTAAACTCACCCCCATCCCATCTGTTTCTAACTGATCGTTAATATCTATTGCTTTGATTACAGCATGATACTTGTCAACGTCATCTAAAAGATTCGTTAGCACTTCTGGACAAGTCTTTTTACGCCATAACAACCGCACTGCTGCGACAATAATTGGTACTACAATTAGTAAGGCGATCGCTATGTAACTAGATGAACCAATAATCGGAATAACAATAAATACATAAATAAACCCAATAATAATTGGACTAAGTGCCAAGCAGATTAATATTTCATTTAATAAAAATCTAAATCGCTTTTCCCTGTTTTGCAGAATTGAGGGTCTAAATACATCATCTGGATCGACTCCGGTTAAACGTCTTAGTTCGCCCTGAGAAAATTCTAAGCCTATTAAATCAGGCTGCACGTTAGATAGTCCTCTGAAATTACAAATATTTATTACACAATAATACAAATCTTAAAATTAACAAGTAATCGCCCTCTACATTCTCATTACTTTCAAAACCTCTGTATATGCTTGAGAATAGCGATCACGTTACAGGCTATCAATCATTAAGGAAAGCACGGCTAGTATAGATATTATCGATAATTTCTTCAGTAGTGCGTGTGTCTTCTCAAGTTCCAAAGGTTTCCAAGAAGGCTTTAGGTGCATGATTCGCCTGCACTGTTTCAACCTCCTGCAAATCTTTACGTTCCTGCTTGTCTATCTCCTGTTTAAGTACCTTCTGAACGATTTTGACGATTATGGCTTCTAAATCGGCTACTGTAAGAACACTAATAGACTCGTCTAGCTCTGACTGAGATTTATCCATAAACACTCACGAATCAAAAAACTCATCAGCTTTCTGCTTATGCTCATCTGTAATATGGTTACTTACAGTTGTAAGAGCTGTTGCAATTACACTAGCATCATCTATAAACCCAATACCTACTATGACGTCAGGTATAGCATCAGCAGGTGATAAAAAATAAGCAAGTGCAGCTGCAATTACACCTTTTGCATATAATGGTGTTCGAGAATCAATCATACAAAAATACATTGCTACTGCATCTTTTGTAAAAGGAACATAGCCGATAAAACGTCTAGTGTTATTAAGAAAATTATCCATATTAGTAAAATTTGTTTTTTATTTCTTTATATTTGTTAGTTTACAAAACAGAAATCCAATAAAAACCGTAGATGTACATAGAAGAAGTCAATCTATCTAAATTTATCTACGGTTATCTGCGGTTGTAGGTTTGTAAAACAGTATTACCATTACCGTATTCCCTTGAGAAACTCTGTTCTTGCCTCAAGTATTGACGGCATCAATACACAACGTACTAGCAAATCTAAATCCAAGTTTGGAAGTAACGTACTAGGGGAAATAGACTCGTAATTACCCTCACGTAGTTGGTAGAGAGAAAGGTGGTTATTTTCCCAAAACCACACTTCGGTTATGTTAAAACGCTTGTATCGTTCTAGCTTATTTCTACCACCACTAGTAATAACTACTTCAATAGCAAGATCGGGATGCTCTTTCTTTTCCCCAATATAGTAAGACTCGTCTGGCTCAAATGAAGCTCCCCTAATTTCATCTTCACGAGTGGCACTACCTACAGGAATAAACTCAATCTCCATTTCAAAAAAGAAGAGTGCTAGCAAAATAGCCAAAACACTTTTAATATTTTCATGAGGTTCACCAATAGTCATTAACTCCACACACCCATCAAAATAAGATATTCTTACACCTGGAATTTCTGCCATTAGGGCTTGAATTGCTTTAAATTGCTGCCAACTGTGACAACCAGGTAGAACAAATCTTTGTTCCTTAATTGAGGTAATTTTCTCTATAAATTGCGTGGTCACAAGCACCGCCCTCTGATATTAAAATTGCTAGCCCCACCCAGCCATCTAGGTAGGGGCAACATATTCAGCTTAACTAACTAACTCCATAGCACGTTTGACTAGATTCTCAGCCGTTAGCCCATTCAACGCCATCAACTCAGCCGGACTCGCCGTAGTTTCTCCCCGCTTCCAGGCAAAAGTATCCCGTTTTGCGGTACTTCGGAGCATAATCGGTTCCAGCATTCCACTCGCCCCAGCGGTTACCCCAATTAAAGCATCACCACCAAATAGCCTCTCAAATCCAGCATCATCTAAGAAACTGCCATCGGGTTCAGAACAGCTATCCCACGCGACATCAGTAGGACGATACAAGCGGCGGGGATTAACTACTGACACAATCCGTACACCCACTTCTTGTGCCTCTAGGTAGGCGGCGGCTTCAAATACTGGCAGCAGCACCATATCGCCCACTACAGCAAAAACTACGGTTTTACTACCAGATATTTCTTGCAGCGCGATCGCCCCATCTTCCAGTCCTTTACGAGCTTGCTCAAATGTAGTCCGAATCGGTAGCGGCGACTTGCTAGCAGTAATCACAATCCCCTTATTCTTAGTATTCAGCCCCCACTCATACGCAACTTGAATACTGTTGGCATCGGGTGGAAATACCGGAAATGCATTACCGTTCCGCATCATTGCCGCAAAATAAGCTTCAATTTCAGGGCGCTGGTGAGTCCAACCATTGCGTCCTTGTTCCAATGCTCCAGCTGTAAATAAAGTAATAATCGAGGGAGTCGGGCGGCGCAATTCTGCCATTGCTTGCATCACCGTCTGCATAATCGGTAAGCCGTTAATCGCAAACGATTCGTAGGAACACCACAAAGTCCGGCTACCCATCAAAGCCAAGCCAGATGCTAAACCAGCACAGGCATCTTCACTCAAAGGTTCGTAAACTTGCCCGGTTGGGTTTTGATTATAGAGATCATCAGGTGTGGGGTGAATAATTTTCAGTGCTTGGTTGATATTGGCAATTCCAGAGGCTTCGTTGCCGTCGGCGTTGGCTACCAGGTAGTTGCGATCGCGTTCTCCCACTATTCCAACTAATCGCCCCATCGCTGTTGTCGCCACCTTCGGAGCGCCACCTACCGAAAATTCTTCTAGGGGCAATTCACCCAAATCTGGCAGCGGTAGCACTGATTCTGTAACAGAAGTTCGTGCAGCGGAACCACCACCAGCGCGTTCAAAGTTAGTCCGCACCAGTTCCCAGGCAGCTGGCGCTAATGCCCGTGCTTTTAAAGCGTTGACAATATCCGGGTTATCCAAGGTGTGCATTGCATAAAGGTTATGGGATTTAGCTCCGCGTGCGTGTACCCCTGCTCCTTTCAATTGTTTAATAATTAGTACCGTCAGCTTACCGCTAAGTGCAGAACGGGCGGCTTCATCCGCTGCTATTAATACGGCTTTAGTAAATACCAACCGCTGCTCAAAAGAAAAGGCTGTGCTATCGATATAGTCGCCTGGTTGGTTTTGATCGTCAAAATCTTTAGCATCGACTAACACGACTTCTTCAAATCCATTACCGTGCCAATAAGCCATCATCTCTTGGTTGGACTTAGTAGACACCATGCTGTGATGTTCCTGGCTATAGCCGTTCCAAACTAAGACGGGCAAAAAGTTAGTTACTCCCGGATAGGCGGTGTGAAAATGAGCCATGCTGCTCATGATGTATGGTTCGCCTAGTCCACCGTCACCAACGGTAAAAGGAAACAACTTATCAGGGTGAAGTCTGGCTGCTGCCATTGCAAAGTGTTGCCCTTGTCCGAGTGGTCCAGCTGGAGAGAGAATACCAGGAATATAGCCGGATAAGTGACCTAGTAGTCCGTGCTCTTCCCGGAAGCGATCGCGCAGTTGTTGTACTGTCTCAATTCCCATGTCCTCTAGTGAGCGATCTAAGAACATCGCACTATAAAAACCAGGCGCATGATGCCCGACTTCTGTAAGAATGTTCTTGTGACCTAGCATCACCAAAGCTGCATAAGCTTCAACTTGACTGGCAAATCCGCCTGGGTGTCCAGAAGCTTTACTAGCAGTAACTTGTAAGGTAAGGTAACGCAAGGCATCGGCAGCGAGTAAGGTTTGGAAGATAGCAGCTGGATCTGTAGGTTCACTAATTGATGTGCTACCAGGAGCGATCGCTGCTTTCCCATAAGTCTCAAACTCTGGCAGGGCTTCGCCAAAATACTGAATTCCCTGGCAAAAATCTGGAGTTTTAACCATTGCCTCTGGTGTCGATGCAGTCATGCTGAAATCCCTCTAGATTTGGATTAAATATACTATTTGAGTAACTTAACAACTATTTTACAAGTGTGCTGTTACAACAATAAATTACTTTTACTTTTTGCTGCAATTAACTAAATAAATCTGATTATGTTTGGATTAATTAATGATTGCTCTTGTCTAGGTAGATAAATTATAAAATTATGTGAATACAGCGTTACTGTTTTTCCTAAATGTAATTATTAAAATAGAAGTTTAATCTTTTAACAAGAAAATTAACTAAAAAATTAAATTAAGAAGTTTGATGCAATGAAATCACCTGATGAACTCCGAACGCCAGCTTTGTTGCAAACGCTGCAATTAATTAAGAATCCTACAGGATTTTTAACAAGTTGTGCTAACCGTTATGGAGACACATTTACGGTACGGGTACTTGGTTTAAACTCTCCGCCAGTGGTATTTTTTAGCAGCCCCAAGCAATAAGAGATATTTTTGCACTGCCTTCAGAACAGTTCGACTTTAAGAAGGCAACTCATGTATTCAAACCACTAATGGGAGAGCATTCAGTTGTATTGCAAGAAGGACGTAGACACCAACGGCAGCGTCAGTTGTTGATGCCTCCTTTTCATGGCGATCGCATGAGAAAGCTTATGGTCAAACAATTTGCCAAATTACCCAGGAAGTAACATGGACAACGGGTGCAACAATTTCAATTGCCCAATTCATGCCAGATATTACTTTACAAATTATCTTGCAAGTTGTATTTGGCATTAACCCTGGTGAGCGTTACGAACAATTAAAAAAGCTTTTTGAGTACCTTACTAGAAGACGTTACTACTCCTTGGTACTCTAGCCTATTCTTTTTCCCGCCTCTGCAAAAAGATTTAGGTGCATGGAGTCCTTGGGGACACTTTTTGCGACGCAGACAGCAAATTGACAACTTAATATACGCTGAAATTTCGCAACGGCGGCAAGCAAATGATTTATCTTGTACCGACATCCTTAGCCTGTTAATGTCGGCGCGTGATGACAATGGACAGCAGATGACAGACATTGAGTTACGCGATCAACTGGTTTCGTTGTTATTACTAGGTTATGAAACGACAAGCTTTGTCTTGGGGTGGGCATTTTATTTAATTCACTCTGCACCACAGGTACTTAATAAGTTAAAGCAGGAACTCGATACCCTTGGTGAAGCACCAAATCAGAAGTAATTGCTCAATTGCCTTATCTAACAGCTCTGCCAGAAACGCTGCGAATTTACCCGATCGCTTTAATTTGCACTCCTCGGATGGTACAAGAGTCACTACAAGTGGCAGGTTACAAATTTGAATCCGGTACAGTTTTAGTTCCCTGCATTTATCTAGCTCATCGGCGTGCAGAAACTTACCCCCAACCGGAACAGTTTAATCCAGAAAGATTTTTAAAACAGAAGTTTTCCCCTTATGAGTATTTGCCCTTTGGCGGTGGGAGTCGTGGGTGTATTGGAACGGCGTTTTCAATGTATGAGATGAAACTGGTGCTAGCAACGATTTTGTCACGCTTTGAGCTAACGCTTGCTAATCAACGTCCGGTATATCCTGTAAGGCGTGGAATTACAATTGTTCCCTCCTCTAACGGTGTACAAATGGTTGTCAGTGGAGAACGTCAAGCCGCAACGCGAGAGTCATTAGTCATTAGTCCTTAGTTTTTAGTTAACTACCCTCACTTATAGAGGTGGCAAGTGAATAGTAGGAGCGTTCTTAGTCGGTTGGTCCACAATAATATCGAGGCATCATGTACCCATGACTGATGACTAATGACTAATGACTGTCAATCCAGTTACTTATTCCTTGGTGCAGATTCACTGCTAGTTTCGCAGCATCTAGATTAAGCAGTAATGGACGAAAGGACATACTATGACGCATGACGATCTTAGGCTGGATGAACAAGCACTCAGTAAGGCAGCAGAAATAGGTTTATCTACTCAACTGAATGAAGCAGACAAAATTGACATAGACGTTAAAACTGATTTATTTAAAGCAGTTCAGGGACAAGTGGATTCAATAGCGATCGCTGGACAAGGTTTGGTGATGCAAAAAGACATCCGCGTGCAAGAAATCGATTTGCACACAGATAGCATTGACATCAATCCCCTAAGCGCTTTATTTGGTCAAATTGAACTTAACCAACCAGTAGATGCTACAGCGCGTCTTGTACTAACAGAACAAGATATTAACCGTGCTCTTAACTCAGACTATATACGTAGTAAGCTGCAAAACCTGGAGTTTAATGTAGAGGGCAAAACCGCGGTAATTGAGCCGCGAGATTTGGAACTCCATCTACCAGGCAGGAGCAAAATTGTATTCCATGCCAAAACACTGCTGCATGACGAAATCGGTAAAACTAAATCAATCGGCTTCACTGCAACGATACTTGTGAAAACAAGTGAGCAATCCCTGCTGATGGAAAGCTTTAACTGTACTCCTCCCGGACAAGGTATTTCATTAGAACTCGCGATCGCCTTCCTGCAAAAGATCAAAGAACTAGTAAACTTACCGTATCTTGACCTGGATACAATCGCATTCCGCGTCAAGGATGTGGATGTGAAAAAGGGCAGCCTGACACTTCACACTGAAGCCCATGTTAGACAAATACCATCAACCTAACTTAATTCAGTATTGATGACAGTTTTAATTCTTGGGGGACGGGGGCGAATTGGCAGTTGTGTTGCTCAAGACATTGCTAATCACACCCAAGCGAAAATTATAATTACTAGCAGGACTGCTGGAACAGTTAGTGATCGCCTGGGAGCGCAAGTAGAGTTGTTGGCTTTGGACTTGGCTGATCAAGAAGAGCTAAAAAATGCGATCGCCAAATCAACTCTTGTGATCCACTGCGCTGGTCCTTTTCACTATCGCGATGCCAATGTCCTCAAAATATGCATTGAGCATGGCGTTAACTATCTTGATGTCAGTGATCATCGATCATTTACGCTCAAAGCCCTAGCATATAAATCCGCAGCTGAAGCAGCTGGAGTCACAGCAATTGTTAACACTGGGATTTTCCCAGGCATTTCTAACAGTATGGTGCGTCAGGGCGTTGAGCAGCTAGACGAACCAGAACGCATTCATCTGAGTTATCTGGTGTCCGGTTCTGGTGGTGCTGGCGTGACAGTAATGCGAACGATATTTTTGGGGCTGCAACAACCATTTCCAGCCTGGATTGATCGGAAGTGGCAAGAAGTAAAGCCGTATAGTAATCGCGAAGCTGTAGAATTTCCGCCTCCGTACGGTAGAGCGCACGTTTACTGGTTTGATATGCCAGAAGCTTTTACCCTACCTAGTACTTTCCCCGTCAAAACTGTAATTACTAAGTTTGGCTCAGTCCCCGATTTTTACAACCATCTTACCTGGATAGCTGCTCACTGGTTCCCTCAGCAATTAATGCACCATCAAGGCAGTATTGAGTTTTTGGCTAATGTCAGCTATTTTATGACCAATATAACAAATTCGTTTAGCGGCATTGGCGTGGCAATTCGGGCAGAAATTACTGGACGGAAACAGGGTGAGACAGTTTGTTATTGCTCGACTTTGGTGCATCAAAATACTGCGATCGCTTCCGGTATTGGCACTGGTACTATTGCTCAACTGTTGCTAGAAAAAAGACTCAATAAACCTGGTGTTTGGTCTGTTGAACAAGCACTACCTACAGATTTATTTGAATCTACAATGCAGAGCCGAGGAATTAAGATTCATCAAGATTGGTTGTAATAACAATATTAATGTACCCTGCGGCAGAAGGCACAGATGTAATTAGAAACGTAGGATGCGTTGCGTACCAGATTATGTTACAAGTCATACCTTACTCGCGGATCACAATTTTAGCAACAAGTTAGGAGAAATTCATGCAACGAAATCTATTAATATCTCAAGCATCACGCCGGAGAATTATTGCTTTATGCCTGATGGCTTTCACCGTCTTATCAAGCGTATTTATCTTTATCCAACCGAGTTATGCCGTAACATCTTCAAGAGATAAACTGTCATCAGAGGAAAGAACTGAGCGTGCTTATGACTTTAGGGTAGGTACGGGCTTTTTAGAAGAAGATAAGCAAGAATCCCCACAGGCAAACAAAGTCTTTAAACCTGAAGACAAGGCTAACGAAAAGAGTGTTAAAGCTTCAGATGCTCAAAAATCTGAGCGTAGTTTAGTAGAACAAGCAAAAGACTTTGTTAATCAAGTTACAGGCAAAGATTAAGTCCAATTTTTAGTGTTCCAAAAATGTAGCGAATTGATTAAGTCGGGTAAAAAGGTAGATTACTACATTTTTATTCCCGACTTTAGTTGATTAATCTACTAGCTGAACTAAAGCAGCAATTATCCAGCTAGTAGAATATGTTTTAATAAGCAATCTCACGCTCTTGAAAGTAGCGAGATAAAGCATTTTCCAAGGGCGGTAGCAATACTCCACGTTTACTGCTAAGAACGCTGTATAGTGGGCGTGGTGCTGCTAGACCAAGAGCTTGAGTAGAAACGGCGTGGATACGTGTCGTGTCAAGAGCAACTTGCTGTGCGGCAAAATACGCTAAATTAACCCAACTAATCGCGCCAGGGTTTGCCAGGTGCCACAAACCGCACTCACCGTCAATTAATAAATCAAGGCTAGCATGAACAAGATCTGGGACATATGTGGGTGAAATAACTGCGTCCTGTGCAGCAACAAAGGTATGTCCGGCAGCCAGCGTGCGTAGCGCCACAGTCAAAAAGTTATACTCGTCCCACGGACTAAAGAAAGCGCTAGTGCGGATTACAAGCGATGAAGGACACGCTTTTAATACTCTTACTTCTGCCTCAGCTTTACTTTGACCGTACACATTTAGAGGCGCAACAGGATCACTCTCTAAATATGGTGAGACTGAAGTTCCATCAAATACGAGATCCGATGAAAAAGTCAGCAGCGCCACTCCTTGCTTTTGACAGTTCTGCGCTAAAATTGCTGCGCCATCCGCATTTACACGACGGCAGACATCAGGTTGGTGCTCTGCCTCGTCTACACGAACATAGCCTGCGGCGTTAACAACTGCCCACGGTTTCAGCATCTTAAGCGCCGCATCGACTGAGTCAGGATCAGTAATGTCCATTTCCTGACGCGATAGGAGGTGGTAAGAAATACCCCGAAATTTGCATAGTCGGGCAAAAGTTCGCCCAAGTGTCCCTGTTGCTCCGGCGATCACAATTGGTCGCACTGACTTATCCAGTTTTCGTACCGTTGAAATCGCCTCTGTCGCACAAGATACTGGCGGATAAAGTAGCCGTTCGGGACGCTGCCACCACCCTTGGACATCGAGCACAGGATGATCATAGCTCTCTCCACGGGCTAGATCGCGTAGCATCCAGGCAAGTGCCGTAGGGCGCGGATGGGGGGAGCGCAGATCGAATACACCTGACTCGTAGTGATCATTAGCACGCGTCACCAAGCTATTCCAGTCGTAAGCACCAAGGAGAGACCAAGCGGTTACAGCACGAACATCTACGCCCTCAGTTCGCAGATTTTGTGCTGCGTCCCATACCTCCTTTAACCAGCGCAGTTGCTCTTCACGGGTGCCGCCGAGGTGCGCTTCGGTAACGGCAAGCGGCAGATTATAGCGTTTCCAGGCTTCTTTTAACAGCACATCTGGTTCAGTGGCTTCAGTACAGACACGCACTGACTCTACGTCTGCGTAATTGTGCTGCCCATTTTCGCCATGCGAAGAACTGGGGTAGCGTTCAAGGCGTTCATCGAGAAAGCGATCGCTCGTTACGTAATGATTAATCCCCATCACATCCGGTGGGCAGGGTTCGTTTAAAAACACCTCAATCTCACTCTCATTGATGCCCGAAGCAACCAGGTAGCTCCACATTGAGTGGTCACGGTTCACACGACCACACAGCAAATCAAAGCTCAACCAGCGGCGCTCGTTTTCAAGCTCTGCCTGGTATGCTAGCAAAGGTGTGCTGAAAGTCTTACCCATATCCTCGGTTTGGACAAGCTGCGCCTTGGGGTTGACTTTACGGATTGCAGCCATCGAGAGCGCAACAGCCCGACATTGTGTCAGCAGCGCTCGTGCAAAAGTTAAATCATCACGACCATGAGGATACCAGTGACCATACAGCCCACTAAATCGCGCTGTAGTTAGCGGCTCGTTGACGGGCGTGTAACTTTCTACCCAGGGAAAGCGATCAGCAAACGCTTGAGCAAACTTAGCAAGCCCTTCAGCAAAAGCCGGATCGATAAGGCTAGTATGGCGGGGACCGCTACCGTGGTGGACTAGACCAACAATCGGGTGGATACCCAGTTCCTGCATCCGTCCAAGTCGCTCCGCAGCCCATGACCAGTCGGCTTGCTCCAAACCATTAGGCGCAAGGCGTTCCCAAAGCACTGGATAGCGCATTGTCCGAATACCGAGTTCTGCAAATAAATCAAGGTCATCTAAGCGCTTTGCATGACCGTTTCGCTCCAGCTGGTCAAAGTACTCCTCACCCACGCGGTTAACTGTACACTCAACCCCAGCCCACAGTTCAAGATGCGGTAACTCTAAGGGCATGACCATTCTCCTCAGCGTGACAGTTGCCGCGTACCGCTAGTTTGTTGTGTGTCATCAAAGCCTGAGCTACAACCTGATCCATGTTGTAATACTTGTAAGTTGCTAACCGCCCCACAAAATGCACACCGGAAGTCGCGTCAGCTAGTGCCTTGTATTGTTTATAAATTTCGGCGTTTTCTGGACGCGGCACGGGGTAGTAAGGATCTCCCTCAGCCCGCGGGTACTCATAGACAATGCTAGTTTTATTATGTTCTTGTCCAGTGAGGTACTTAAACTCTGTAACGCGAGTGTATAGGTGCTCATTGGGATAATTCACCACTGGCGCTACTTGATGCACAGGCGTGTTAAGCGTTTCATGCTTGAACTCCAATGAGCGGTAAGGTAGCTTCCCGTAACGATAATCAAAGAATTGATCAATTGGACCTGTGTAGATCATCTCGCGGTACGGGATTACATTCAATATTTCCCGATAATCCGTGTTGATCATGATTTTGATGTTCTGATGAGACAACATATTCTCGAACATCCGAGTATAGCCGTGTAGCGGCATTGCTTGATATGTGTCTGTGAAATATCGGTCATCGCGGTTTGTGCGCGTAGGTACGCGGGCGGTGACTGACTTATCGAGTTCAGATGGATCGATGCCCCATTGCTTACGCGTGTAGCCTCGGAAAAACTTTTCGTAGAGTTCTCTGCCAACCTTGTTAACAACTACCTCCTCTGAGGTACGAATGTAGTCTTTAGGTTCAGCTAGTGATGCGAAAAACTCTTCCAGCTGGAAAGAAGTCAGGTTCAACCCGTAAAGTTTGTTAACTGTATTCAGGTTAATCGGGATAGGAACAAGTTGACCGTCTACGCTAGCAAGTACGCGATGTTCGTAGGAGCGCCATTGAGTAAAGTGCGACAGGTACTCAAACACATCGCAGGAGTTGGTATGAAAGATGTGCGGACCATACTTGTGTACAAGAATGCCTGCTTCGTTGTAATGATCGTAGGCATTCCCCCCAATATGCGATCGCGTATCAACGATCAAAATCTTCTTTCCATCACACGCCAGCCTCTCAGCGAGGACGCTTCCAGCAAACCCCGCCCCAACAATTAAGTAATCAAACATTTAAATATTCCGCCTTTTTAATCGCTAATAACGCAGTTCACTTACCCGGCTGCTTAAAAACTCTCAAGTTATTGCCTGCTAAGGTGGCATAACGATTCTCCTTTGGAGTGTCAATACCAATAACCGACTCCACCAATTGCATCATGCTCTCCCAAGTGTGATCCCAAGAAGTCTGCGCGAGGAAGGTATCAACATCAAGCAGCCGCCCTGATTCATCAGAATCATTCATAGCACGTTCGGCGGCTACAACGAATTCTGCAGCTGTATCTGCTATGCTCACTAAGCCTAACTGCCCGTAGGGATTAACTACATCACAAATTGAGGTAGACACAACTGGCTTACCTGCGGCAAGATACTCTGGAGTTTTAGTAGGGCTAATGAAGCGTGTTGACTCATTGTGGGCAAATGGCAGCATTGCCACGTCCCACCCAGCAATATATCCAGGTAGCTCTTGATAGTTTTTGCCACCAAGGTAATAAATATTTTTGTGGCATGGCAGCGTGGCAGGATCTATCTTTAAAACTGGTCCAATAATCACTAAATTCCAGTCTGGTCGTGCTTCAGCAATATCACTGATCAAGTCGAGATCCATCCGTTCATCTATTACCCCAAAAAAACCAAGTCGTGGGTGGGGAATATCTGCTTGGTCTACGGGATCTTCTGTAAAATTTCTTGCCTGGGCAAAATGTGCTTTGTCAATACTACTGGGAAATGCATAAACGTTCGGGTGCTGATTACGCTTGACCTCATAAAGACTTTGCCCCCCTGCAAACACTAAGTCTGCACGCTTGAAAAGTTCAGCTTCACAATCTTTCAACGTCCGTGGCGCTCGTGCAAAAAAGGAAAGCTCATCCATGCAGTCATATACAGTAACTAGAGGCTCTAGGTGACGCGTAAATGTCATAGCCATTGGTGTATAGTACCAGAGCAAATAGTTGTGAATCTGCACTTTAGCAAACAACTCATCTATCATCCGCTGTTGAATGCTATTTATTGCAGACTCACTCAGACCTTGGGGTAAGTGTGGAACTACAATCCAGACTCCATCCTGCTTACTAATATCAAGGTACTCAGATTCAGCAGAACCAATAATTGGCTCTTCAATAAAGAATACACGCTGCTGTTTTGCACAACGGGTAAGCAGATGTTGGGGTCTTTGGTAGACAAAATTCCAGCGCAAATGAGACAAGCAAACTAAATCTGGCACTTCTGAGGAAGAATGTATATTTTCTAAATCGGAGATAGACAAATATAGGTTTGAGTACGACGATATAGATTGCGATTCTTCTAGTGACGGTAACTTTGCTTCAGGTTCCCATGACACAACATTATTGAAATTATTTTTAATTGAAGGTTGGTCTGGGGACATATACTACCTTTGATATTTGCAAATTTGATTGAACTTTTCCCAAAATTAATGGCGGTTTGACCTAACCGTTAACTACAATAATCTCAAGAGCAAACTTTGGATATTGGTTAAGTGGTTAAACTGCTATCCTGATCCTGATATGTAGCAAAATATGTCGTAGGTCGGCCAAGGACTTGCCCGAAACATAGTGTAAAAATTTCGGGTTACTCTCGATTTTTGACCTTCGTGTTGCTGTTATAAAAATAGCTGTATTTGTTAATTTAATCTTCTATCCGAAGAATTAAGTGTAATATTAAAGTATTAATGTAATATTAAATACATACTTAATATTAATTTGAGCAGTAATATTTCTTAATTATTTAGGGCTTGTCCACGTCGTCAGCCCTTTAAATCCAAATTATTCAAACTTAAAAACTTTTTAGCAAGCTTTCTGGATTGGCTTAAACTGCCTAAATGAGATGTAAAGCTATTAATCTCGCTCCTCCTCGAAGCTAGACAACAATTAGTGACAGCTTAGATTAAGATATTTTGCATTTAGAGGAACAAACTAATTTAATTTATTCCTCTAGACAGAATAAACAAGGTAGCTACCGCTAATTTGCCAAAGTAGGTCTTTTTGTATATTTCCTAAAAGTTAGATTGAGGTGGCATTGATTATTTATTTCTAAATCTTTAGGATTATTTATCAGGTTAAGAATAACGTATTTTTATAAAAATAAGGCGAGATTAAAACTAACATAAATAAAATATTAATAATTGAGTTCTTTGGATGTGAATTTTAACGTTCAAGTTGTTCAATATCATGAAGTATTGGATACTAGTAAGGCTAATCGGTTTTATCGATAAATCTAATATTTTATCGAAACTGGAGTAAATATTGTTTTAATCGATTTCAAGAATGTAAGGCTGATTAATATAGCAGTCCCAGTTCATTTATGAATGTGGTGCAGGCTTCTGGTTCCTGGACAGGCAAGATGCCCATCTGGTATCCTTAATTCAGTTTTGCTTGCTACTGCTGGAAAGGATACAAGAATTTTTGGAATTGTGTTTAATGTAGACGCATTGCCAGAATTCTCCGCATACATTAATCCAAGCCGCTTCAGCAAATATACGGTGTTCAAATCTTTACTAAAGGACGTAGTAAAAGCGATCGCGGTAGCAAAGCAACAAAAATTTAGATATTTGAACCACAGCGACAGTTACAACTTTGAATTCTTTGTAAGTTTGTAGGATTATTTACTTGCAACAGTTAAGCAGGTGACTGTGGGGGAGCGAGAATTTATCTCAAAATGTAGGGTAGGTATCCTTCCTAGTACTACTCTTACTTATTGAGATTATCTTTAGCTAATTAATTCTTTGCTGCAAATCAGGAGGAAGCAAGTCTCAGCTTTTGCAAAGTAAAAGGGATCAAGCCTTTAAAAAGTTTTGTCAGTAAAATAGAAATAAAGGGTTTAAGATAGACTAATTAATACATAGTCTAAATATCTCTCCTAAGATAGATGTCGTAATGAAATCATTATTTAAAGGTCTTGAGGATTGTTACGGAGAACAGCCGCCCTGCGTTCCCGATAATAGGGTGGCTTCTATGCCTGATATGGCATATCCACGTCCCCAGTTGCAGCGTCAGCAGTGGATTAGTCTGAATGGTTCGTGGAAATTTATATTTGACGATCAAGGGTGCTTTGTCTCACCCTCTGATATTTCTAGCTGGACGCATACTATTGAAGTACCGTTTGCACCAGAATCTATCCGTAGTGGTATTGGTGACACAGGTTTTCACTCCAACTTTTGGTACGAGCGCGAATTCGATGTACCTAAACTTGATGGTAGGGTGCTACTCCACTTCGGAGCCGTAGACTATTACGCGCGGGTATGGATAAACGGCCAGTTCGTGGGTGAGCATGAAGGTGGGCATACTCCTTTTAGCATTGATATCACGCCTGCCCTAAATGAGGAAGGCTCACAAAAGGTTACAGTTTGGGTTCAGGACGATCCGCAAGACTTAGCTAAACCGCGTGGAAAGCAGGATTGGCAGCTTGAGCCGCACAGTATCTGGTATCCGCGTACCAGCGGCATCTGGCAAACCGTGTGGGTTGAGTGTGTAAGCAAAACTTACATTGAGCGCATCCGCTGGACACCGCACTTTGAGCGCTGGGAAATTGGCTTTGAAGCCTTTGTTGCGGGTGAGGAGCGCGATACCTCAAAGGATCTGGCGCGAAGCACGCGTCTGCAATTAAAGGTGAGAATGAACGTTGGTGATCAGGTATTAATAAATGATGTCTATGAAGTAATCAATGGAGAAATCCATCGTCGTATTGCTCTTTCTGACCCTGGTATTGATGACTACCGCAATGCACTACTTTGGAGTCCAGAAACACCAACTTTGATCAACGCTGAGATTCAGTTATGGGACAAAGACAAGCTGATTGATCAAGTAAAGTCTTATACGGCAATGCGGACTGTGGGAATTCAGCGCGATCGCTTTATGCTCAACGGTCGTCCCTACTATTTACGGATGGTTTTAGACCAGGGTTACTGGCCGGACACACTGATGACTGCGCCTTCTGATCAAGCGTTGCGGCGTGATGTGGAGTTAGTTAAAAGCATGGGATTCAACGGTGTGCGTAAACACCAAAAAATCGAAGACCCTCGTTTTTTGTACTGGGCAGATGTATTGGGGTTGATGGTTTGGGAGGAAATGCCCAGTGCTTATCGCTTTACTCCCAAAGCGGTAGAACGCATTACTCGTGAGTGGACTGAAGTAATTTTAAGAGATGTGAGTCATCCCTGTATTGTAGTGTGGGTGCCGTTCAATGAATCATGGGGAGTGCCTAATCTAACGGAAACGGCGGCTCACCGGAATTACGTACAGGCGCTCTATTACTTGACTAAAACTCTAGATCCAACTCGCCCAGTGATTGGCAATGACGGATGGGAAAGTATAACGACCGATATTCTTGCTATCCATGACTACGACAACAACCCCTTAAGATTAGCTGATCGCTATGGACGTGAGGTTAAGCTAGCGGATCTCATTGATCGTAAGCGTCCAGGAGGACGCGTTTTGACGCTTGACGGCTATCCCCATCAAGGGCAACCAGTCATGCTCAGCGAGTTTGGCGGAATTGCCTATGCTCTTGGAGACGATCCATCTCACACTTGGGGATATGAGCGCAGCGTTAATATTTCCGAACTGGAAATGAAATACGCCGCACTGATGGCAGCGGTAAATACAATAGAGATGTTCAGTGGATTTTGTTACACCCAGTTCAGTGATACCTTCCAAGAAGCAAACGGACTATTATATGCCGATCGCACGCCGAAATTTGCCCTAGAAGCGATCCGCGCTGCCACCCTGGTAGGAGGAATATGTACTCCCACAAGCTGTTAAAGCCGGATGGTCGCCAGCTGACCTTATACAGTCGCTATCCAATTGCCGAAGATATTACAGCCCCCAGTCCTAGTGATGATCCGGTTGCGGCAAATCCTCATTTGCGCTGGCATCCATTGCGGGGTGAATGGGTTGCTTACGCTAGCCATCGTCAAGGGCGCACCTTTATGCCGCCTCCAGAATATAACCCGCTTGCTCCTACCAAAGATCAGCGGTTTCCTACTGAACTTCCACAGGGGCGCTATGACGTAGCAGTTTTCGACAATCGCTTTCCTGCAATGAGCAATGCTTCGCAGGATGCACCTGCCAGTATTGTTGATACCCTTCCAGCAAATGGTGTATGTGAAGTGGTAGTATTTACTCAAGACCCGCTTGCCTCCCTTGGTTCTTTGGAACTAGATCACCTGGAGTTACTGTTAGAAGTCTGGGGCGATCGCACACGCGTAGTCGGTGGTAATCCGCAAATTCAGTATGTGTTGCCCTTCGAGAACCGGGGGGTTGAAGTCGGAGTAACTTTACATCATCCACATGGGCAAATTTATGCATATCCTTTTGTGCCACCTGTCCCCGCCCGCATGGGGGAGTGTGAGCAAAAGTATTATCAAGAGCATCAGCGCTCTTTGCTGCCAGATTTGATTCAACGGGAAATTCAGGATAACCAGCGGATTATTTATCAGGACGAACACGCGATCGCCTTTGTCCCAGTTTGCGCTCGTTATCCTTACGAGGTTTGGATTGCCCCAATTGCCCCAACTGCTACATTTATAGATCTCACCTTCAAGCAGCGCCAAGGGCTTGCCAAAGCCTTAAAAACCGTTACTCTCAAGTACGACAATTTGTGGAATCGTCCCTTTCCTTACCTGATGGCATGGTTCCAAGCACCTACCGATGGTCAGTTGCATCCAGAATCACATCTACACGCAGAGTTTTATCCACCGTACCGCACTCGCGATCGGCTTAAGTACCTAGCGGGAACTGAACTAGCAGCAGGAATGTTTGCTAATGATGCTCTGCCAGAAGAAAAAGCAAAAGAGCTACAAGCTGTAGGAGTAGAATGCTAGAGTTGCGGAAATAGCTCAAGAACTTGTGTAGTTACACATACCAGCGTTTCTTTGTAAATGCCGTTTAGGAGTTGCCCAATGGCAAAGAAATTCAACTATTTCGGAGATGATAGTTACACTCAATTGCAAGTTCAAATGGAGCTATTAGAGTTGCTTCTACATTCTGAAGATGGCATCTATCCCTGGAATATTGCCGATCCACAATCAGAGATTTATTTTGCTGACCAAGAACAGGGTACAACCTTAAATGATTCTGAAGATGCTATGCAATTACGTTTCTTCACTCAGTTAGAGGAAATTTGGTCGGCGATCGCTCTTCGGTGACGATTCATCTCTCCATATTCCTAAAAACGTTCCCCAAAATGAGTAGCGAAATTTTGTGATCGCGTTGGTGACAAAGCACGGGCTTTAAGAATTGCTGCCGTTAAAAATGCATAAGATAACACCCCAACAACTGCTAACAGCAAGCCGCTGAAAACTCCCATAGAGTTCCATAAAGTATGGAGTGCTGCTGCACTAAAATAGCCCACTAATAAAATCTGCCATCGCTTGCGTGGCTTTAGCACACTCAATCCAATAAAATATCCTAAATAACCACTGTATGCCATGTGTCCTGCTACTGAGCCTAAAATCCGGGGAATTAGCAGCTGCAATCCCACTTGACCAACACTTACTCCCATCTCTAAGCTGACATTTTGGCTAACTTCTGGTACGTACTGCCCTAGTGTTTCTAAAAGGGTAAAACCAACTGCAGAAGCTGTTCCTAACAAAATTCCGTCTAGAGGTTCCCATACACCGATGCGTTCTCGCCAAGGAGAACGCAGTTGTCGACCTAATAAATACGCTGCTAACACTGGCAAAGCTTTCAGCAATTCCTCCATCAACCCAGCGCCAAAAAACATCCGTACTATCAACACTGGAAGACTAACGGACTCAATTGCAGTTGGCAAACGACCAGGCAAAACAGTGCGAAACACAAAAATAAATAGCGGCAAGAGCGGACTAAGCAAAATTAGGACAATCAAAATAGCCGAACTTAGTAGCACCCACCAAGGCTTATACTTACCGCAAAGTTGGTAGACAAAGTAGTATGCGGCTCCAGCTAAGTAAGTCGCCACTAAGATTTGATTGAAGTAAGCGGCTTCAGGCTGACCTACAGTAGCAAACATTAATACTACGAATACTACTGTAAGGATGCCTGGGATTAGGTAAGCTTTGCGGGTTAAATCCCGTCCCGTTGACAGAATCGGAAATAACTGGGTAAAACTAACCGAATGTTCTCCAGAGGGTATTGGTTTACCTGCACCTATGGCAAATGGAACTGAACGTGATGATCGCTGAACTGGTTGATGTTTGATCTGGCACTCAAAAATAAATTCTGCGCCATCATGTCCTAGAGTAATCCGATCGCCTCCCTGCAACTCTTGGCATTGTTGTAAGCGTCGCCCATTTAGATAAGTGCCATTGGCGCTGCTTAGATCACAAAGTAGCCAGCAATCGCCAGACGCAGATGGCGCAGAAGGGCGAACAACAGCATGACGTCGCGAGACCATGCCATATAACCTGGAATCCAATACAATTTCACAGTTAAGGTCACGTCCAACTACAATTTCTTGAGTATTTGACAGTAAATAACGCCGAGAAAATTGCGGGACTCCACTACTACGAGG
Source organism: Chroococcidiopsidaceae cyanobacterium YX2bin18 (assembly GCA_030446505.1). Taxonomy (GTDB): domain Bacteria; phylum Cyanobacteriota; class Cyanobacteriia; order Cyanobacteriales; family Chroococcidiopsidaceae; genus JAHHHE01. Next base: position 5,989 of record JAUJND010000024.1, on the reverse strand, counting down.
TAAGTGCCGCAGAAATCCTTGATAAAGGTCTTTTCCTGTCATAGACTGCAATACTGTGTTGCCAACTACCTTCTCCAGCCGATTTTTGCTAGGGAGGTTGCAGACATAAATCCCCTTACATTGCGGGGTATGGCTACGCAATTGCTATTGATTATTGGCATTCGCATCCCGAACTGCTGCATAGAAAAAAAAGCTGCCTAGTGGGATGCTAACAACCAGAATGATACTTGTCACTAACCCACCCAAATTAGGCTCTCCAGAAGCAAGTTCAAAAATTGAACCTACCGCTGCGATCGCTGCTATGCAGGAGCCGCCTAAGAACAGACCACTTTTAGGTGTCATTATCATAGTCTATTCTCTTTAAGCGACTGGTTTAACGTTTTGAGGTGAGAAGCCATATTTCGCTAACTCTGTCGTTAAAGCTAGAGTATTTTCTACATGGTCAATAAACAGTACGCCATTAAGATGGTCAATTTCATGCTGAATGCAGCGTCCAAGTAACTCTGTAGCCTTCAAAGTTCGAGGACATCCGTATTCGTCTTTATAAGCCACTTCAACAACTTGCGGGCGCTTCACATCTAAATAAACACCCGGAATGCTTAGACAACCCTCTTGCGCTACGCAAATATCGCGGCTTAACTCCTTGATACTGGGGTTAATCATCACTAGTGGTGGATTGGCTGCATTGTCTGGTTCACAATCAATGACAATTAGCTGTTTTTGAACTGCTACTTGGGGTGCAGCTAGACCAATACCATCAGCACTGTACATGGTTTGTAACATTTCTCGAACCAGTTGACGCAGATCAGAGTCTACCTTGACAACTCGCTTTGTAGGTTGGCGCAGGACGCGATCGCCTAAGTAACGAATATCCAAAGGTGGATTTTTCAGCTTTTTCTTTTCGACTGCAACTTCAGAGGGCATGGATCTGTAACTCACTTTCTCCAGGTAGATTTTAAATTGCACCTTTGTTTCAATCTTACCAACCCTAGCTGCCTGACGGGATTAAGTTAAGCCTATAAGAGCAATAGAAGTTGCCAAACTGCTGTGTACGCGACCCAATAGAATTATTTCAAACCAAAAACTTCTGTAATTTCCGGCAACACCCTGTTGAACTAATGTAGGTACACTAGTTTCTTTAAGCTAGAGCAGTTGGTAGAAACAGTTGGTAGAAACGTTCGTTCATCTGTTCTCCCGTGAAACAACGCCAAAAGAACCTGCTGGACTGAGTACACAATATAATTCAAGTCAAGTAGTATTTATTGCATTATTCAGAGAAGAGCCTGTCATAGCAGTTAGCACAGTCAAGGGGTTGATCGCCTACCCAACAATTAGCTAGAGAATGAACAAAATGCCTTATCTTGCAGGTATTTACATTTATCCAATTAAGTCACTAGATGGCATTGCAGTTACCCAAGCAACTATTCTCAAAAGTAGCGCTCTTAAGCATGATCGGGAATTCGCGATCTTTGATCAAAAAAATCAGTTTGTTAATGGCAAACGCCATTCTAAAGTTCACTTACTTCGATCTTATTTTGATACCGATATTGGGACTGTCTCTTTCAAGTTCAAGATAGTGGGCAAAAATATAAGTTTCATTTAGAGGAACGAATTGCGATCACTGCTTGGTTAAGTAACTTTTTTGGCTTCCGCGTCCAATTGCTTCAAAACTCCTCTATGGGTTTCCCGGATGATACCAATGCGTCCTGAACCTACTGTAATTAGCACAGCAACTTTGGAAGCGATCACAACTTGGTTTCCTGGACTAAACCTAGATCAGATACGAATTCGCCTGAGAACTAACCTTGAAATCGGCGGAGTGCCAGCATTTTGGGAAGATCAGTTATTTGCGGAGGCAGATGCAGTTGTGCAATTTTAAGTAGGTGATGTCTTGTTTCAAGGTGTCAATCCTTGCCAACGTTGTGTTGTCCCGACACGGAACCCTTTTACAACAGCAGCATATCCAAATTTTCAAAAGATATTCGTAGCAAAACGCCGAGAAAGCTTACCATCTTGGGCAGCCTCTCGCTTCAATCACTTTTTCAAGTTAGCTGTCAATACAAGAGTACCTGCATCAGAAGCAAGCAAAACTATCCAAGTTGGAGACGCGATTAAGATTTTGGGCAAAGTGAAAGTAGCAGTGGAGGAACTTTGAAGCGATCGCCTTTGACCTTGATTAGCTTTATTTAAAGGAGAATTGAGTATGAATTAAATTACCTATAATCCGCCTACTGGAAAAATTTGAGCTTGATACAAAATCTGATTAGTGCAGATTCGTGCAACTAATAGGGAGGAGTTGGATACTAATCGTAAATATACGCAGATCAGAAATTGCTAGATTAATAATATCTTCATACAATTATATATTATCTTCATACAAACCTTATGCTTATTTTAAGTTCGCTAGTTAAAGTATATATCAACATCTATAACAAATCATTAGCATAGCAAGAGACAGACAAGCTACAGAAACTACTGTTTGAGTTCATATCTTTATTAAAGAAATAAAGAAAAATTTTTATATATATAGATTTTAAGCAAGGACATATTTATGAAATTTAAAGCACTAGTTGGATTAGGATTGGTTGTTTCTAGTTTATTCGTCGGAGCAAAAGAAACTAGAGCAGAATGCGCTCGATATATAACTAATGTAGATGGATTTGCTAATGTAAGAAGTCGTCCAAGTTGGAATTCTCCTACTATTGGAAAGGCATATCGCGGAGAACAACTAACAGTAATTGGTCAAGCTGGCCCTTGGTATAAGGTAAAATTGCCACAACCTGGATGGATTTATAGAGACCTTACCTCTTGGCAGTGTGGAAGTATACCTCAGCTTAACTCTCAAATAGATAATACAAGCTACGACTATTATATTCGTGTAGCCAATTCTTCTTATCGAGAAGGTGATTATCAAACAGCTTTAATTAATTATCGAAGAGCTTTAGATGAAAGACCAGGGGATAATTATGCTAGACAAGCTATTTTAGCCACTCAAGGAGTATAGCTAATAGAGGTTACTAGTATTAATTCAGAATAGGTCTGAAAAGGTTACTTATATCCAAAATTTTTATTAAATAAAAGGCAAGAATGTTACAAAGATTTGTGGTTGGAATTGTTGTAACAGGATTAGCTGTAGGTACTATTGATGTGCAGCCCGCTCAATCTAGAGATAGCTGTCAGGTAGCTATAGCGGAAGCTAAGTACCAAATTGAAAGTAAAAATACTACAGTAATTCAACTCACCACCTTTGATATGAGTAAAGAATCCCAAGCTTACGATTATCCGGAGGGGTATCCAATTGCAATTGCAATGGTTATTGATGGTCCTGGGACAACATCTGTAATGAATTCCACTATCTTTCTAAAAGCGTTAAGTCACAACATAATTATGGAGTGCGAACCTGTTAGCTTAGTTGAATTTACAGCAAGCGGAACTGATTGGATCGATACCTTTGGTTTGGTAGGTCAGAATAAGGTTGAATTGTTTAAGTGCCTATCTCCCATGGAAGGATCTTTAGAAACTCCTTGGGGTTACACGGTTTGCTTATAGCTCTTGTATTAGGTTAATTGACAACATATGCTTGCGGCGTAAAAGCTTTAAAGTTTTTGTAACACCACCTCTTGTAAGTAAATTACTCAACTGCTACAAGAAGTGATCTCCTAAAATTCTCAAAAAATATTTGCCAGTAACATAGAGCGAAGTTTGCTAGTTGTCTCCCAAATCATTCAAGAAAGCAGCGTCGCTGCAAACCCTGGTTAAGCAGAGTTTGATACTGTTTCTCGTTAACTGTATAAGCTCCAAATCTCTTTAGATGGGGATTCATCATTTGCGCGTCAAAGAGGACAAAGGAATGCGATCGCAATCTTTCCACCAACTTTACTAGCGCTACTTTCGAGCCTTCAGAAATTCGATAAAACATTGATTCTCCAATAAAGGCTCCCCCAATCACAAGCCCCAAAACTCCCCCAGCTAATTGATCACCTTGCCAAGTTTCAAAACTATAAGCCCAACCCGCCTGGTAGAGTTGCCAATAAATCTCTTGTAACTCTTGGGAAATCCAAGTAGATTCTCGGTCAGCACAGCCAGCAACAATAGCTTTGAAGTCCTGGTTGATGGTAAAGCTAAAACGCTCAGAGTTTAAGACGCGTCGTAGTGACTTTGGGTAGTAAAATTGTTCATTTAAAGGTATTAGTGTGCGCTCATAGCTGGAATACCACCCTAAATCATTGGTATCATCAGCCATGAGAAAATAACCCTGAGCATAGCCCTGGATAATTGCGGGAATATCAAATTCCATCCAAAACTCGTAATTGTGTGCCTATCGCAATTTGATTATCCTTCGGAGTAGAACTTAGGTGCTACGGTTCTGTGTTAATTATTAGTAACTATCCAATTGGAATTTATTTAAGGCGGCAGTTAGAATTTACAAGCTGATAATCAAAATGTCTGAACTGATTCCACCGATTACGCTACCATCAACTCACAACGCCCAGCAAGAAGGTAAATGGTTGACTGGCGTTTTGCAGCAGTGGCTCGATGAAGAGTTTCTTCCCGAGCCAGTTAACCAGCAAATTGCTCAAAGAGTTGCTCAGATCTTTGTCCGACAACGAATGGAAGGTGAAAACGACCTTGGTTCTCTCGTCATTGCAATTGTGACAGAAATGCAGGCGTTTGACTTTTCCAAAAGTTTTTATGGTGAGTTTGCGATCGCTAACGCAGTCAGTGACCTACTCTTAGATAGTCTGGGAATTGATCGTTGCTGTGGTCAGTAAAGTAAAACTGAATGATGAATGCTAAAAAATTTCATAATTTCTCATTCATAATGCATCTACTCTCTTACCAACTAGACTTCACAACACCAGGTAAAAGACCTTGATGCGCCCATTCTCGGAACACATTACGAGAAAGCCCAAAGTCACTGTAAACGCCTCTAGAACGACCAGTAACCCAACAGCGATTCCGTAGACGGGTACGAGCACTGTCACGCGGTAACTGTTGGATCTGTCGATGTAACTCCACTCTTTCGCGTTGAGAAGTGGCGCTCTCAAATTGTTCTATCAACGCTTGCCGCTTGTCAGCATACTTTGCCACAGTTTTTTCACGTTTTTTCTCGCGCTCAATCAAGCTTTTTCTAGCCATAAATCCTTCAAGTTCTTTTCAGTTAATATACCATTCTTTATTTTAGCCGACATTATTCTGTAGAAGCTGCCAAATAATTCCTGGTAATGCTCATAAGAATAGGATTTAGATCAAGCTTCATCACATCAGAAGATTCTGCCACGCTTTGGCGAACTAATATTGCCCGCGAGCTTTTGGGGATTAAGCGAACCCAAACTTGATTGGGAAGCACTACACTGCCAACTCGTTTCGTTTATTGCCGTGCAAATTAGCAGCAGGGCATAAATCAGCAAGTACACAAGCGTGGCAAGCCGGATTCCGCGCCTTACAAATTGCTCTACCATGATATATCAGCCGAATTGACCAATTTTCCCAATCCTGTAACGGCAATAAGCGCATTAAATCTTGTTCCACCCGGATTGGTTCTGTATGCTCAGTTAATCCCAAACGGTTGCTGAGGCGTTTTACATGAGTATCGACTGTTACCCCAGCATTAATTCCGTAAGCATGGGCAAGAACCACATTTGCCGTTTTACGTGCCACTCCAGGTAGCTGCAACAACTGTTCCATCCGAGCAGGCACCTGACCACCAAATTCAGTCACAATCATTTGGCAAGCGGCTTGAATATTCTTCGCTTTATTGCGATAAAACCCAGTAGAACGCACTAAAATTGCTAATTCTTCTAGATCTGCACCTGCTAGACTAGCTGCATCAGGGAAACGGTGAAATAATGCCGGAGTAACTTGATTCACCCGCGCATCTGTACACTGAGCCGAGAGAATTGTTGCTACTAGCAGCTGTACAGGTGTTTCATAGTTGAGCGTACACGGGGCAACTGGATAAAGTTGTTTCAAGCGAATTAAAATTTCC
>JAUJND010000147.1 GCA_030446505.1 Chroococcidiopsidaceae cyanobacterium YX2bin18 | reverse complement strand
TCGCCAGCCGTGCCCCAGCTCTCCCCCGCATCGTCGCTCACATGCGCCACCCCGCCTAATGGTGGCACTAGCTTTCGTAAAGGTACTAAAAACGGTTCAGTAGGCAGAGCAACCAAATTGAAAGGAAAGCGATTTAGCTGCACTTGAGGATACCAAGTGAGTACGATTCGGAAAATAAACAATAAGATCATCACACCCAAAAAGGGGCTTAGAATCCAACTAATAAGAGTAACAGCAGTCATATATCGCCCTTCTCAAGGAAAACATAGTATTAAGGTTTAGTTTTGAACAAATTGCTGATCGCAATGCTAGCCACAGAGAAAATACTGTAGTAGGATTACCTCTTGGATCAATCTCATGAATTATGATCACACATCAAAAATTTTTGATGCTGAACTGCAATTCCTAAATTTTTAAGCTTTGTAAATCTATTGCTTATTTTAACGTGATCCTGCTATCTAGCGAAACTAGCTAAAGTAGATGCAACATCTCAATTGGCAGATTAGTTTAACTGAATTATTCAATTATGGCTGAGGCGCGATTACTTGTACTCTCCTATGCTTGAGACAACACTTTTAACCGCTTCCTAAGCGCGTAAAGAAGATTAAAATTAAGATGAAGTGTGTAACCAAAGGTTGAGAATCTATGACCCCTTCTTTAGTAAATTTCTTTTACAGTCTGCTAGCGGGTACTGTGATTATTGTCATTCCTGTAGTAGTTGGTCTTGTTTTTATTAGCCAAAAGGATAAGATTCAGCGTTCTTAAAATCTGTGGGAGTCATCGTTTTTCCGCTGTCCAAAGGCAGCAACTGCGATGACTTCGGCAAATTGACTTCCGTTAAATTCTCAATCAATGACAAGACGGGTCGAAGACGAAGGTACTTGTCCGGCTAGTAACTTTAACCACAAGAGTTCTACTTGTACTGGCTCAAGTGGATAGTAGTAGTGGCACACTTGTTTCTTCCGTTCAGAATGCCCAGATCGTGGTGATTTTTAAAGTGACTCGCTATTATAAGAAATACTTGAGAGAACAGCAATGGTAAATTTTGGGCTGAACTCAGCCAGTGTCTTGGCTCAGGTAAATTTTGGAGGAGGCTCAGCCAGTATTCTAGGCATTGTGTTGGCTGTATCTGGCGCTGGGCTTTACTTTCTGCGTTCAGTGCGTCCAGAGCTAGCACGGGATCACGATATCTTTTTTGCTGCGGTAGGTTTACTCTGCGGCTTTATTCTCATCTTTCAAGGGTGGCGGTTAGACCCAATTTTGCAATTTGGTCAGCTGCTTCTGACAGGAGCAACAATCTTTTTTGCGGTTGAAAGTATTCGTCTACGGAGCGTAGCTACCGAGCAAGCAAAGCGAAATACCCGCATTGTCGATGAAGACCGACCAGTTAGCTCCAGCTACAAGTATGAGGCGGAGTTAGATGATGACTTAGAGCCGCTAGAGCAGGAGTACAGACCTCGGCAAATTCGAGGAACCAGAGAAGTTACTCGTGGTCGGATCGATGAATATGAGGACGAAGTTCCTCAGAGTTATCGTCATGATGAATACGAGGATGAAACTCCACCTCGGTCATCCAAGCGGGGTAGTAGCGCTGGACGACTGGGGCAAGCAGACAGACCGCCACGGAAGCGTAGTAATCGTTCAGTAAGTCGCCCCCAAGAACGACCTGAAGAAGATGAGTGGAGTTCTTCTAAGCGCTCTGATCAAGATTGGAATTCAAATGACAGAGTGAATAAGTCTCCTCGCACGGGTAGTAATGGCTCCTCGCGCTCAGAAAAACGTAACCCAGATGTCACTCCTAGACCGAGAAAACGTCGTCCGGCTCAAGACTCGTCACGCCAAAAGTTAGACGAAGCAATGCCAACTGACTACGTTGATTACAAACCAGTTGAGCGACTAGACGACTCAGATAACTCGGTAGATTTTGACGAGCCTAACCTGTAATTGGTGTTAGGTTCTGGGGAGCAAAATTCAAGTAGGGGAACTAGGGCGGCAACGGATAGTATTTTAAGGTGAAAAAAGTTACGTTTATATTTTTGCTCCAGCATTGGATTCGTTTGGTTGGCTTGGGCATAGTAAATTTAATTGTCGCCTGTAGTCCAGGCGATCGCCTTATTGGTTCAACTGCCCTCAACAGCCGTTATAGCGAAGAGCAACCAACATTGAGTGGTAATGGTCGCTTTTTAGGATATGTGTCTAACCGTAACGGCAGTCGCAACGTTCTGGTTTACGATTTGCAACAACAGCAGCTAACTGCTTTACCGCGCTTGAATCGACCAGAAATAATTGCTGAAAGCCCTAGTCTTAGCTACACAGGGCGCTACATTGTCTTTCTTGTCAGCGATCAGGGTAAACCAACAGTTGTACTCTATGATCGCGCTACGCAACAGTCACAAGCTCTTAGCCAATGGTATCGAGGTTGGATACGTAATCCTAGCATTAGTCCGGATGGTCGTTATATTGTGTTTGAAAGCGGCAGTCGCGGTCAATGGGATATTGAAGTACTAGATCGAGGATCTAATATTGAATTGGATATTCCTGATGGTGTGCCAGCATCCTCAACGCCGTTACCTTAATAAGTAGTGTTGATTTAGTTTGAATTAAAGAAGTGATAAGAATATGCTCAGTTGCTTACGCAATGCGTTAATAATTTCAGATGTTAAGAGGGTTGCTATCTCGTTTTAGGTTTAGGGTGTGCAGTAACTCAATCAAAAAATTAAAACTATTAGCGATCGCCTTGGTTGGGATGTTAAGTAGCTGTGGTGGCTATCCCCGTTTATTGAGCTATCCCTTTGATCCAGGGGGACGGAGTCTTAATAGCCTGGGTTCAGATCTCACCCCCCAAATTACTGGTCGATACATTGTTTTCACCTCTGACCGCTTTGGTAGTCAAGATGTTTATCTATTTGACGCAGTAAACCGGAGTTTAATCGATTTGCCTGGGTTAAATTCCTTCGATGCAATTACTTCTGACCCAGATAT
>JAUJND010000023.1:42331-56425 GCA_030446505.1 Chroococcidiopsidaceae cyanobacterium YX2bin18 | reverse complement strand
GTAGGATGCGGCTTCCGCCATTTAGTAAAGTTAGGTGGTAGCCGATATATTGGATAGCGATACTCCGCTGTTGGTACACGACTAGCGGTATAAATCGGCTCGTAGTAGGCAGTAAATAAAACATCTCCTTTTCCATCTTTCCCTATGGACTGGTACAGCGCAAACTCGCGGCGGACAGATTCTTGAAGTGCTTTTGGTGTTGGAGAACTAACTACCAGTTCGCGGAAGCGTACCAGACTGCGAATCGCGCGATCGCGCGTAATTCCACTGCCGGAATATCGCCGATAAGCTTTGGCAGCAGTAGGCGATTTTAGATAACGCAAGCTGTTATCAATTGATGCCAACATTGCCCGCCAGTCTCCAGGTTGACCATTTTCACCCCAAATTTGCTCATCCAAGCCCAAGCTCGGTGATTGGCAACAAGTAATATTTTTGTGTTGGGGATTGAGCCGTTGCAACGGCACACGCGCAACAGCCGGCATGGGAGTTAAAATTGTGACTCCCATCAAGGTCATTAAAGCAATTGTTCTGATCATTCTCTAAAATCGTTCCACACTAGAGCTAAAAATCGGTTCCACCCGAATCGCCATAATTCGGGATGGACGTACAACCATGTACTCCCCCTGAATATTCTTGATCGGCACGCTGATGAATTCATCCGAAGCAGCTTTAGGCACTAATTCGCCGCTGTACCACTTCTGGAACTCTTGAATAGTGGCAAAACGCACTTCTTCCCGATGTCCACCTTCCATCATCAGGTGTACGACGTATTCGTTAGGAGTTCTGGGCATAATAGACAATGATTTTTAAACGCATCAATTCATTGTCAACGAACTAACCCACAATGAGAATAGGTTAGCTGTAAAAAAGAGCAGGGGGAACGGGGGGAGTAGGGGGAGTAGGGGGAGATAGATTTATATTCATTTCGCCTGAGACGACTCGCCTATTCTGGATCTTTGCGCTCTAGACGCTGTTTTGACCTGAAATAGTTCCCAGCGGCAGGATCAAGAAAATAAATTAAATCGGAGCAGCTGAGCTTCCATTACCTGGGGCAACACTTTACCCAGTTCTTCCCTATTTTTAAATTCCAAAGATTGATGGTTAGGTAAATCGAAGGGAAATTGCCCTGTTAAGTCAAGGCGCTGCATTTGAGCTAGTAAAATTTGCTCAGAGCGCTTGCTTTGGATTGCATAGCCGATTTCAATACACACATTCGGGCTGGGAATTAGTTGGGCAGTATCCTGATGCTCGATTCGGGCAATAGGTGTTCCATCAGCAATAAATAGCAAACTCTTACGAATCTTTTGCATCATTGTGCGGTTAAGCCGCAGGGGACTATCACTAGGGCGGTGAGATTCTATTAAAGTCAGTGGTAAGCGCGATCGCGGGTTTAGGATCTCTAAACTGTGCCGCACGGCATCTTTTAACGCTTCACTTGATTCTACATATTCAGTTTGGTGGCACAAAAAAATTGTTGGCTCTAGTTGAGCCATTACTGTTTGCTTAGTAAAATAAATTTCGTGACTAATTAGGTCAATATTGGAAATTGTGTACCCACCACTACCTTCAATGTAAAATTCAACGTTTTCTCCTTCCAGATAGCGCTGAAACCAAGCAGATTTCTTGACTTCTTCACTATCTTCTAAAAAATCGGCTCTTAGACCTGATTTCAAGAGACTATTTTTACTAAGGCGAAGGTTGTGAGGGCGGAGTTCTAGTTCTTGAATTGGCTCATAATCCTGAAGATACCAGGCTTTTAGAGCAATAATTGCCATAAAGAGCGCTCGTAAACTGTCTTTAGTATATTTAACTTAAAACAATACTTAATCTACTACTTGCCGAGTGAACTCCCCTTTTTTAGGATTTTATCTTCAGATATTAACGGCGATGCTAGCTGCTGCCGGATTTGTCGGCGCACACTCATGAGAATTTTACCTAGCTGATTGTGACCAGTCTGATTCTCACCGCAGCCCCAGTAATAATCTGTTGGAGAATTTTCTACAATCAGTTCGTTACCTGTGGAAATTAGAATTGCTTGAATATCGGTATGAGTGAGAAACTTTTTAAGTACGGCTTCTCGCATCACTTGAGTTTTGACCCGCTCCCAATCTAGCCGGACTTGACGAGTGCGATCGCGCCCCAAAGCAGCAGCCTTGTCTGGAGTCTTTGCCGCGTAAATTACTGGGATAAGAGCACTATCTGTCGTTCCCACAAATTTTTGAGCTTGATAATAATGCTCTACTGTTTGCCACTCAGTACCTTGCAAATAAATTCCATGAGGCGAGAAGTTAGAAAAACAGCCATAGGATTCATTTACCTTATAAAAATAAATAGTCATTTTAAATCGCTTACACCCTAACTTTGATCATGCCTGTAGATGCTAGCAGCAAGTTTTCTAGTTTAGACTGAGCAGCACTTGTTAACAGCAACAGATATCCCTAAAATCTGAATGCCTTTGTCTTAAAACTTGTAAGTGAGGTTATCCATGGAGGCTAAAGGTGAGCCACGCAATCGGTATCCGCTGATAGCTGCTGGTATCCTACTTGGTCTAGGTCTTGGAGGGTTTATCGATGGCATTGTTCTACACCAAATCCTGCAATGGCATCATATGTTAAGCAGTGTTCGACCCGCCAAAACAATTTCCGACATGGAATTAAATATGGTATGGGATGGCGTGTTTGATGCCAGCACCTGGTTACTGACCGTGATTGGCATAATATTACTTTGGCGAGCGGGTCAGCGTAATGATGTTCCTTGGTCGTTAAAAACCTTCCTCGGCTCTATTTTCATTGGTGGAGGGACGTTCAACTTGGTAGAAGGACTGATTGACCATCAAATTCTTGGTATTCATCATGTAAAACCAGGACCAAATGAGTTGGCTTGGGATCTCGGATTTCTTGCCCTTGGTGGAGTTTTAGCTGCGCTTGGGTGGATACTCTTGCGCGCTGACCAGCAAAAAAGCACCACTGTCTAAGTTATACATTTGTCTGTATTTCTCTTGTAACAGTGGCACAGTTATCTTCCTCAAGATAACTGTGTTTGCGGTCAGCAGTTGGGCAACAGTGGCATCTAGCTGAGAAATTTATTGTAGAGGCAAATAACTCTCAGATGTTAGCAACCACAGCGGTCTGAAAAGTATCTTTGATTACGGGTATGCCAGGCAAAGGTGACTAAATTGCGTCTAGACTAGCTGGGCTAACCATTTTAGAAACAGATTAGGGTTGTGAGATACTTTTTTGAGAAAGAAAAATCTCACTCAATATTAATAACCTTTTAAGACCCAAATCCCCGTAAAATTGTTACGGACATGACAGCAGATCAAGGAATTAAGGGATGGTAGCAACGGATAATCTGCAAATGCCCCACGAGGAAGCCCCGTTTGACCTATCAGCCTATCTGCAAGTGCGACAAGCTCAAGTAGAAGCCGCTCTGGATAGTGCTATGCCAATTATTTATCCAGAAAAGATTTACGAGGCGATGCGCTACTCGCTATTAGCTGGGGGTAAGCGCCTACGTCCTATTCTTTGCCTTGCTACTTGTGAAATGGCTGGCGGTACAATTGAGATGGCGATGCCAACGGCTTGTGCTTTGGAGATGGTTCATACCATGTCATTGATCCACGACGATCTTCCGGCAATGGATAATGATGATTATCGTCGGGGTAAGCTAACAAATCATAAGGTCTATGGTGAAGATATTGCGATTTTGGCTGGAGATGGCTTATTAGCCTACGCCTTCGAGTTTGTTGTCACCACTCAAAATGTAGCAGCACAAAAGCTGTTACAGGTAATTGCGCGGTTGGGTCGAGCAGTAGGGGCAGCTGGGTTAGTTGGTGGTCAGGTGGTTGACTTGGAATCAGAGGGAAAACCAGACGTTTCGCTAGAAACTCTTAACTTCATTCACAACCACAAAACAGCTGCTCTCTTGGAAGCCTCTGTAGTCTGTGGTGGGATTTTGGCAGGGACACCAGAAGCAGAGTTGCAGCGATTGTCTCGCTATGCCCAAAATATTGGTCTGGCGTTTCAAATTGTGGATGACATTTTGGATATTACCGCTACCCAAGAGGAATTAGGCAAAACTGCTGGGAAGGATCTCCAAGCCCAAAAAGTGACTTATCCCAGCCTTTGGGGTCTGGAAGAATCCCAGCGTCAGGCACAACAGCTAGTTCAGGCGGCGGCGGCAGAACTGGATTTGTTTGGAAAAAAAGCAAGACCGTTAATTGCGATCGCAAATTTTATTACTAGCCGCACTCACTAACCACCACAATTCACGCTGATTATTTCCTAACCTAAACTAAAACCTCATGCAGGACTTTGGCGACATCCTAGATAACAGCGTACTGCTGGTTGCTGTGGTAGCTTGTCTCATCGCTCAAGCATCAAAGCTCGTAGTCGAGTTGATTAAAAACCGCAAAGTAAATGTGCGCTCCTTAGTAACAACTGGCGGAATGCCCAGTGCCCATTCCGCTCTGGTTACGTCCTTAGCTACTGGTGTAGGTCAAACTGCTGGGTGGGCAAGCCCTGAATTTGCGATCGCTACTATTTTTGCAATCATCGTTATGTATGATGCTGCTGGCGTGCGCCAAGCTGCTGGTAAGCAAGCCCGCATCCTCAACCAGATGGTTGACGAATTGTTTAGCGAACACCATGAATTTAATGAAGATCGTCTCAAGGAATTACTTGGACATACCCCATTTCAAGTAATTATTGGTTCAGGGCTGGGTATAACAGTCTCCTGGCTCGCGTCATCTGCATATTAGCTTTTGGGTAATTTCTATAAACTAACAACTGCTTTAAGCAGGATCACCTTGCGGCTATCTACTAACATTGCAAAAAAGCCGCGATCGCTAAGCTGCTGCAATGTAGAATTAACTTTTTTTTGGTCGTCTGAGTAAACAGCTAGTAAGTAAGGACGTTGCCCATAAGAAACAAGGCCTACATTAGTTCCCAGCAATTGCCGCACTTGAGTTGCAGTCTCTGGACGGTTGAAATAATCTACAAGTACGGCATAACCTGCTCCCAGAGCAGTTTAGGGTTATAGGCTGGCGTTCCAGATGTTTGTGCCTGTGCTTGAGCGACGAAGAGCAGATAAACCTACGGTATCGTTGAAATAACGCGCGCAGGCATTAGCAGCTTCAATCTGAGTAAAACCACCAATCCGCGTCACTGTATCTTTAAGATATTTACAAATGGTAGTGCTGGTGTGAGGCAGCAAAGCGCGGCGAACTTGATCTTGAGTTTCTGGTGTCGGACTGACGACTAATAAAAGATACTCACTAACTTTAGGTGGTTGACAATCAGGAGTAACTTGGGCAACAACAGAACTTACTCCATTAGTCAAACCTAGAAATGTTAATAGAAAAGCTAAGTAGGCGTAATGCGACCCTCTGTAGAGGTGCAATTTTTCACTTTTCACTTCATTTGTCCCGTGCTAACACTTCTAATTCCTTAATCTTCGCGCTTACTAATTTACTTTAAAGCGTTTACACTGGTTGCCAAAGCGTCGGGAATCGTATTAGAAGGAGCGATAAATTCTCCTGTAATCACGTACTCTAATCGCAGTTTTAGCCAAGTAATAAATTGTGAATTACTTGAAATAATAGCAACAGATGGCTGGGGACATTCGGCTTTAACCTTTGCCATTTCAGTGCCTCTAAGAAAGCAGGTTGGTTAACTAACCAAAAATCAATTTCTTTTTTCCTGTTCGTGGTAGTAACGGGTGCGCTCCTGTAAAACTTCGGCAATTGGTTCTTCTTCTAGCAGAAAGCGTTGACTTGCCAAAACGTAGTAGTAATGCATTTTTAATTAAGGATTAAGGCTTAGACATTTTCTCAGCTTTTTGTCTGTATTAGTTAAAATTTAAAATCCTCGCATCGCTTGTTTCATTTCTCGGACGGCTCGCTCTAGACCAATTAAAGCTGCCCGACTAACAATTGTATGTCCAATGTTGAGTTCTTCCATCCCTGTGAGGCAGGCAATTGGATAAACATTCCAGTAAGTAAGACCATGACCAGCATTGACTCTTAATCCGGCTCTGGTTGCCTGCTCACAACAAGACGCTAACATTGCTAATTCTTGTCGACTCGCTGTGCTATCTGCTTCAGCATATTGCCCAGTATGCAGTTCAATAAACTGAGCTTTGACGTTAACAGATGCTTCAATTTGTGAGGCATCAGCATCAATAAATAGACTGACTGGAATGCTAGCTGACTGCAATTTTTCAACTATTTCAGCCAGCCGTTGACTTTGACCAGCGATATCCAAACCACCTTCTGTTGTAACTTCTTCGCGCTTTTCAGGTACTAAAGTGACATAATCGGGTTTAATTTCAAGAGCGATCGCCACCATTTCATCTGTAGTGCCATTTCCAAATTTAAATGCGTTCGTACTGTCTGCCGCAGCAAGCGCACATCTCGGTCTTGAATATGCCGTCGGTCTTCCCGGAGATGTACTGTAATTCCATCTGCTCCCCCAGTTCTGCTAGCATCGCTGCTGCCACAGGGTCAGGCTCTACTGTGCGTCGAGCCTGTCGGATTGTTGCAATGTGATCTATATTAACTCCTAGTGTAGGCATCTCAATTCCTCCTAAATTTAGAGTTTTCAGCAAGTAAAAAAATTCTGAAAATTTGTCTATATTTAACGTTTTATGTTTTATATTTGCCTGTTTTTGGTGTATTATTTAATAATGGAAATCTGTGCGATTTTAAAAATTAACTTTAGATCCCAATTATAAAAATATATAATAACAAAAATCTACTACTATTTCAATAATTTAAAGTTGAAATAACAAACCAACCTCAAAAAGCTTGAATCCACTCGTGCAGACCATATTCTGTCCAGATGCCATGTTGCCAATAGGATCGGCTTCAATTAGTTGACGTACACTTGCTTCAGTTTCTGCTTCATAAATGCCAAATACTTTGGTTACATCTTTAGTTGGACCAATAGTAATTAGACACCAGTTTCTTTTTGAGCAAAGTCCAGCCAGATGTGCTGACGATAGGGAGCGCGTTTTTCCAGCACATCCACACAGTAGGTTCCCCCACATTACGTATTTAGGCATTAATATTTCAGCTATCCTTTTGTGATGTATTTAAACAAGGAATAAATAGTTTAATCAACTTCTGAGGTTGACGTTAAATTTTTCAACCAGAATTTCTCGTACTTTTTGATGTACTGGCTCGACTTCTTGATCAGTTAGAGTGCGATCGCTAGCACGGTAGACTAGCCGAAACATGCTACACTACGTTGCCCAACTGCGCCATTTTCGCCACGATATTCATCAAACAAATCTACAGATTCTAGTAATTCTCCTGCTGCCAAAGTAATCGCTCTTTCAAATTCAGTTACAGAAATTCCAACCGCAGCGAAAAAGGCAATATCTCTAGGTGAAACTGGGTAGGTAGAATATGGCTGGAATCGAGGTACTAAAATTTCATCTTGCTCCAGCGAGTCCAACAGCACATCTAAATCCAGTTGGAAGACATAGACTGCATCCGGCAAGCCTAGCCGTTGTCTTAGCTGGGGATGCAGTTGCCCAAAGGTTCCCAGGCGATTGCCCTGTAACCATAAAGACGCTGTACGCCCTGGATGCAGCCGCGAATCCTGACGGGTGGGTTGATACTCAACCGTTAAGCCCAGCCGCTGAAATACACTGTCCAGTACACCCTTAGCTTCAAACCAAGTCATAGGTTGGTCACGCCCTCCCCTTGTCCACTTACCTTGGGTTTGATCGCCACCTAAAATGCCTGCTAAGGCATCTGTTTCTGTTAATCCTTCCTCTTCCTGCCAGAATACACGACCAATTTCAAAGCCGTTAAGAGAACTATTTCCCTGCTCCAAATTGTGCTGAAACGCGTCAATTAAGCCTGATATTAAATTTGTCCGTAGAGCTGAGTATTCTGCTAATAAAGGATTTGCCAGAACTACTTGTCTTTCTTCTCCTGGCTTCACCAAAGAGTAGTGCATCAATTCCGTCAATCCTGCACTCCGAAATGCTTCTCGCAGTTGACGTATCAGCTGCTGTTCTATTGAAAGATAACCGGGTTCTGTCTTGTCAGGTAGGGTGTCACAGAAGTTGTCATAGCCGTAAAGACGGGCGATTTCTTCAATTAAGTCAATTTCCCGCTCTAAGTCCCGATAACGATAGGTTGGTACTGTGACCAGCAAAACCCGTTGTTCTGGTGTTACTTGACATCCCAGTGCAGTTAGAATGCGCTGGATATCTTCCGATTGCAGTTCTCCTGTTGTATCTCCCAAATCTATTGGTCCCAAGACCTCTTTAACTCGATCTAGACGCAATTCAATCGAGCGTGTGGCAACGCCTGAATTAGATCTAGTATTGGCAATCTGCTGATTAGTAGCAATTCCTCCAGCTAATTGGTTGATTAGCATCAAGGCACGGCTACACGCTACTTCCAACTCTGCCGCATTGACACCCCGCTCGTATCTAGCAGATGCTTCTGTGCGTAAACCTAAGCTGCGGGCAGAACGGCGGATTGCAACAGAATCAAACAAGGCAGCTTCTAAAACAAGGCTTTGAGTACCATCATGGACTTCAGTTGCTTCGCCTCCCATTACTCCAGCCAAAGCAATTGGCTGGTCATTGGCAGTAATCAGCAGGGTTTGGGGTGACAGCGTGCGTATTTGCCCATCCAGTGTCTTAAGCGATTCCGCAGCCTGGGCAAAGCGAACACCAATTGTGATGTCGCTATTGGTTGCCAGTAAGCGATCGCGGTCAAAGGCGTGCAATGGCTGACCCCACTCCAGCAAAATGTAGTTAGTAATATCGACTACATTATTAATCGGTCGCACGCCAGCTGCTTGTAACCTGCGTTGTAACCAGTCAGGAGATGAACCAATTGTAATCTGCTCAATCACCGTACCAATATAAGCAGGGCAAGCTTGCGGCTGAGAGATTTTTAAACTTAAATCATTTCCGCCACTGGGGATGGCTATTGGCGCTGCTACTGGAAGTCTCACAGCTGCCCCAGTAAGTGCTGCTACCTCCCGTGCTATGCCTACCATGCTGAGGGCATCAGCCCGATTTGCTGTTGCCGTTACATCTAAAATTGCATCGTCTAAACCTAAAAGTGGTCGAGCGTCTGCACCCTCAAGGATATTCTGTTGCTCAAAAATATGAATACCAGCTGATTCTTTGGTCAAACCCAGTTCCGCCAAAGAACAAATCATCCCTTCAGAACGCACACCGCGCAGTTTTGCTGGTCGAATTTTGAGGTCAACCTTGGGCAAGTAAGTATTGACAGTTGCTA
Organism: Chroococcidiopsidaceae cyanobacterium YX2bin18; assembly: GCA_030446505.1. Lineage (GTDB taxonomy): Bacteria > Cyanobacteriota > Cyanobacteriia > Cyanobacteriales > Chroococcidiopsidaceae > JAHHHE01. The sequence goes on along the minus strand of JAUJND010000023.1, from coordinate 47,154 downwards.
CTGGTACATAAATATCTGCCCGGACGTTGGCAGCACCGCAGACAATATTCAAAGGTTCATCAGCCCCAATGTCGACTTTTGTAACACTCAATTTATCTGCATTGGGGTGGGGTTGGCACTCAAGCACTTTTCCGACAACAACTCCATGCCCAACTGCGACGGTCTTCAATGTCTTCTACCTCAAATCCAGCAAGTGTGAGAGTTTCGGCTAATTCTTCTGGAGTGAGTGTCAAATCAACCAATTCTCGCAGCCAGTTAATAGAGATACGCATGAAGTATGCTTGTTCAGATATCAGCCAAACTATCTTACCGAAGAGGAGGTGAAGATTGTGCAGATCTTTAGCTGCAATTTTCCTTTATTACCCTAGTTAGATTTGATTTAAACAAGCCTGATTTTAGCAATATCAACGATTTTCAGTAAAAACAACGAGGTGGTTGGCGATTTTTAGCTAAATAATTAAATAAGGGTGCAACGCTCCCTGTGATTCCTCCCGCCAGCGAGTTTATGCTCTTATGAGCTACTGCTTAAATCCGAACTGTCCCAATCCCCAAGACCAGATTAATAGCGAACGTTGTCAGTCTTGTGGTCAACTACTATTGCGCGATCGCTATCGTGTGAACAACGCTTTAGCGCAAGGTGGCTTCGGAGCTACCTTTTTAGCCCAAGACGCAAGCTTGCCTGGTGAACCCAGCCAGTGTAATCAAACAGCTCGCGCCCCGTCGCAACTGCACCACAAGTTATGGAAATGGGCGCGAAAATTGTTCGAGCGAGAAGCTAAAACTCTGGGTAAGTTGGGCAATCATACCCAAATACCACGGCTACTGGACTACTTTGAAGACAATGAACAATTTTACTTGGTTCAGGAATACGTCAGTGGCTTGACACTACAGCAGGAAATTAAACGCTCTGGTCCATTTAGCGAAGCTGGAGTAAAGCAATTCTTGAGCGAGATCACGCCGGTGCTGCAATACATCCACAGCCAGCAAGTGATTCATCGAGATATCAAACCAGCTAACTTAATTCGCCGCTCTGAAGACCGCAAACTCGTTCTGATTGACTTTGGAGCCGTTAAAGACCAAGTTACTCAGACAACGACGAGCCAATCGGAGCACACAGCCTTAACTGCCTTCGCGGTTGGAACTCCTGGTTTTGCGCCGCCAGAGCAGCTTGCCATGCGTCCAGTCTATGCCAGCGATATCTATGCAGTGGGGAGTAACTTGCATTTACCTGCTGACTGGCAAATCTCCTAAAGATCTCGAATACAATTCCTTAACCGGGGAAATGCTCTGGGAGAATAAAGTCCGATCAGCGCTCACTTCAAGGAAGTGCTGAAGAAAATGCTGGAGGGTTCTGTGCGGCATCGCTACCAATCAGCTGGTGAAGCCCTCAAAGCACTTGAGATGGAACCCTACCTAGAAAGTCTAGCTAAAAATATGGCCACTCAACCTTCTGGTAATCAAAAGCGGCTTGGCAACATTCAATCTGGGACTGCTGCTAATCCCACCAATCCTCCAAGTGGTGGTAAGTCTTTTGCTGAAGTAGCAGTAGCGATTCAAGCGCGACGAGCTGCGGAAACGCTTAATGTACAGGCAGGAGGAATAATGCAAACCATCAGGTGGCAACTAAAACAACTACGGCAACAGCATTAAAATCTCCTGGTTCTTCAAGGCATAAGCCTAACGTTCCTCGTAAATTAGATACCGACAGTTTACTAATGGCATATTTTAAGGGGAGGCGCGATTTTGCTCTACACGACTTAAGTATGCTCGACTTGCAACAGGTCGATTTATCAGGGGTAAATTTCAGTTCTGCAAAACTTGATAGAACCAATTTACAGAAAGCTAATCTGGGCAATAGCGATTTTAGTCGAGCTAGTTTCAAGCGGACGAATTTAAGAGAAGTAAATTTGAGTAAGGCTTACCTGAATCATGCTGATTTAGAAGGCGTGGATCTGCGAGGCGCAGACCTTGACAGCTATGCTGACCTCAACGATGCTAATCTCAAGGGAGTTAATTTCTGTGGAGCTAATCTCACTGGGCAAAGTTTCTGAGGAGAATTTAGCACAAGCTAAGACTAATTGGATGACAGTGCTGCCTAGTGGTAAACGCGGTTTGTTTAAATAGTTATCAGGCTGAAGAACTATAATTTTAGGGAAATAAGTCAAAAAACTTAATGGATTCACCTACAGCTAAATAGATATTGGTTATTAGAGTTCTTTCAAAAGGTCAGGCAGAACGAGCAAGTTCGTAATTATAGATGCCTGCAATTAGGTTGAAGCGCAAGCCAAAGCGTCTGCGTCGGTTGCGATAACGTTCAGCCAGAATCCGAAACCGCTTGAGATATCCGTTGACATGCTCAATCACCACCCGCAGTTGGGCAAGCTGGCGATTCTCATGGCGCTGCTGAACACTCAAGGGTGTGTTTGGTCGCTTTTTGTGGGGGATACAACTATTGGGATGCAGCTTTGCCAAGCCTTGATAACCTCGGTCAGCCAAACACTGCCGTTGTGGATGCACTCGCACACCACTGCCTTTGAATAGTCGAAAATCATGGACTCGACCTTTGCCGTGAGCCGTACAGATAATATGACCCGTCGCCTGATTAACCACTACTTGGAGACTTTGAGTGTGTGCCGTTTTTTCTTGCCGGAGTAGTAAGCTCGCTGTTTTTTTGGGGACGCTCAATCGGATGCTCGACCACATCCACCACAACCATCACTAACTCATGCTCAGGCTCTAAAAGCTGCTTGCGTCCTGGCAAGCGAAACAGTTGTGAGTGGATTAGCTCTGTTTCCGTACGCTGAACAATGCGATAGACTGTCGCTTCACTCACTCCCCATGATTGAGCGATGTGAAAATAGGTGCGGTACTCCCGTAAGTATTCCAAGGTAAGCAAGACTTGGTCAGCGATGGATAACTTGCTTGGTCTGCCTGGTGACTGATGGGCTCTGGCTTGTGTAATCACACTTACCATTTGCTCAAAAAGTTTCAGGTTGCACACCGCAGGCTCGTCTAAATTGAGCAGGCTTGAGATGTTTAATTTGTTCGTAGGTTGGCATGGGTAGTGGTTTTACACTACCTCTGACATAAATCCCTACCCTTTTGCAAGAGGTCTATTAGATTTGTTGCCCAAATATTTTGCAATCTGGAAAATAGAAGTAAACCAGAAAATGCCTATTCTAGTCTGAGGACATAGTTTGATTTATCCAATAGGTCTATTAATAACGGGTAAACCAACTTGTAAAACTTGGACTATTTCACCAGCTAGAATTAATGTTTGACCAATAGATAAAACAGCTAACCCATTAGTTTGTACTAGGTTAATTAAGTTACCAGAACTGTGGCTACCACTAGCTAGCTGAAATTCGTAACATTCGTCTACTAAGTGCAGACTTCCCCAGAGATAAGTTTCACGTTTACCGTCTGAACGCAAGTCTTGACGCGATCGCGGCTTGTACAAACACTGGCTCCCAACTGTGAGAAAGCCCTGAAAGTTTCTTGCCGGTTGCACAAATCGCCAAAAACTTACTAAAGCTGAAACCGGATTTCCTGGCAAACCAAAGTACAACACTCTGTTGTTAGAGGTGTCTGAAGCTGGGAAGGTGGCAACTGTAAGCGGTTTACCTGGTTTAACTGCAACTGCTCGAATATGAATGTTCGCTCCCAATGACTCCAGAATTTGCTCAACGTAGTCATAATCTCCTACAGAGACACCACCGGAAGACAGTACAACATCAGCTGTTGCTATAGCGTGGGCGATCGCTTCCTTAATCGCCTCTGGCTGATCTCTAACGATGCCCATTTGCAATGGTTCTGCCCCCGTCTGTGCTACTAGAGCGGCGAGAGCATACTGATTTGAGTCTACAATCTCACCGGTTGTAAAGGTTGATCGGGTGTAACTAGTTCATCTCCAGTGGACAAAATTGCCACACGCGGACGGCGATAAACTCTTAACTGAGTACACTGGGCAGCAGCTAGTACGGCAATCTCTGGAGCATTAAGCTTGATTCCCGGTTGCAGTAGTGGTGTCCCAGCTTGGTAGAAAGAAGCTCGGTGACGTACAAAGGCTTGTGGCTCCGGGGAAGTTAAGATAAATACACTCTGCGCCTCCCTGCGTGTTCGTTCCTGAATTACTACTGTGTCCGCGCCAGATGGCATAACTCCACCAGTTAAAATGCGTGCTGCTTGTCCTGGTTGAATAGAATGCTGCGGTTCTCGTCCTGCTGGGATCTCCTCTACAATTTCCAAAATAACTGGCTCAAGTTCGCTACAGTGCTTCACGTCTTGATAACGCACTGCATATCCATCCATCGCAGAATTATCCCAGTGGGGAAAATCCAGTTGACTTACAACAGTGCCGCTAGAATGCGCTCAAGTGCTGTTAACAAAGTGACAATTTCTTGATCCTGCTGTTTCAGTGGTTGCACTAAATCTAAAATAATTGCCTCTGCTTGGCTTACTGGCAGCATGGGGAATTAGCTCTAATTTCTGTACCCTAAGTAAATTAGCAACGAATGCAGGCATTTTAATGCTAGTGGTTCTTTTGAGGACTAACTATGTTGCCCTACTCAAATCTTGCACTTAACGGAAAAATAAGGTTCTTAAGCTCTCCTAATTTTTTCAAGTGATCGCCTTTAGCCTTGGAAGGTTTATATGAAGCGGAATTCGGATTACAGAAAATTTAGTTAAAACACTTATGGTGAAAGCATCCAAGCTTGGTGCAAGATCTGAGCCTACCTAACATTTGGCGACGGCAAGCAGTAACTGATTACATTGCTCGTACCATAATATCCCGACACAGAGGCTACTCTAGTTGATCTTAA
>JAUJND010000023.1:0-42231 GCA_030446505.1 Chroococcidiopsidaceae cyanobacterium YX2bin18 | reverse complement strand
GTTGATCAAGTCTACAGTCGTGTGAGAGAATAAACGTTTGTGTTAAATTTTCTCTTTACATTGCTCGTACCATAATATCCCGACACAGAGGCTACTCTAGTTGATCTTAAAATCAAACAATTAGTTGATCAAGTCTACAGTCGTGTGAGAGAATAAACGTTTGTGTTAAATTTTCTCTAGTAATTTATTGTTTGTAAAATTATGGCTAAGGGCAAGGGTGTCCGGATTATTGTGACATTGGAATGTACCGATTGTCGCACCAACCCAAGTAAGCGATCGCCTGGTGTTTCCCGTTACACGAGCACGAAAAACCGCCGGAATACGACGGCAAGGCTAGAGCTAAAAAAATTCTGTACTCACTGTAATCGCCACTCTGTTCATAAGGAAATTAAGTAGAAATGAGTTACTATCGTCGTCGCCTATCTCCGATTAAGCCAGGAGACCCCATTGATTACAAGGATGTTGATTTGTTGCGTAAGTTTATTACCGAGCGAGGTAAGATACTGCCACGTCGGATTACAGGACTGACAGCCAAACAACAACGAGACGTAACACTATCTATTAAGCGGGCGCGGCTTGTGGCTTTGTTGCCTTTCATTAACCAAGAAGGGTAATTCTGTAAATGCTGAATGCTGAATGCTGAATGCTAACAACTTTGACACTTGACCATTCATAATTCATTGTTTATAAGTTTGTGGACAAGGGAACGCTGGTTGAATTTAGATTACAAGGCGAACCCGGAACGGGTAAGTCACCCTCAGCACAGCGCCGACTTGGTGTTGTAGACCGTCCAGATGGCAAAACACGCTGGTTTGTAGTAGATGAGCGTGGTCAATCTCACAGTCTTGCTCCCCGGCAAATCACTTATGAGATTCGTGGTCAGACCTACAAACCGTCAGAGCTTGCCCGCTTCCTAGAGGAGGTAAAGCCGTATCTTGATCCTTCAAGCTTGGAGGTAGCCTGGGAACTGCTTATTACAGAAGCTGAAGCCGTAAAACCAGAGCAAATGGCGAATTTGCTGTTTTCCGAACAGAGTCCGTTCCAGTGCTATGCCGCTCATTACTTGTTGTCAGAAGATAAGCTGTATTTTAAGCAAAAGGGAGATGCTTATGAGCCTCGAACTGCTGCTCAGGTCACAGAACGAAAGCATCAGTTAGAAGTAGAGGCAAGTCGGCAGCGGGAGCAGCAGGACTTTTTAGCGCGAATTTGGCAAGCACTTAACGCTGAAGCAGTACAGTGGGAACGCTATGATCGCCAAAGATTGGAAGCAATAGAACGCTATGCAGTTCTGGTGACGGACGCTGCAAAGACAGGCTTAACTCCAGACGCTCTAGCACGCACCTATCCGCCCTCCGCTACCGTCCTAGAAATCATGACTACTTTAGGACGCTCTGCAACCCCCCATGCAGCTTTTCAACTGTTGGTAGACTTGGGTATATGGAGTATTCATGAGAATCTGTTTCTGCAGCGCTCATCAATTCCGGTTCAGTTTCCTAATAAGGTATTAGAAGTGGCGCAGCAGTGCTTGGATTCCCCACCCCCAGATCTCGACTCACACCGCTTGGATCTGACGCATCTTAAAGTGTACACAATTGACGATGAGAGTACCCGCGAGATCGATGATGGTCTAAGTTGGGAGTTAGTGACCGATGGGCGGCAGCGGTTGTGGATACATATTGCTGACCCCAGCCGTTGGCTAGTGCCAGAGGATGAATTAGACTTGGAGGCACGGCGGCGGGGTACAACGGTGTATTTACCGACTGGGATGGTACCAATGTTTCCGTCGGCGTTAGCAACAGGACCAATGAGCTTGATACAGGGACAAGTTTGTTGCGCCCTGAGTTTTGGGGTAATTTTGGATCAAGCTGGGGCAGTAGAAGACTACAGTATTCACGCAAGTTTAATTAAGCCCACTTACCGCCTAACCTACGAAGATGTAGACGAGATGCTGGAGTTGGGGGTGCAGGCGGAACCAGAAATTGCGGCGATCGCTGATGCGGCAAAATGTCGTCAATTGTGGCGGCATTCGCAAGGAGCAATCAGTATTAACCTGCCGGAAGCGACGATTAAAGTCAAAGAAGACGAGATCACGATTGAGGCTTTAGAAAATTCTCCCGCCAGACACTTGGTAGCAGAGATGATGATTTTAGCAGGTGAAGTTGCGGGGCGATACGGTCAAACTCACAACATTGCTCTGCCCTTTCGAGGTCAGCCTGCGCCCGAATTACCTTCCGATGAGGAGTTACTACAATTACCTGCAGGATTTGTCCGTGCTTGTGCAATGCGTCGCTGTATGCCCAAGAGTGAGATGAGCATTACGCCCGCTCGTCACGCTGGTTTGGGTCTGAATACATACACGCAAGCAACTTCTCCTATTCGCCGCTACAGTGACCTGCTTACCCACTTTCAGTTAAAAGCGCACCTCCGCGGTGAAGCTTTGCCCTTCTCAGCAGAGCAGCTTAGAGAAGTGATGATGAGTGTCACTACTGCAACGCAAGAGGTTACTTTGGTGGAACGGCAAACCAATCGCTATTGGGGTTTAGAATATCTCCGCCGCTACCCCAACGAAGTATGGCAAGCATTAGTCTTAATGTGGCTGCGCGAGGATAGCCGTTTAGCACTAATTTTAATAGAGGATTTAGGGTTACAGTTGCCAATGCCCTTCAAACGTTCTGTGGAGTTGGGAGAACAAGTGTCAATTAAGGTTGCTTATGTTGACCCGCGCCAAGATGTGATTCAGTTTCAGGAATTGACATATTCAGAAGCCCAGCTAGCTACTAATTAGAACTAGCCATAACCTCAGATAATCGATTCTGAAAACTCTCGTAGAAATCTTTTCCAGATAGATTTGCAAGTTGGTAAATCATCAAAAGTGTCAGCTACTTCGGCAAATAGCATTTTTATAACAACTGTGATAGGTATTGCTGGTATCCCAGCTGGTCTAACTTCGCTTGCTTATCAATTACGGATTCTGCTAAGGTTTGGCGATACTGTTGCACTTTCTCTAATAATTCTGGCTGGTAAGTTGCGAGAATTTGCACTGCTAACAATCCAGCGTTTTTGGCGTTGCCGATCGCTACAGTGGCAACGGGAATACCAGCGGGCATTTGCACAATTGAATACAAAGAATCTAGCCCTTGTAAATGACGACTAGGTATCGGCACACCAACAACAGGTAGCGGTGTGAGTGCAGCAACCAAACCGGGTAAATGATCGGCTCCGACAGCACCAGCCATAATTACTTTAATACCGCGTTGATGGGCAACTTTGGCATAATCTACCATCCGTTCAGGAGTGCGGTGGGCGCTAAGGATCGCCACTTCACTTTCTACGCCAAATTCTGCACAAACTGCGATCGCGTCTTGCATCGTAGGCAAATCAGAATCGCTACCCATGATAATGCCGACTAGGGGTTGAGTCATGAGATCTCAGAGTTAGCTATAAACTAAGTTGGGGCAAAAAAATTATTAATCTTATGCCGATGATGACATCAATTACTGTCCCTATGGATATTATCAATGCTCGCGTGACTAATTCTGGAGGTTTGCAGCAAATCAAGATCGATGCTCAAGGTAAGATTTCCCAAATTTTGCCAATGCAGAAAGCTTTAAAACAAGCACCCATAGATTTGCAGGTGGATGTAGCAGGGGATTGGATTTCCTTGGGTGGCGTTGATTTGCAGATTAATGGAGCGCTGGGTTTAGCATTTACTGATCTAAAGGCGGATGATGTCGCTAAGTTACAAGACATTTGTGAATTATTGTGGCAGCAGGGAGTAGATGCATTTTTGCCAACACTTGTTACGACTTCAGTGGAGAACATTCAGCGATCGCTATCTGTTATTGCTGATTTTATCCAAATACAAAAATCATCTCCAAAATCAACTGCCCAAGTTTTAGGGGTGCATCTGGAAGGACCATTTTTAAATCCCCAAAAGCGCGGCGCACACCCGGCAGACTATTTATTACCGCTAAACATCGCAGAAATTAAGCGGGTTTTGGGAAGCTATGCCGCGATCGTGAAAATAATTACCCTAGCACCAGAATTAGATTTAACTGGGGGGGCAATTACTTATTTACATTCTTTGGGCATTACAGTTAGTCTCGGTCACTCCCTTGCCACAGCCGCCGCAGCGCAACGTGCTTTTAATTTGGGAGCAACAATGGTGACTCATGCCTTTAATGCCATGCCAGGATTACATCATCGTGAGCCAGGCTTATTAGGTGCTGCGCTGCTCCATCCTGATGTTAAATGTGGGATGATTGCCGATGGTCAGCACGTTTGTCCGATAATGCTGGAACTTCTATTAAAAGCAGGCGGCTATGAACAAGGAATTTTTCTTGTCAGCGATGCCCTAGCACCATTAGGACTACCAGATGGTTTTTATCCCTGGGACAAACGCCAAATTGAAGTAAAAAATGGTACAGCCCAACTACCAGATGGGACGTTAGCTGGAACCACGCTACCACTTTTGGTAGGAGTACAGAATTTAGTGCGTTGGGGTATTTGTGATGTAGAAAGTGCGATCGCCTTAGCTACTGTTGCACCCCGACAAGCGATTACCTCTGGACTGGATATTGGTACAGCTAGTCAGCTATTGCGCTGGCACTCAAATGAATCGACAAAAGAACTAACTTGGCAGCGATTAGCGACAACAAAGTAAAAGTTTTCTCGCTTCTTTGCCTCTCTACGCCTAAGTATGGTTCGGACAAATGGTAAGTTTAACCGTTGGGAACTATAAAAAAAGCCAATTTCATGAACGCAGCAGACGATAAAACAATAGTCAAAGAGTATTTTAATTCCACAGGATTTGACCGCTGGCGGCGGATTTATGGGGATGGCGAGGTTAATAAAGTCCAACTCGATATCCGCACAGGACACCAGCAAACAGTCGACACAGTACTTAGTTGGCTCATGGCAGACAATTTAGCGGGGTTATCAATCTGTGATGCCGGGTGTGGTGTAGGCAGCCTCAGCATTCCTCTAGCACAAGCTGGTGCTAAGGTTTATGCCAGTGATATTTCTGAAAAAATGGTGGCAGAAGCCAAGCAAAGAGCCGAGGCAGAATTGGGCAATACTGCTAATCCCACGTTTATAGTGCAGGATTTAGAGACGTTAAGTGGTCACTACAACACTGTTATTTGCCTGGATGTCTTAATTCACTATCCCCAGGACAAGGCAGATCAAATGATTTCTCACCTGAGTTCTATGGCTGACTCGCGCCTAATTCTCAGCTTTGCTCCCAAAACCTTAGCCCTGAGTCTACTCAAGAAAATTGGCAGTTTCTTTCCGGGAGCGAGTAAAGCAACTCGTGCTTATTTGCACCGCGAAGCTGATGTGATTAAAATTTTGGAGAGTAACGGTTTTAGTGTACAGCGGCAGGCAATGACGCGGACTCGCTTTTACTTCTCTCGTATCCTCGAAGCAAGCCGTAGCTGAGGTTAAAATCGGGGCAATTCTTTGAGCAAGGCAGAGACTATGAAGCTGATCAAAAAAGTGCTGCGGGTCTGCTAGTCTCAGTAGTATTTCTTTGTTTAATGGTTACGGTTAATGAGTTGCTCGATCAAGATACAACTCAGCAAGAACAGGTGGGTTCAGATACTGGTATAGGCGTATAGCCCTTGGTATACTCCTTGTGATAGCGGAAGGATAGCTAGTATGGGGATTGGATAAGCAAGGTAAGAAAGAGGTGAGCGATCGCCTCCACTCTACTTTTTTTAGACTCATTCAAGCAGCCAATGGCTATATCACTATTTTCAACTTTGCAATGGCGGCGCAGTTAACAGTAACAACCGCCAAGCAATATCTAGATGAGAAAGCTAAAGAGTTTGACGCAACTTTTGATGTTAGTAATCAAGGTGTAATATTATACTATTTCCCAGGCGAGTACCTCTTACATTGCTGATTCTAGCTCGAACGCACAGTAGATGCTAAAAATAAATTTAATACAGCTTGAAGATGTAGGCGCAAAGGTAAGTGTAAAGTAAATACGGAAATTATAATGACTCGGATATTTTTGGCGATCGCTATTTTTGGGTGGTTTATCTGTTGCCGCTGGTGCCTTTGCAACACACGCTTTAAAGGAACAATTGAGTGAACGCGCACTAGAAAATTTTGAGACAGCCAGCTCGTTATCAGATGTATCATGCCCTGGCTCTTTTTCTAGTAGCATTGTTGCTCAGTAATACAGAATTTTCGCAGCCAAGCCTAGTAGTAGCTGGATGGGCTTTTATTACTGGAATTACAATTTTTTCAGGTAGTTTGTATGCTTTAAGCTTGACTGATATTAAGATACTAGGAGCAATTACACCTCTGGGTGGACTTGCTTTTATTATTGGTTGGGGAGCTTTAGGGTATGCGTCATTAAGTTTTAAGTAACTCAAATCTGGCACACATAAACCTGCTAGCCTATTTCAAGTCTTTTATTTTTATCCTGATAGGGTGACAGGGGGATAGAATAAGGGCGAACAAGGGTTGAGTAATTAGAGGCAAAAAAGATAGGCTGGCTATTGAAAATGGTCGCCCAGCATTAAAGATGCTGCCTAAATTCAATCAAACCTATCGGCAAAAACAACTGAGTGCGAATCAATACATCCTACTGAATCTTCTAGTTGGACTAGTACAAGACCAAAAACAAGTGAGGTGGGAAATACTTGCTGCTAAGCTACCGTTACCAAAGCCCAGCAGACGGTCAAAAGCCGCTATTTGGGTAGTCGAGGTTATCTGCCGCAGCTCAACTTCGCCGTTAGCTTCTATAATTTTCCTTACAAACTGCTTCTTAAAAAAAGTCTGAAGTCTGCGTATTTATACTACACAGACTCCGTAACTTTAATTGTTCAGTGAGATTAAGAGCCAGCTAAGGAACTAACGTAGAAATCAGAGCCAAAAGTCAGCGCCAAATCCGTTTCTGGATCAATAACAACTAAGGTATTCTCAGGAGTTTGAGTGGTTTGCTCAGGATTAGTTCTACCCGTTACAACACCTGTCAAAATGTTACCTAAATCAACTTGCTGCCCTAGAATTGTACCTAAGACTGCTCTCGCTGCTGTTGTTGCTGCATCCTGTACCGTTCCACGATTGACGCTAGTTGGTTTTTCACCAGTAACTAAAGCAGAGGTGGCATTAATACTGGTGTAAGAGTTATTGCCAATACTTAGTTTTTGGGCAACAAACTGCGTACCCAGGAAGCTAGAGCCACTGTAACGAGGTATTAACTGCCCTTCAATTTTGCTACCTTTAGGAATTAAAACTTTACCGTCTAAGTTTTTAAGGTCATTAGCAACCTCTAACGTCATATTGATTGTTTCGTTAGGAGTTACAACGACTTTATCAGAGGCGAGGTAATTTACCTGAATTTGTGTGCCTTTTCCTAATCTCAATAGAGGATTCAGAGTATTAGGGTTATTGCTGGTTTGATTAGTAGAAGTGTTGTTAGTTTGATTATTAGTATTGTTATTAGCTTGATTACTTGGTGTTGTACCACGAACAATATATTCAGATGCTTCTGAGCGAGTGGAAAGAGGCTGAAACTCTCCCTTATTTACCAAAGCCTGATAGATAAAAGCTGCCACATCTCCACGGGTAGCAACCTCATTTGGGTTAAGATAATTCACATTTGGATAATTAACAACAAATCCGTTTTCTGTAGCAGATGCTACGCCGTTAACGGCATAGGCAGGAATCTCTGCAGCATCTCTGAAAGCTTTAAAGGTATCAGTTGTCTGACTTTTAGGAGACAGTTGTAAACCACTAGTAAGGGAAACTAAAACTTGAACCTTGGGAATTTCTTCAGCAGGACGAAACTGGCTATTGGGGTAACCGGACATGAATTTCGTTTCGTAAGCTTCGTTAATTGCAGAAGCAGCCCAGTAATTAGCTGGAACATCAGTAAATCCCCGCGCATCTCGCACCTTATTTTCATTAAAAGCTTGACGAACGATCGCGGCAAATTGAGCGCGAGTTACTGGCGCATTTGGTTTAAAACTTCCATCAGGAAAACCGCTAATAATTTCTTCTGCTGCCAAAGCTTCTATGAAAGGACGCGCCCAGTGACTTCTAACATCTGAAAATTCAGCTGCCTCCACTGGAGCAGAAAATCCCATCGGCGTAGCGGCGATCGCAATTATTCCTACTAGAAGTACTGGTTTTTTTGGTATCCAACAAGGCAAAATAGACATTAAGAATTTCCTCTACCACAATTCCTTTGGGACTTTTTTATAGTAACTTTGGTACTTCTATGGTGAAGCCCGTATTTATACGGTATTTCTATCTTGAATTTTCTGGGCATCGTATTTATACGGTATTTCTATCTTGAGTTTGCAGCAGTCAACGACTCCATATAAACAGTTACTTAATTTCATACCAAGTTGCGGTCAGACAGGGAGTGTAGGGGTCAGCAAAGTGCCTCATTTTTCCTGAGAATATTCGTTTGATTTTTCAGCCTGCTTATAGTCCTGAATTAATGCCTGTTAAACATATTTGGCAGGACATCAGAGAAAAGCATTTTTCCAACCATGTCTACAAGTCAATGGCAGAGGTTGAAGATGCTCTTTGTGTCGAGTTATTAGCACTTTATTCTAACTCAGAGCTTCTGCGTTCTTTGACGTTTGTCCTCAGATGAGGATACTCTCTTAGACTGCAACTTGGTATCACTTATTACATTAAGTTGGTACAAGCAAAGCTGACAGCAATTGTAGCTTTGTATACAGAACACCGGATTAAAAAATCACAAAATTAAAGTCTTAAAAGAATTCAGTAACGTTTTGAGAGGCGCTACCAGGTTCTTGGGTGTTTCTGTCGCTCATTTTCGGATGTTTCTCAGAAATTGCCAGCTTGCGGCTGTTAGAAACTATGGTTTCTGGTGCAAGTAGCCTACTGAATCTATAAAACTCAATCACTAAATCTGAAGCTTGTGGAGTTGAAATTAAAAAATAGATTGCTTCTTACTCTATTTTCTTTTAGTTAACTAACTCCCTAGTGATTAAGCCGTTGGAAATGTTTTTGCCGTTAAAAATAGGGTCAATTAATGATGTTAAAACTAAACCACAAGAAAAAGTGGAAAAACGAAAACAGGCGGTTGTCTGGAAGTTGGGACACCCGCTTGCCTAAGACTGGCAAAAAAATCGCGCAGTTGCAGCTGGTGATTAAGCGGCTATCTCCTAGTTGGCAAGCTTGCATCCCTATAGCTTGCTTAATTGTGCCTGCCTGGAGTTACGCCGCCGTTGCTCAAGATGCTCCCACTGCCGCGGCTGGACCGACTACAGCAGAGTTGAAAGTAGCTTTAGATACTTTGTGGGTGGCGATCGCTGCCTTTTTAGTGTTCTTCATGAACGCTGGTTTTTGTATGTTAGAAACTGGCTTCTGCCGCCAGAAAACGCCGTCAATGTTCTGGCAAAAAACTTGATTGTTTTCGCTCTCGCTACAGTTGCATTTTGGGCAATTGGTTTCGGGATAATGTTTGGCGATGGTAATGGCTTCTTTGGTCTGAATGGCTTTTTCCTGGCGGGAACCGACAACAGCCCTGCTACAGGAGACGCTTATCAAGGCGTGTTCGGTGCTCTTAATTGGACGGGAGTTCCACTCGCTGCCAAGTTTTTATTCCAGCTAGTATTTGCAGGAACAGCAGCAACGATTGTTTCGGGAGCAGTTGCTGAAAGAATTAAGTTTGTTGACTTTCTGATCTTCAGCCTTTTACTTGTAGGTATCGCCTACCCAATAACCGGACACTGGATTTGGGGCGGTGGCTGGCTGGCTAAAGCAGGCTTCTGGGATTTTGCAGGTTCAACGGTGGTTCACTCGGTAGGTGGCTGGGCAGCTTTAATGGGAGCAGCATTCCTAGAACCACGAATTGGTAAATATATGGATAGGGAAAGTGTTGCCATCCCAGGACACAACTTGAGCATTGCTACCCTGGGTACTTTAATTCTGTGGTTAGGCTGGTTTGGGTTCAACCCTGGCTCAGTTATGGCTGCTGATCCGAGTGCTATTACTCATATTGCTTTAACAACCAACATGGCGGGTGCTGTTGGTGGAATTGCCGCCACGGTTACAGCTTGGCTATATCTGGGTAAGCCGGATCTGTCGATGATCATCAATGGCATTTTAGCGGGCTTGGTTGGAGTTACAGCGGCTTGTGCTTATATCACGATTGGTAGTGCTTTCATTATTGGTTTGGTTGCTGGAATTATTGTAGTTTTCGCTGTTACCTTTTTTGACAAAATTAGAATCGATGACCCAGTAGGAGCAATTTCAGTTCACCTTGTCTGTGGCATCTGGGGAACTTTGGCAGTTGGTCTATTTAGTGTTGGTCCTGGTTTATTTTCCTGGTACGGTGAGGGTCTTGGTCCAACCAAAGGATTATTTGTCGGAGGCGGGATTGGTCAACTGATTACTCAATTGATTGGCGTTGTCTCAGTAGGAGGCATGACGGTTCTACTCAGTACGATCTTCTGGCTGGCACTTAAAGCTACCTTGGGTATTCGCGTATCGGCTGAAGAAGAAGTTCAAGGCTTAGATATTAGTGAACACGGGATGGAAGCCTACAGTGGATTTGTTAAGGACTCAGCCTCAGGCGGGTTTGTCAACACTGGTCACGCGCTTGGGATAGCTAGGAGAAGTGATGAATCTGCTAGACCTTATTAGGGGGTTAACTAGTTGCGTTAGTTTGTAGCTTATCTAAACCAAACCCGCTTCAAATTTTGACCTTTGGGGGTGAAAATTGGACGGGTTTCGTTTTTTCTTGCTGAGGCTAAGCAGGAGATTTTGGCTGCCACTGAATATTGGCTTAAATGCTTAGAGAGTAGCTGAATTATTAAAAATGTATTTCATGATACGGAATAACAGTTTTCGATATTGATGCAATTAAACTCACTACATTCAAACAGCTAGAAGTGGAAAGTCAAAAACAAGTGTTAAAAAAATTTCTGATGACTGGGGCGATCGCCCTATGGTTACTAAGTGGTCCTTTAATGGGACAAGCACTGGCTGCACCTTTTGATGCGGAAGCTGCGGTTACAAATGCTCAAACTGCGGCAGATACAGGGTTTATGCTGATGTCATCAGCACTCGTATTGCTAATGACACCGGGGTTGGCGTTCTTTTACGGCGGATTTGTGCGATCGCGCAACATCCTCAATACCCTGATGATGAGTTTCTTGCTTATGGGAGTAGTGGGAGTTACCTGGATTCTGTGGGGATATAGTCTTGCTTTTGCACCTGGTAATCCATTTATCGGAGGCTTGCAGTGGTTTGGGATGAATGGTGTGGGGCTAGATACAACAGGCTATTTACCCAACTTGCCTTATGAAGATGCTCTTAAAGCTGCTGATCCAGCATATAGCAACATAACTTCATACGCCCCAACAATTCCCCATCAGGCATTCATGATCTATCAAGCCATGTTTGCGATCATCACTCCAGCCCTAATTTCTGGCGCAATTGTGGAGCGGGTTAGCTTCCGAGCTTATGCTCTATTTGTGCTGTTGTGGTCAACATTTATTTATAGCCCACTAGCACACATGGTATGGGCAAAAGGCGGATTTATCGGCTTATACGGTGGTCTTGAAGCACTTGATTTTGCTGGCGGTACAGTCGTACACATTAGCTCCGGCATTTCTGCGCTTGTAGCAGCACTCGTTATTGGTCGTCGTAAAACCTATCCTGACCAGCTAGCGTCTCCGCACAACGTACCTTTCATTTTGTTGGGTGCTGGCTTGCTGTGGTTTGGTTGGTTTGGGTTTAACGCCGGAAGTGCGTTGGCTCCCGGTGGCTTAGCGACAGTTGCTTTTGTTGCTACTAATACAGGTGCAGCGTCAGGAGCACTAACCTGGCTAATTCTGGAAAAAGTTTTGCGGGGTAAAGCAACTGCAGTAGGTGCTGCCACAGGTGCAGTTGCAGGTCTAGTAGGAATCACACCCGCAGCCGGATTTGTTCCTCCGTTAGCAGCTATCTTGATTGGTAGCATTACAGCGGTTTGCTGCTTCTTTGCCATTAGTATCAAGGCGAAGATGCAAGTGGATGATTCGTTAGATACCTTCCCTGTGCATGGCGTTGGCGGCACAGTTGGCGCACTGTTAACAGGAATATTTGCTACTACCGAAGTCAACGCAGCGGGTAAGGAAGGATTGCTGCGCGGGAATC
Organism: Chroococcidiopsidaceae cyanobacterium YX2bin18; assembly: GCA_030446505.1. Lineage (GTDB taxonomy): Bacteria > Cyanobacteriota > Cyanobacteriia > Cyanobacteriales > Chroococcidiopsidaceae > JAHHHE01. The sequence continues at coordinate 30,093 of JAUJND010000023.1, read as the reverse complement.
CAGGTCAATTTATTACCCAGTTGGTAGCAGTTGCGATCGCCTATATCTTTGCAGGTGTTGGCACCTTTATCATTCTTAAGCTCCTTGATGCCACAGTTGGTTTACGTCTCTCACCCCAAGAAGAACTCCAAGGTATGGATATCAACGAACATGGTGAAGATGGTTATGGAGAGGAGTTTGGTGGTGGAATTAGCCTTACTAGGGAGAGGGAGTACAAGTAACTCACGCTTTGAAATTCTTTGCAACCTCTGTCGAATTTGAGCAGCGTGTCCACTCACGGGATCTTTCCTAGTAGTTATAAATAAACTAATGGCGGTTATGTTGCTTCTACGGAAGTAATATAACCGCCTTTTTTGATGCGATCGCTTCCCCAGGAAAATTTATTGATACTTCAGTTGTTCGTTGACAGTAACCTTAGTATCTCCCTCCAGGTACTGTTAGCGTCAGCTTACTTTTAACAAAGAAATCTGACCAGCGGCACCATCATTAATAAGTTCTGCCACGTACAAGTTACCGATGTTCTTTTTGGTGTCCTCAATCAAATCTAAAGGGTTTATAAGACCGGAGCTAATCTGAGTAACATTACCTCTAGGAATGTTGCCGTTAGTACCTGGGTCGAGAGCCAGAATATCATCGCCGCCACTATACTCTGTGACTAATAGCTTGTTCTTGAGAGCACCACCGAAAGTATTACTCTTATATTCGATGATGCCGTTGGGTGAGCGGCTGCGACCAAAATCATAAGCAAAGCCGCGATAATTTGGGTCAGGATTGGCGCGACGCGATACCCTGAATAGCCACTCTTAGCTACCACCTCGGCAGGATCAACTGCGCTAGTAGGGTTACCACCGTTGAGGATATACTCCCCACGTTTGGGATTTGGGTGACCATAGTAGCCACCCCGCACTACCTTGAAGAGGTAATCATTCTGAGCCGCAACTTTATTCAGACCCTCGTTTACTGCTGTTCTAGGGTTATCAGGGGTATTACCGTTAGCAGCACTGCCATTTGTGGGTACATAGAGGTTACCATTCTGACTATGCCAGACTAAATCGTAGGCATTGCGGACACCTGTAGCAAATTTTAACCGGGGCATTAGTGGCAAAGGGATTATAATTATTGACTCGACCCTCAGTTTGGACATTGAAGCCTCCTACAGGAGCATTTTGCCTCGGATCAATCTCTAGTACAGCCGCGTTTAACAACCGCTCAGGTCGGTTTGCCCAAGCGTTATCTGGAGCACCCATAGCACTGTTGCTGCCTTGAGTCATGTAGAGCTTGGCATTTGTGCCACGACCAAACACGAGGCTGTTGCTGAGATGGTCTTTGGCAGACCGGGGCAATCCGACAACGTAATCTTGAATACCAGTATTAGAAAAATTAGTACCATTTAAGGTCAGCTTCGAGATTTTGCCTGAGAAATCAGTGGCAGGCTGTGGGAAAAGCGGATTATTATGGGAAATCCACAAATTATTGGCATTGTTTGGGTCGAAGGCGAGACCAATAATGGCACGGCTACGGAGTACAGTGGGTGCAAAGACTTCAGCGTTTGTCAGATTGCCTGTATTCGCTTCGATGTTCCAGCGGCGCAGTTTGCCATCTAAAGTAGCGGCGTAAAGCTTGTTGCCGTCAGGACTAATGACCAAACTGGAGATTGGATCAGCATTAGCACCTGTGTACTCCACACTTTTAGTGAATTTCACTCCAGAAGAACCACCTACGCTAACGTTAGTCCCTGTGTTGAATGTGGTGCTGTAAGGGATAAAGGTAGCACCAGATTCGTCCTTGACAGCGTTTGTGATCCTAAAGGTGTAGTTGGTGTTTGGCTCTAAACGTCCACCCGGCTGGTAGACAATAGTATCATTGCCACCACTGGTACCAACAATTCCAGGTACGAGTTTATTATCCCTAGTGCGATAGAGCTTAACGTTAGTGGTATTTAGTGTTGCTGAGTTTACGCCAGCGCCCGCTGTTGGCAGAGAAACATCTACATTCACAGCAGCGTTGAGGTATACCCCTGTTGAGTCTTTGGCGATCGCGCTGGATGAGACGCTGGGGTGCTTACCTGGCGGGATGTTGACAATTTCTAGGTAGTTGATCTTGGTGTTTGTGCCGCCAATTGCATCAACGGTAAGCCTGCCATCGCTAACGTTTACTTTGGTTGTCGCTAACTGATATTCTTGCTTGGCGTTACCTTGGAAGCGGTTAATAGCAGTGACATTTTCTATCCTGATGCTGTGGTTGCTGTCATATCTGCCGCTGCCATTAGGCTGATCGCCGACGCTGACGCTGACACTGTATGTGCCGTTTGGGAGGGCATACTCCCAGGCAGCAGCGGCAGTATTAGGAAACTGCATATGTAGCAAGGTATCAAGCCGTTGGTCTACACCAGTACGATTGCGCTCTCTGGCATTGTCAGAAATATCCAGGGGTGTGTGCGTTGCGCTGCTTAGGCTAGCTTGAGTTACCCAGCCATAGCCACGCGCAGTGCTATATTTCTCACCACTGTCCTTGAGATACCCAGTAGGTAAAGTAGCAGTAAGCGGCTGAAAGTTAATTTTAAATTGGGCAGCCATAATTTATCCTCAACGGTTTGTAGAGCCGAAACTGCTAAGAGTAGGTACAACTTGACACCAGGTAAGTTTTAGAAAAACTTAGTCAGATGGTATAAAAAGTCGCATTCAAGCAATACTTTTGAGTTAGATTATATACCGTTAAGCTGGAATGGTATACTATTTGCAAAATTTGCTGTTTTGGTATCAAAAAACTTTATATCAGAGGTGCAACTAAACCTGGTTTTAAAACATTACTCCCGAAATCTGTCACCAACTGATTTTGATTACATTCTAAAAAAGGCGATCGCTACCTTGTTCCCTACCACTCTTCATTAGCTTCAAAGATTGGGCATCAGGGTTGCCTCGAATGTGTGCTTTTGGATATTCAGCAGTAGCGATCGCCTTTGCTTCAGGTAATCATCTAAGTGATATCTGTGCCGACTAAAAGCGGTGATATCCCAGCATTGTGCTGATCGAAGAAGATATTATCTGCGGTGGTTGTGCTGCCGAATGGCAAATTTTGTCCCCTAGACATCACGGCATTACCACTATTGCTAGCGAGTGACTGATTGATTGGCTCTAAAGTACCAATATCAAGAGTAGCGGCGGTGAAGTCGGCGCGACCAAATATCACATAGCTTGAGCCAGCAAGAGATTGACCGTTGGGATCAGCATTAACAGCTCCAACAATGATGTCATCAATGCCATCGCCATTGACATCGCCTGCTGAACTAACTGACCTGCCTAATCCGTCACCCTCATTGATGCCGTTAATCACAAAGCCGTTGCTGCCATTGAGGTCAGCAAGGTTGAGGCTAGCGTCAAAGCCCACTTCTTTACCGAATACTACATAGCTTGAGCCAGCCCTATCTTGACCGTTGGGATCGGTAAGAGTAGCCCCAATAATGATGTCATCAATGCCATCGTCGTTGAAGTCACCCGCAGTGCTGACCGACCTGCCTGAGTAGTCACCCTCGTTGATGCCGTTGATCGCAAAGCCATTGCTGCCGTTGAGAGTGCTGAGGTTTAGGTTGGCACTGAATCCTCCTGCCTTACCGAAGACAACATAGCTCTCGCCAGCACTGTTGGCGATAAATTTAGGAGCCCCAATGATGATGTCATCAAAGCCATCACCATTGACATCGCCTGCTGAACTGACCGAATCGCCTGAGTAGTCAAGGGTGTCGATGCCGTTAATCACAAAGCCATTGCTGCCGTTGAGAGTGCTTAGGTTGAGGTTGGCACTGAATCCTCCTGATGAGCCAAAACACAACATAGCTCTCGCCAGCCTGAGTTCGACCGTTGGGAGAGACGCAGGAGCCCCAATCAGAAGGTCATCTATGTCATCGCCATTGACATCGCCTGCTGAACTGACCGAAACGCCTGAGGCGTCACCACCCGCATTGATGCCATTAATCACAAAGCCATTGCTGCCGTTGAGAGTGCTTAGGTTGAGGTTGGCACTGAATCCTCCTGATGAGCCAAACACAACATAGCTCTCGCCAGCCTGAGTTCGACCGTTGGGATCGGCATTAAAAGCCCCAATAATGATGTCATCAAAGCCATCGCCATTGACATCCCCTGCTGAACTGACCGAACCGCCTGAGTAGTCATCCTCATTGATGCCATTAATCACAAAGCCATTGCTGCCGTTGAGAGTGCTTAAGTTGAAGTTGGCACTGAATCTTCCTGATGAGCCAAACACAACATAGCTCTCGCCAGCTTCAGTTCGACCGTTGGGATCGGCATTAAAAGCCCCAATAATGATGTCATCAAAGCCATCGCCATTGACATCCCCTGCTGAACTGACCGAACCGCCTGAGAAGTCACCCTCATTGATGCCGTTAATCACAAAACCATTGCTGCCGTTGAGAGTGCTTAGGTTGAAGTTGGCACTGAATCCTCCTGATGAGCCAAACCACAACATAGCTCTCGCCAGCACTATATTGATCGTTGGGACTGGCAAAAGGAGCGCCATAATGAGGTCATCAATGCCATCGTCATTGACATCCCCTGCTGAACTGACCGAAAAGCCTGAGCCGTCATCCTCATTGATACCATTAATCACAAAGCCATTACTGCCATTAAGGTCAGCTAGGTTGAATTCAGCCCCAGGCGCACCTGTCTCTGTAAAGCTGAAGTAGTCGCCATCCAGACTTAAATTTGTACTTCCCTGACAATCCCAATCAGTTCATCTGCTTCACCCTCTGCCTTGTCAAGATATACTGCTGTACCACCTGGTAAATTATTCGGTGACTGTGCTAGAACATAATCGTTCTTAGTGCCATTAAGCTGAATGACATCATCGCTCGTGTTGAAGCCAGTAACTAGAGCGTAGTTGCTTCTACCAGCAGTTGCACTATTGCGATCATCATAAAAAACATTAGTTTCATCCCCCAGGATCAACAAGTCTGATCCTGCCCCGCCAGTTAGGGTATCTATCTGACCTTTTAGACCACTGCTACCAGTAAGAGTGTCGTTGCCATCTCCACCATTTAAGGATCGCTGTCTATGCCACCAAACAAACTATCGTTGCCTGTGCCACCACTCAGGCGATCGCTTGCCATTAAAGGCTCTTAAAGTATCATTACCAACTCCGCCAAACAAGCTGTCCTTACCTCTGCCGCCAAAACACGATCATTTCCTGTACCACCAAAAACGCGGTCGTTGCCTTGGTTCCCACTCAGGCGATCGCCAGCTAAAAAACCAAATATTGAGTCATCGAACTGTGTTCCTTTGAGAAGATCCTTTTCAGGTGTGCCGTTAATTGTTGCCATTGTTTTTCCGGATGTTTATAAAATGTTTAATAACTTTTTGTTACAACTAAAAGTTGTTTTATCCAGGCAAAGCATTTGGTGTTGGCCCACCTGCATACCCTGCATGAATCAAATAAAACCAGGATGTATCAGATTAAACCATGAAGAGTTCTGACAGAAAAGCTAAAAAAGTCATGAAAATGGTATAAAAAAGTCAGATCTTTTCCAAAGATCAATCTTAAGATTGTGTTAATCAATAGCTGGCACAATCTCAGTGTCAATGTATTTAGTAAAACAATCCGGAAAAGTGCGATGGCTTCGCCGGTTCGCAGAGCGACCATCGCAGTCGGTAGCTATCAGTATGTTCAGCCAAAGTGAGGTGGTTAATGGATGTCGAAGCAGCACTTGTCCTGATAGATGCAACCCTGGATCAGCATTTGAGCAACCTCCAAGAACTAATATTTCGCCAATCTTGGGAAGGTAAGTCTTATCAGGAGATAGCCGCCAGCTTTGACTATGATGCTCATTACATCAAAGATGTTGGCTTCAAACTCTGGCAGTTACTCTCAAAGGCTTTTGGAGAAAAAGATTACTAAAAAAAATTTCAATCAGTCCTGAGAAGGCGATCGCAAAGTAATACCACGACTCCGGCAACAGATTGGAGAAATATACCATCGCTCCCCTCAACTTAAACAGGAAAACAGGCGATCACTTCAAGAAAACATATAAAAAAGCGATCGCCCTCCTATTTTCCTACCGCCACTTTGCTTTAAACATAGTTAAAGTAGCTGGCATTGAGGTCTAGCCCCGTCACCTCCGTTACCACCCCAATCAATTCATTATCGATCTTCAAGCTGATGATGGATATGTTTACCATCAAGGTCAAAACCTATACGACAAAGGTAAAGTCTGACATTTTTTCCATCAATATCGAGTGCGATCGGGGGCGCGATCACAACCTCGTAGCCACCTACTTATATAAGGGTGGGTGTGGGGCGTGTCCGTCCTATTTACTCAAGCGATTGCCTTTAGCCTTGAAAGCCTTATCTCAAGGGGAATTCAGATCGGAGAAAATTTAGCTAAAACATTTATTGTGAAAGCATTTCAGCTTGGTGCAAAATCTGAGCTAAAAGAGACTCTAGTTTGCACACAAAAGGTTTATGTTTTTAATGAATTACCTAGTATTCCCTTCCTAATTGTGATGCAGCGATTATCCATAAAAGCGTTTGAATTAATGCCACTTACGCGCCAGTAAGGTTGAATAGTATGCGAACCTGGGCCAAGAGGGATAATAGCCATAGTATGTCTAGTTTCGTAAACTGGGCATTGTTAATAAAATTCGCTGGTCCAAATACGTTTTCTTGCGGGGGTGAACCATTGATTGAATAAGATACTCTGAGTTCAGCATTAGGATCAATACCAGCGTCTGCACTTATATTAACGACATATCTTACGGTTGACCCAGTTGCGTTATTTACACTTACATTCATGCCAGGAATAGCCTGAGCGCCATTAGCTGTAGTAGTACTAATGGCAGTGTCGGCACACTTGCCTTGCGATGCTGGAATTGCTTGTGCCGGAAAACCTGTCAGATAAATTGCACTTAAAGTTACAAGAGGTAGCGCTGGTAGTATAGCAAGGAAATTTTTCATGGTTGTGTCCGAAAGAAGTGTAGGGTCAGGATTTACAAGTTTTATTGCAAAAATCAAACTTGCGAACCTCTATTGAGCTAACAAGGCGCTTGGATTCCAAAGCTTGCTTGTGTTCGCTACAATCATGGCGAGAATCTCTGTTCAAACTCGGAGAGGCCAGATTAACCCACAAGAATTTGTGGGGGAAAAGCTAGAAAAAGTCAGTAATTTGGGATGAAAAAGTCAGATTAGCTGGAAAAAATCTTAAATCTCTTAATTGTATTCTTTACTTATTAAAAATTATTAAAGATTAATCTATTAATGAAAGATCCTGAAGCAGGAGGCAGCAGGTTAATTGGGCTAAACGCAGATGTTGCAACTATAACTCTTGCTTCTCCGGAGGTTCCAACCTAAGAGTGCCTCTATAGAAGCTCTGTCTCAGCGGGTTACTACAAGACCTGCCGTAAATTTATCTGAAATCCCCATAAATGAGACTATGTGTAATAGATACCAGCGATTCAGGCGAAAGTAAGGTGCATAATGACTGTTGAAGCAGCACTAAAATGTCGTGGATGCAAGCTCTGAATCCGGAGAGTTTGAACAACCTGCAAGAACTAATATTTCGCCAATCCTGGGAAGGAAAGTCGTATCAAGAGATTGCAGCCAGTGCTGGCTACGACTCCGAATATATCAAAGATGTTGGCTTTAAGATGTGGCAACTACTCTCAAAAGCACTAGGAGAGAAGATCACTAAAAAGAATTTCCAATCAGTCCTGAGAAGGCGATCGCACCAATCCAAAGTAATACCACATCAAGACTGGGGAGAGGCGATCGATGTTTCTGTTTTCTACGGACGTGCAGCAGAACTCGTCAAGCTAGAGCAATGGGTAGTCCAGCAGCGCTGCCGCTTGGTAGCAATATTGGGTATAGGTGGGATTGGTAAAACCGCTCTGTCTGTAAAAAGTTAGCAGAACAGATCCAGGGTGAGTTTGAGTATTTAATCTGGCGCAGTCTCCGCAACGCCCCACCCATCCAAGATCTCCTGACAACTCTGCTCAAATTCTTGTCCAACCAGCAAGAAACAAATTTACCAGAGACTGTAGACGGCAAAATATCCCGACTAATTGAGTATTTACGCTCCTCACGTTGTTTGCTGATATTAGATAATTTTGATGCGCTCCTCAAAAGTGGCAAGCGAGCCGGAAACTATCGAGAAGGCTATGAAGGCTACGGTGAATTGCTGCAACGACTTGGAGAAGTACCCCATCATCAAGTTGTTTGGGTACTTACCAGGAGAGAAAAGCCTCTAGAAATTGTTGTTTTAGAAGGCGAAACAGTACCAGTTCGAGCATTACAACTAACGGGGTTGAAGCAAGCAGAAGCACAGGAGATTGTTAACGCCAAAGGGCTTGCTGGAATACCGGACGAAATCAAAAAATTGATTGAATACTACAGGGGCAATCCACTAGCATTGAAAATCGCTGCTACATCAATTCAAGACTTGTTTGCAGGCAATATTTCCGATTTTCTTAAACAAGAAACCGTAGTTTTTAATGGGATTTTCAATCTTTTATCTCAGCAAGTCCATCGTTTATCAGATTTAGAAGCGCAGGTTATGTACTGGCTGGCAATTAATCGGGAGCCAGTTTCACCTTCAGAATTGCAAGTGGATATTATTCCAACCGTATCAAAGCAAAAATTATTGGAGGCACTGGAGTCACTGAGACAGCGATCTCTAATCGAAACCAGTGCAGCAGGCTTTACTCAACAGCCCGTAGTTATGGAGTACATGACTGAACAATTCATAGAGAAAATCTGTGAAGAAATTATAACTGAAGAACTAAGTTTTTTTATAATCTATCCAATTATTCAAGCTCAAACAAAAGATTATCTTAGAAGAAGTCAAATTAGGATTATTCTAGAACCTATTTTAGATAGACTAACTACTAAATTTATAACCACAGAATATTTTGCCCAAAAACTCAAGCAAATTATCTTAAAACTACGCTCAGAATTTTCTACCTCACCAGGATATGGAGGCGGAAATGTAATTAATCTATTGTGTCAACTGAAGATTGATTTGACTGGCTATGACTTTTCTCATTTAGCTGTTTGTCAAGCATATCTTGCAGATATGAACTTGTATGATGTTAATTTTGCTCACGCTTATCTCGATAAGTCTGTCTTTGCAGAAACCTTTGGTGGCATATGGTCGCTTGCCTTTAGCCCAGATGGACAATTATTGGCTACTGGTGATATGAATGGCAAGATTAACTTGTGGCAAGTGCAAACAGGTAAAAAGCTTTTCACAAGCAAGGAGCAACTTAGTTGGGTTTGGTGTGTCGCCTTCAGTCCAGATGGGAAAACGTTTGCCAGTGGTAATACCGATCAAACAGTAAAATTATGGGACGTTAGCACAGAAAGGTGTCTGAATTTGCAGGGACATTCCGGTATGGTGAGGTCTGTTGCCTTCAGTCCCAACGGTAAAACTCTTGCCAGTGGTAGTGACGATCAAACAATCAATCTATGGGATATTAGTACAGGTCAAGGCCTTACAGTGCAGGCTCATACTGATTCTGTACACTCAGTTGCCTTTAGTGCTCAAGGTAATATTCTAGCTAGTGGCAGTTTCGACCATACTGTCAAATTGTGTGACACCAGTACAGGTCAAGTCTTGAAAACATTGCAAGGACATACCAATGCGGTTTGGGCAGTCGCTTGTAGTCCCGATGGTAAAACCATTGCTAGCGGTAGTCTCGACTCCTCGGTGAAATTATGGGATATCAATACAGGTGAATGCCTTAGAACCTTACAAGGAGATACTAATTGGGTGTATTCCGTCGCTTTCAGCCCTGACGGTAATATCCTCGCTAGTAGTAGTGAAGATTCTCTAGTGAAATTATGGGATATTCATACAGGTTGCTGTGTAAGAACTTTACAAGGACACACTAGTCGGGTGTTTTCGGTTGCCTTTGCACCGTCAGGGAACAATCAAATGCTAGCTAGTGGTGATAACGATCGCACTATAAAGTTATGGGATATCAATACAGGTGAATGCCTGAAAACTGTGCAGGGATATACCAATACTGTTTGGTCAGTTGCCTTCAGCCCGGAAGGGAATATCTTGGCTAGTGGCGGTGAAGATTGCCTGGTAAGACTATGGGATATTAACACAGGTGAGTGTCTTAAGTCTTTGCCGGGTCACACCGATTCTATTTGGTCAGTTACCTTTAGTCCAGACGGTCAAACTATAGCTAGTAGCAGTGGCGACTCGACAGACAAATTGTGGAATATCAGTACGGGTCAATGTCGTCAAACATTCCAGACTTCTATTCCAATGGTTCGTTCTATTGCCTTTAATCCTGTTAGCGTAGCGTCCAGTCAAATCCTTGCTACTATCGGTCAAGATCATGCCGTAAACCTGTGGAATATCAACACAGGCTGCTGCCTAAAAACATTGCCGAGACAACACGATCATACGCTTGCAGTCACCTTTAGTCCTCAAGGTAATATCCTTGCTTGTTCTAGTCGTGCTGACAGTGTTGTTAGTTTGTGGGATTGGAGTAATGGTGAGTGTCTACATTTGCAAGAACATACAGGCAAAGTGTTTTCAGTCGCGTTTCATCCTGATGGTGACTTAATTGCTAGTGGTGATGACTGCTGTGTGAAATTATGGAATGTCAAGGGTCAATGCCTGAAAGAGTTACAAGGTCATACCATGCGAATTGGTTCTATTGCTTTTAGTCCCAATGGTAATACTCTTATCAGTGGCAGCGGCGATCAACGATTAAATTATGGGATACCAACACTGGACAATGCTTGAGAACTTTACAAGGACACACTAAAGCATTATGGTCTGTTGCTTTTAGTCCTAACGGTGAAATTATTGCTAGTGGTAGTGAGGACGGCACAATTAAACTATGGGATGTGCAAACAGGTGAATGCCTGAATACTCTCACGACCCCTAGACCTTATGAAGGTATGAATATCACAGGGGTTACAGGTTTAACAGAAGCTCAAAAAAATACACTGAAGGCTTTAGGGGCTGTCGAGATGGTGTGAATAGGCATCAAAATTATTCACCGGAGTTGCCAGGGAAAATTTTTACTAAATCAAGGGATACGGGAAAACAAGGAGGGCGATTCATTCCTCTTATCTCACCCCAAAATTGCATTGCTTCCTGGTTGACCACAAAATAGACAGAAGTGTTTGTTGAATGAAACAGGAGTTGACTATGCAACTACAACTCAACCAACTAGATATTCCACCAGGGCAACGAGTCTTGCTGCGAAACGTTAGCTGGAATGAGTTTGAAGAGATTTTGTCTGAACTGGGCAATGATCGTGCCTCTAGACTGGTCTACTACAAAGGGACACTGGAAATCATGGTGCCGTTGGCGGGACACGAAAGAAGAAAGGAAATTATTGGGGACTTAGTAAAAGCTTTGCTTGAAGAACTTAACATTGAATTCGACCCTTTAGGTTCCACCACTTTTAAGCGTGAAGATATGGACGCTGGAGTAGAACCTGATGAATGCTTCTACATCCAGAACGAGGCAGTTACTCGAAGTCTAGAAAGAATAGACGTAAACATAGACCCACCGCCTGATTTAGCTATTGAGATTGATATTACCAGTGATTCACAAATCAAAAAGAATAGCTATCAAGTTTTAGGTGTACCTGAGCTTTGGATATACAATGGGCGAAAACTAGAAATCAACGTCCTACAAAACCAGAAATACATTGATTCCACACAAAGTCAAATTTTCCCTAACCTGCCAATTGTTGAGGTGATTCCCCAATATCTGGCACTAAGTAAAGTAGAAGGAAGAAATGCGGCAATGAAGGCGTTCCGGGCTTGGGTTAAACAGTTGCCCTGAGAAGCCGCTACCTTAGTTGCAATACTTACCATCAACTAGAGAGTAGCAGGCTCAATTGAATGTCTAAGCATTTTATGATTAACAAGGAGACATAGAGGAAACGACTGCATGGATACGAAAGCTTTTAAACGATCGCTCCAACATTCAGAAAATTATCACCGCAAAGGATTTGGTCGCGAAGCCGAAGTCGCTACTCTGTTGCAGTCGGAATATCAGAGCAACCTAGTTCAGCAAATCCGCGATAACAATTACACACTACAACTTGGTGATGTTACTATTAGGCTTGCTCAGTCGTTTGGCTTTTGTTGGGGTGTAGAACGAGCCGTGGCGATGGCTTATGAAACCCGTCAGCATTTCCCCACACAGCAGATTTGGATTACCAACGAAATTATTCACAATCCTTCTGTAAATCAACAGTTGCGGAATATGCAGGTGGAGTTTATAGAAGTTAAGCAAGGTGAGAAAGACGTCTCAGTTGTAGGCTCTGGGGATGTAGTTATCCTACCCGCCTTCGGTGCGAGTGTTCAGGAAATGCAATTGCTTAAAGATAAAGGTTGCACAATTGTAGATACGACCTGTCCTTGGGTTTCCAAAGTCTGGAATACTGTTGAGAAGCACAAAAAAGGCGATTACACCTCGATTATTCATGGCAAGTATAAACACGAAGAAACAATTGCTACAAGTTCGTTTGCCGCTAAATATCTGGTAGTGCTGAATCTAATAGAAGCGGAGTATGTTGCCAATTATATTCTCAACGGTGGCGATGCCTCCGAGTTTATGGCAAAATTCAGCCGCGCTTGCTCCCTTGGGTTTGACCCTGACAAGGACTTAGAGCAAATTGGAATAGCTAACCAAACTACAATGCTTAAAAGTGAAACTGAGCAAATCGGCAAGCTGTTTGAGCGGACTATGATGCGGAAGTATGGTCCAAGTCAATTAAATCAACATTTTCAAAGCTTTAACACCATCTGCGACGCTACCCAAGAACGCCAGGATGCAATGTTCCAGCTAGTGGATGAGAAGCTGGATCTAATGGTGGTTATTGGCGGATTTAATTCTTCTAATACTACGCACCTGCAAGAAATTGCTATTGAGCGGAGTATTCCTTCATATCATATCGACAGCGCTGAGCGAATTGGTCCAGGCAATCGGGTAGAGCATAGGTTGCTAAGTGGCAAATTAGAAGTGACAGAGAACTGGTTACCGGAGGGTACTATTACAGTAGGCATCACCTCTGGAGCTTCCACACCTGATAAAGTTGTGGCAGATGTAGTACAGAAGATTGAGGAGCTAAAGACTGCTGTGTCCGTGGCTTAATTTAATTTCTATCTTAAGGAACTTTAGCTCTTCAAATATAAAGTCCCCAACCAAAACTGGGGACTATTTTTTTATAAAATTTAGGCGAAAACCAGGTTTTTAGTTTGTAGTTTACTCAAGTTTAGGCTTTGATTCTATTCAACAAATTAATCGCTGTCATAGCCTTTCTTAAGTAGAGTAGCGAATCAAATCTTATTATTTGATTATTCTAGTCTAAACTTAAATCTTTAATTAGAGATAGCTGATTAGGTTTTGTAACGTGCCTGACGTTGTCGTGGTAATTAGAGTTCATATTGTGATGCTCAGCCGCTGCACGTCTACGCTTGATTGCACTTTTGGCTGAGGAATTACAATGCAGTTGTAATGACAATCAAATTAAGTAGGAATCTGGTTATTAACATAGTTTAAGCTTAATAATGCATACAATTAGCGAAACGTCAACAAAAAAAGCCTGGGCAAAAGTAATCGCCCAACCTGCAACAGAATTTCCCGCCACTAAGCTGCCTATTCTTTCCGGTGAGATACCAGATGGCTTGCGCGGCACTCTTTATCGCAATGGTCCTGCAAGTCTTGAGCGCGGCGGTATCCGTGTAGGACATTGGTTTGATGGCGATGGCGCGATTTTGGCAGTGCATTTTACTGAAGCGGGAGCTACAGGGGTTTATCGCTACGTTCAAACAGATGGATACAAACAGGAAGCGGCAGCAGGTCAACTACTTTACGGTAACTATGGCATGACCGCACCAGGAGCAATCTGGAACCAATGGTTCAAACCAATCAAGAACGTAGCCAATACTTCAGTATTAGCACTACCAGATAAACTCTTGGCGCTATGGGAAGGTGGTAAACCATACGCACTTGATCTCGAAACACTGAAAACTTGGGGACAGGATGATTTAGAAGGACTAAAGGAGAATTTGCCTTATTCCGCACATCCAAAACGTGACCCACTGAATGGAAATATTTTTAACTTTGGCATTAGCCCTGGACTGAATGCGACTTTGAATATATACAAAAGTGATTCAACTGGCAAAATTAAGCAAAAAGCAACAGTTACCCTAGATGGTGTTCCTCTAGTACATGATTTTGTTTTAGCAGGGCAGTATCTCGTGTTTTTTGTGCCTCCAGTAAGGCTAAATCCGCTACCACTGTTAGTTGGGTTAAGTAATTATAGTGATTCGCTGGAATGGCAACCAAGTAAGGGAACTCAGGTTCTTGTTTTTGACCGCGAAACTTTATCGCTTGTTAGTCGTGGCGAAACTGAACCCTGGTATCAGTGGCATTTTGCTAACAGCTATGTAGATGCTAGTGGTGCAGTGATTGTAGATATCGTGCGATATGAAGACTTTAAGACCAATCAGTATCTTAAAGAAGTGGCGACTGGTGAAACACATACGCCTGCTAAGAGTACGCTGTGGCAAGTACATCTTGATCCTGCGGTTGGCAAAGTAACAGCAATCAAGGAGATTTTAGATCGGCATTGTGAATTTCCAATTGTGCCGCAGGTAGGGCAAACTTCTCGTCACACCTATCTTTCAGTGCATAGGCAAGGCGCGGATAGTAGCAAAGAAATATTTGGCGCGATCGCTCGTTTCGATCATCATACCGAAACCCTGGCAACAGCTGATTTGGGAGAAAATCGCTATCCAACGGAACCTATCTATGCTCCCGATCCCCAAAATCCTGACAACGGTTGGATAGTGACGGTTATATATGATGGTAATTCTGACACGAGTGAAGTTTGGGTGTTCGAGAGCGATCGCCTAGACGAACCCCCTGTATGCAGATTGGGATTACCGAGTGTTGTGCCAATGGGTTTTCATGGCACTTGGAAGCCAGCGTAAATTTTGTTATCGCCAAGCCGTAGTTTCATAGCAGTTGGAACACGACTTTGTATCCTAAGTAGATGGTGATTAAATATCCTACTTAAATAGATAAAAAATTCATGGCTTATTACTGGTTCAAAGCATTTCACCTGATTGGTATTGTTGTCTGGTTTGCGGGTTTATTTTACCTGGTACGCTTGTTTATCTATCACGTTGAGGCTAATGAGCAGCCAGAACCAGCCCGCACGATTCTCAAAAATCAGTATCAGATCATGGAAAAGCGGTTGTATAGCATCATCACTACGCCTGGAATCCTATAGACGATATCAAAGAATATTTGTTTACTAACTAATGAGACAGAATATCTTAAACAAAGTTCAAAACACATTAAAATACTATTTGTTGTCGCTTTGATTGGCTATCACCACTACTGTAGTCGTCTGATGAAACAGCTAGCAAAAGATGAATGCAGATGGAATAGTCAGCAGTTAAGGGCTTTGAATGAAGCGCCTACTGTACTTTTAGTGGCGATCGCCTTGTTGGCTGTGTTTAAGAACAATCTACCTACAGACATCACGGCTTGGGTGATTTTTGGCATGATTATTGCAATGGCAGCCACTATTCAGCTTTACGCTAGAAAGCGCAGGCTGGATCAAGAAAGCTGATGGCAGTGCGACAGGAGTGAGCAGTAACAAGCGCGTACCCTTACTATCAAGGTAGATATTTGAGGTATCCATGCTTCTCAATCAGGCAATCACTCAGGGAATTCCGTGTTTAGAAAATGGCGATCGCTTGCCCCGTCCAGAGTTTGAGCGCCGTTACGCAGCAATGCCCCAGGTTAAGAAAGCGGAATTAATTGAAGGAATTGTGTATATGCCTTCACCTGTACGGGTGCGCCAACACGCCGTCCTTATGCGCTGATTATGGGCTGGTTGAGTAACTACTGGGCTGCAACCCTGGTGTTGACCTCTGTGACAACACAACCGTTCGTCTTGATCTGAACAATGAACCTCAGCCTGATGCTTTACTTCGCATTGAGGGTGGAACATCGCGGATCAGTGAGGATGACTATGTTGAAGGTTCACCAGAACTTGTTGTCGAGGTTGCGGCTAGCAGTGCTTCTAAGGATCTGCATGATAAGCTGAGAGCCTATCGTCGCAATGGTGTACAAGAATATCTCGTCTGGCAGATTTATGAGCAACAGCTAAACTGGTTCTCATTGCAAGCTGGTGAATACGTGCTGTTAGCTGCCAACAACCAGGGTGTGATTTGCAGCCAGGTATTTCCGGGGCTGTGGTTGACGGAACCAGCCTTACTTCAAAGTGATCTCGCTGCTGTTCTAACTGGCTTACAGCAGGATTGCAGACACCAGAACACGCTGCTTTTAAGCAACGACTGGTTGATGTGCAGAAGTAATAGCTCAAGCTATGCTAGCCTCAATGAGTGACCAGCCGAACCTGGTAAGTAAAGGAAAAGAAGTGGAGAAAGCAGAGAATCCAAAGATCTTTGTCGCCTGTCCTATAGGTGCAGACGACAGCCTGGAAAGACAGCGTTCCGATAAACTTCTAAGATACGTCATTAATCCCGTTGTGAAGGATCTTCTCGGAGTGGAACCAGAGCAAGTGGTAGTACGTGCTGACAAGATGGGCGAGCCTGGTCGTATTACTGTCCAAGTGCTGAGAGAACTAACAGCCAAGCTGACGTTGTTATTGGTGATGTCACCGCCACTAATCCGAACGTGATGTACGAGATCGGAATCCGACAAGCACTTATGCGACCTTTGTACTGATGGCAGAGAAGGGGCAACATCTTCCGTTCGATCTGAACGATCTGCGAACTGTCTTTTATACTCTAGACCTAGATCATTTCGAGTCGGCACAATCTGAACTTAAATCTCACCTTCAAAAGCATTATCTGGTTCCATCTCGCCTGTTGACGAAGCACTCTTCAGCGCAGCGCGAGATCGCGAAGATTCCGGGCAAATTAACCAGTCGAGTCAAAGCTTACTTGCCGTACTAGAGGTATGTGAGAACATATCTCGTGAAACCCAAAACATGAAAGATTTGCTTTACACTGTCGGGAACATCGTGCTTGAGCTAAGGGAAACAAAGCAGGCACAAGAAAAAGCCCAGCAAGAAAGGATACAGCAGGAGATGGGTATGTGGCTCATGTCGCAGTTTCTACAAAATCCAGACAGCGTGGAAAAAGTTGTACCCGCTATGCAGGCATTAGCGGATTTTGGTAAACAGCAGCAAGAGGAGCCACCTGCGCCATCAGCCCCAAACCGTTCCGCTCGACGAAGGCAACAAAAATCGAGCAAGAACCAGTAGTGGAACTACTGCGACAGAACTAAGTACTACACCGGACAGCTGATTAGGAGCGTTGCTTATGGATGCAAAGTGTTATCTGATGTTAGTGAGCTAAACCATTAAACCGCGGCGACATTTTGTTTGCAAGCGCCCCTATACGGGTGAAGAGTGCGATCGCTGAGCTATGAATTAAGGTTGTCTGCCGCTGGTGAACTATTAAGCTACAAAATCCCATTAGTCAGTAAAGCTCAAGACAGTTTAAAGCTGGGGTATGTATTAGTTCTTGAATTGCCTCTGCACCTTAACCAGATTTCTTTTAGTGGTGAACCATAAAGGCGGCTCCTTTCTGCAAAATCAGCATCCTGAGTAACAATATAAAACCCCTGAACTTTGGCGAAATCCCAAATTTCGCTATCGCTGACTTCGTTAAGTCCGTGAAACTGAACATGGCTAGCACCAGGGAAAATATCAGTCAGCCGATTAACTAACTTCCGACTTAAGTTCTGGTCGAACAGTAGCTTCAAGTATTATCCACAATAGCGGTCAGGCAATGTTCTCGGTCAGCAGCAAATTCAAGACTTGCTCTAATGTCTTCCTCCGTCAATGGGAAGTCATCTAAAATTTCCGCGTGCGACATTCCAGCCGCTAACCAGCCCAAAACATCATACACAGTGATCCGCATTCGTCGAATACAGGGCTTGCCGCCGCGCTTATCTGGCTCAATTGTAATAATATGGCGATAGCTCATGGCACTGGGTTTATGTATCTCTGTTTCAAGTTTAGCCTGGTCTAATTTTGTGGTTATAGCCTCCGTACAGGTGAGGAGTGCGATCGCTATCTACCTATATATATTATTCTTCTCGCTGCGTCTGGTAGCTAGAGATAAACACGCGCTCAAAAGGCTGCTTACGATAACGTCTATAAATATCAAAATCTTTATCTAAACTAGCGATCGCTCCTATATCCAATCGCTCTGAAATAGCAACTAAAGCCAAATCTGCAAAGTCTCCTGGTAAGTCTGCATACCGGGCGTTGAGTTCCGTAATTCGAGTAAAGTCTTGAGTTGTTAGGTGTTCGCAGTTAAATATACCCCTGCTGACTTGCAGTAGGAACTCATTTTGCACCCTCCAGTCACTAGCTAGTAGATACATAGCTTCAGTGACACAGGCAACCGTAGTAATTATTTGACTAGTGCAGCGCTCGAAAAATCTCCGCGCCTGGGCATGATGTTTATCATCAGCACTGTAGTAAGCAACTATCACTCCTGTATCCATAAGGATCAGGGGATGGTAAGTCACGGTGTTGATTCGCAATCACTTTTGTGTTCAGCTTCCTCTAACACAGCTTGCACTGCTATTGCTTGCTTGTGGTTGGGGCATTCAGACAAATTTGGCTTAGCATCTTGCTCTAACAGATATCGCGCGATCGCGCTCTTGCGGTTTGGGCGTTCAGACAAATTTGGGTCAGCACCTTCTAGTAGATGTTTTGGATGCCCACCCATTTTCTCCACCAACGTTTGCCCAGCTTGTAAACTCAACCAGCGCTCATTAATCAGCCTCCTGATCAGTTCGCTCCTATCGGTTTTCTCGTGTGCCTGAATATCTGCTAAATGAGCCTCAGTATCTGGGTCTAGTCGCACGGCTATCAGTCCCATCTCAAGGCTCCTGCTAATCTACTGTTATACAAGTATAACAACGGTTGCTGTAGAAGCTATGGGTTGGCGATCGCTATTTCCGTATATGTTGCTCCAGAAAACTGAAAAGCTCTTCCTTAGACATCTCGCTTTGCGCTACCTGCATCACCATGTTGTAGGCAACTTCTTCAGTCATGTTCAATTCATAGCCATTCATATTTAAGAAGGCAATCATCGTGGCAAATGCAGTACGTTTATTACCATCTAAGAAAGGATGATTCTTGGCTAGGTGATACAGATAAGCAGCTGCTTGAGTGGGGATAGTTGGATGCAGAAGCTCACCAAAGAAAGTGGCTTGGGGTTGGGCGAGTGCAGAGTCCAAAAGACCGACATCTCTAATACCGTCAAGACCACCAAACCTTTCAATTTGGCGTTTGTGGATGTCAAGCACATCCGATTTTGGCACAAATTCAGGAGTCTGCAAGGCGACGATATACCCCCGACCATTTTTCCTCGGACTCTAGATAAGCTTTAAAAGCCTTTCCCTCAGAGGGATGCTTTACTTTTAATGCTCGCACAAATTCTAATACCTCTTTCAAAAGGGCTTCTGGTACTTGCTCAATTTCCTGAATGATTTGTTCTTTAGTATTCATTGCGATCGCCTCAGTAGTTAACAATTATGCAGGGGCTGCAATTAGTTAAACAAGACTTTTACAGAAAAATCCATCTTTATTTATTATCTAGCTCACCTTCAGGCAGTTTCAATCACAAAAATCTATAATTAAGAGTTGGTAAGCTGTTCGCCTTTGCCTGTAAATTACAATGACCACCTCTAACCGCCGTTACCACATCACCACCTTTGGCTGTCAGATGAATAAAGCCGACTCCGAACGTATGGCTGGAATCTTGGAAGATATGGGCTTCGAGTGGTCAGAAGACCCGAATAATGCAGACTTGATCTTATACAATACCTGCACAATTAGGGATAACGCTGAACAAAAGGTTTATTCCTACCTGGGACGACAGGCAAAGCGTAAGCAAGAACAGCCCAATTTAACACTTGTGGTTGCTGGTTGCGTCGCACAGCAGGAAGGAGAAGCGCTACTGCGGCGAGTGCCAGAACTCGATTTGGTAATGGGACCACAACACGCCAACCGCCTTGAAGATTTGCTGGAACAGGTATTCGGCGGTAGTCAGGTAGTTGCAACTGAGCCGATAAATATTGTCGAGGACATAACTAAACCACGCCGCGACAGCACGGTAACGGCTTGGGTAAACGTGATTTACGGCTGCAACGAACGCTGCACCTACTGTGTTGTTCCGAATGTGCGTGGGGTTGAACAATCCCGGACTCCAGAGGCAATTCGCAGTGAGATAGAACAATTAGGACGGCTAGGCTATCAGGAAGTGACATTACTCGGTCAAAATATTGATGCTTATGGACGAGATTTGCCTGGAGTCACCCCAGAAGGTCGTCATCAACACACACTGACAGATTTACTGTACTACGTCCATGATGTACCAGGAATTGAGCGAATTCGGTTTGCTACAAGTCATCCTCGTTATTTCACAGAACGCTTGATTCAGGCTTGTGCTGAGTTACCTAAAGTGTGTGAGCATTTCCACATTCCTTTCCAATCGGGTGATAACGAGGTATTAAAACGGATGTCACGCGGCTATACTCACGAGAAATATCGCCGCATTATTGCAATGATTCGGCAGTATATGCCCGATGCGTCAATAAGTGCTGATGCCATTGTTGGCTTTCCTGGGGAAACGGAAGCACAGTTTGAAAATACACTGCAACTGTTAGAAGATATTGGTTTTGACCATCTCAACACAGCTGCTTATTCGCCGCGTCCGGGAACCCCAGCGGCTGTGTGGGATCAGCAGCTGAGTGAGGAAGTTAAGAGCGATCGCTTGCAACGTCTGAATCATTTAGTGGAGGCAAAGGCATTAGAGCGATCGCAGCGCTACCTTAATCGCATTGAAGAAGTCTTGGTAGAAGATCAAAATCTTAAAGATCCTAGTCAAGTGATGGGACGGACACGCGGCAATCGCCTCACCTTTTTTGATGGTAATATTGCCGAACTCAAAGGACAACTGGTGCGGGTTAAAGTTATCGGGGTTCGTGCTTTCAGCCTTACAGCTGAGCGGCTTGCTGTACCTTGTTGTTAATCCTATGGTCACTAATAATGTTGGTATCACAAAGAAACATTGTCTAGGTCATCTACAAAAGGATTTAGTCGATTCTGGCGGGGAGTAAATTCTAAATGGTAATTTTCCTCAGCACAAAGTCTTGCCAATTCAGCGAATGTCTGAGTGAGGGAAGGCTTTTGCTGGAGCTGTTGCCAAGCCAAAAACTGTTGAAACATTTTTGCCTTAATTACTGCTGCAACTAATTGATCTCGGTTGTAAATCAACTGAGGTTCTTGGCGCACAGCACTGATTAATTCTGAGAATTTCTGTTTTGCTTGGGCAATTCGCCAATTCATAAATTGTGTCCATAATCTATATACAGCATAGACATAATTTATATCTAATTAAGTTTAGGGAGTAGAAAATGGTGCAGTACACCCTGATGTCTCGTGCTTACCTTATAGTCGCCTCTAAGCTATGATACGCTATTGCCCAAGGAGTGCGGTGAGGTGATTAAAGAATGAATAAACTGCGGGTGGGTCTGCTGTTTGGCGGTTGTTCCGGGGAACATGAAGTCTCGATTAATTCAGCACGGGCGATCGCAAATGCCTTAAGCACTAACCAGAACACTGAAAAATACGAACTGCTACCTTTTTACATTCAAAAAGATGGGCGTTGGCTAGCGGGATCAGTGCCGCAACAAATTCTAGAATCTGGTACGCTGCCAGTACAACATTCAAACAACCTTGCCCTGAGCGAAGCAAAGCCGGAAGCTATGACGAGTGGTCAAATTAGCTGCTGGCAATCTCCCTCACAAGCGGCTGAAGTCGATGTCTGGTTTCCAATTCTTCACGGACCTAATGGCGAAGATGGTACAGTGCAGGGGCTACTAAAATTAATGCAAGTTCCCTTTGTTGGTTCTGGAGTGTTAGGCTCGGCAATGGGAATGGATAAAATTGCAATGAAGATGGCGTTTGCTCAAGCAGGGTTGCCACAAGTAAAATACGTGGCAGTAAATAGAACGCAAGTTTGGTCTAATCCTTGTGTTTTTCCGAAGCTATGTGACCAAATTGAAGCAACTTTGGGCTATCCCTGTTTTGTAAAGCCTGCTAATTTAGGGTCATCAGTGGGCGTTGCTAAAGTGCGATCGCGTAGTGAGCTTGAAGCAGCTCTAGATCGTGCTGCTAGTCTAGATCGGCGATTAATTGTAGAAGCAGGTGTTGTTGCACGGGAACTAGAATGTGCAGTTTTGGGTAACGATCACCCCAAAGCTTCGGTTGTGGGAGAAATTACTTACCAAAGTGATTTTTATGACTATGAAACCAAGTACAGCGAGGGTAAGGCAGATTTATTAATTCCAGCGCCAGTAAGTCAGGTGATCGCATCTGTAATTCAAGAAATGGCTCTGCAAGCTTTTGCCGCAATTGATGCTGCTGGTTTGGCGCGAGTAGACTTTTTCTACGTTGAAGCCACTGGATCAGTTTTAATTAACGAGATCAACACTTTACCGGGCTTCACAGCAACGAGTATGTATCCGCAACTATGGGAAGCTTTCGGTATTACCTTTCCAGAGTTGGTAGACCAACTAATTCAACTTGCTTTAGAAAGACATACCTAAAAATGAATAAAAAATAAAGCTCAAGTAAAATCGAGAAAAAAAGGGTATCCGTATTTCAAAGCAGCTATGGAGAATAATCAGAGTAAATCATCCGAGTTGAGTGACTCAAAGCTTGTTCCCTCAAGCCGAACACGATCAAATAATTTAAATTCTCTCCTGGCGCTGCTTAAGCATTATCCTTGGCTGACGTGGGTTGGAGTATGGATATTGCTACTCGGCATTACCGCGATTTCTATCCTTAGCCTGACTCATCCTATTAATTTGCAACAGGAGCCGGAACCAACAATAGCGACAACTGAAACGTCCTCCGACTCAGCTAGTCCTATGTGGTTAGTGGGTGCTGTCCTTATTGCCACTGGTTCATTTGTAATTTTTAAACGGCTCAAGAGTGGCTCCGAGTCTGCCAAACACAAACCCTCTTTTGGGCGATCGCTAACACGCCGTCAACAGCGAAAACTTCTACTCCAAGGGCATTTGGCTCCTACTCAGCCTGAGCCACCTCCGGCAGCGATGCTAGTCGAAATAGAACCTGTAGGGAACTTACCTCTCAAGGAGCACCTGCCTGATGCGGGCGAATTGCTTGCAGTGCCAGACGATTTACCTGCTTCAGATTTAATTGCAAACTACTTAAATGCTGAATCAGAACCTGTAGTGACAGTGTTGCCACCAGAGGAAGTTGGGGAAAAACAAGAATCCCTGGCAGAAATGATGGATATCCGCAAATATCGTTCTCTGGCTTCAATTTTGCAAAATAAGGAATAGAGTAGTTAATTACAATTTCTAGTCTCTAGCCACTTTTAAGCTTAAGGAGCGATCGCCAGTCTTGGATTGCTTTGTCTGTCCATAACCAAGATTTACTCAATGCCTGTGGCTGGGAATTAATCGGCTCCTCTGTTAACACCTTTTGGCGCAGCTTAATTGCCTCACTCAACAACTTCGCTTGTTCATCCCTGGGTTGATTTTCAGCCAGTTTACTCAGTACCAGTGCTAATCCAGCGTAAGCATTTAGCTTATTTTGCTTAGTAACATCAAAAGATGCAGTCTTAGCTTGCTCTTCAACTAAATATAGTGCCTGGAACCACGTTTGATTTGCTCTATTTAAATCGCCTTGAATGTAATACAAAAAGCCCAAGGCATTATGATATTCAGGAGAATTAGGCTTGTCTTTAACAGCAGTTTCCCAGTAACGGCGAACATCATTCAAGCTGTAATTTTTGTCTCCTGTCTTGATAGATTGCCATGCCAAGCGTCCCCAAAGAAAATTAATCGCGCTCGTTTTGGCTTGGACATCTGAAACGGCATTAAGAGCAGTATTTGCACTTTGAAGCGCCCCCCGATTTAGCAGTTCGGTGACAGCCAGACAGCCAGCACTCAAGTTACCTTTGTTGAAGTATCCAATGGCTAGAGCTTGAAGCTCCCAGCTAGCCAGCTTTAAGTTGACAGCTGGTTGCGATGCAGGTATTTGCGGTGGGGATTGTTGTGGTTGTTGAAACCACCAAAAACTGCCGAAAGTAATCGCTATAAGTCCTACAGCCTGTAGGATCAGCTTTTTTACACTCTTATGATCAGCGAACCGCGTCCCCATCTGTGTTGTGTCAGTGTTAGTCGGGGCAGCTGCTGACTTGTCGGTGAAGGTTTGGGGAGTCTTAGCACTTAAAGATTGAGGATCACTTGAGGCTACTTCTGGCAACTGCTCAATCGAGGTAGTTACTATCGGTGATCTTACTTGCTGGGTAACTTGGCGAAATAAATCCGCAACTAGAGCCGAGTCCTCCTCGTAGGTACGATCATCATCCCATTCCTGTTTGTCCAACTCCAATTCTGGAGGCTCAATAGAATTAGATGTCACTTGCTCAGGTGAGGTTTCCCCAGCATCTGTTACTGGTATTGTTGTCACCAATATCAACTCGTCGAGGTGATCTACTGGGAACAATTGGTGTACTTGTAATTTTTTTGCTGCTTGTTTAAGGGACAGACTAGCTTGAGGATTAGGCATTGCAATCGCCATCAACATCCCTAAGCTTTGCTGCAAGCTAGGTGTTAGCTCAATTTGGTAGCGAGACGCTGTAGATGGAATGGCTAAGAAGTAATCTCCTGTATGCAAAATTTTCCAAGGTAGACGTGCTAAAGCTTCATTTAGCTCTAAGTGCAGCCGTAATACCTCTTGCTCTTTCTGGGCAATTTCTTGAGCTATTATCCAACTATTTTTTAGGGTATCTTGAAACAATGCATTGTAAAGTTGCTGACCCAGGCTTTCTATTCTGCTCTGTAGGGGCGCAAGTGGATTTGAGCCGGATACCTCATTACTTTGTAACATAACCTGCAAAGCATCGTTTACCAACTGATCAGCTTGAATCCACCAATCTGCTAATGGCAATGTTACCAAAGTCTCTGCCAATGGAACTCCAGGCGCAACTTGTTCTGTCCATACCAGATATTCGGCTTGCCCCACTGAGGTTATCGAGATGTGAAATTCTGCGTCACAATTCCTAATCGTGTCTCAACTTTAGTTCTCGCTCCTGGCAAAAATGTGAGTCCGCTTCTTTTAGCTTAGATGCATCTCCACTGCGAAAGTTTCTGTGTGTTGTTAATTGTATTAATCAACAATCTGCATACCTTGCTGTGTAATCACCCGCCCAGCTGAATAATTGTGCTCAAGTTTATTTCTGAGTAACTATAAATAAACTAGTTATTCTCACTAAAAAATTGCAATACAGAACGTTAAATATGATGCACATATATTTAGTCCGAATATTGAGCAGTCTCGAAACCAATTGAAATAGCTCAATAGTGAACGTAGTCCATCCATCGCTGCTGTCAACAGAGATAGTTCCTTGCAGTCTTTCGACTAATTTCTGTACTAGAGCTAGCCCTAACCCAGTACCACCTTGCTTCCAACGGTCAGCTTTGGGAACACGGTAGAATTTCTCAAAAACACGTGGTAGCTCCGTTGCTGGAATTTCTGCTTGATTACTGATAGTAAAGATAGTAGAGAATTCTTTACCTAGCCCAGGAGAGATTTGGATCGCAAGATTTTGTGGGGAATCTTCTCTACAGAACTCTCCGGGGGAGATACTTTCTCGCGATAGTTGTCGGGGGAATACTGCCTCCGACAATCTCACGTCACAAACTCTCTCTCTTGGCGAACACTCAACACAATTTCACCCGCATTGCAAGTATATTTGCAGGCATTATTTATGAGTTCCACTAATATCCGTTCCAGGCTTGCCTGATCTATGACTAGAGGCAGCACATCAGGGGGAAGATTAAGCTGGATAGTTTGTTCGCGTTGTTGAATACGGGTTCTGAACGACTCAATTATGCTGGGTAAATAATCTTGTAGACTCACAGCATCTTCGAGAACTAGATAAGACGTAGTTTCTAGCCGTTGCAAATCTAACAAATTATCAATTAGATCACTTTCACGGGCGCACTCAGCTTGTAAAATCTCCAGATAGCGCTGACTTCGTTCAGGTAAACCACTTGAAAGTTTTAACATTTGGATTGCCATCCTCATATTCGCTATCGGAGTCCGCAATTCATGGGAAACTGTGCTGAGGAAGTCGTCTTTAAGCTCATTTATTTTTTCCAGTTCCGCTAGCAGGCGCTCTTGCTCAATTTGCTTTTGAAGTGCCTCCTTAGCTTTCTTAAACTCGGTAATGTCTCGAAAGACTAAAACTACACCTGTAATAGTTCCTTTGTCATCTTTAATCGGTGCAGCGCTGTCATCAATTGGTATTTCTACACCGTTTCTAGTAATTAATACCGTCTCTTCTGATATACCGACAATAACGCCTTCTTGAAGCGCTCGTACTAGAGGATTTTCAATTTTTGTCCGATGCTCTGCATGGGTAATATTAAATACTTCTGTTACATCTTTACCAACTGCATCTTCCTGTTTCCAGCCTGTTAATGCCTCGGCTACAGGATTCATAAAATTTACTATTCCTGTGCGATCGCTAGTAATTACAGCATCACCAATACTTTTGAGTACGGTAGTAAGCCATTGTTCACTCTGTTTTAATTCCCTTTCTAGACGATGTTTGGTAAGAGTAATTTCGATGAGCGTTTTTAATTCTTTTTCTTTGAAAGGTTTGAGTATGTAGCCAAATGGGTTTGTTCCCTTTAATCGCTCTAATGTGGTATCGTCTGCATTAGCAGTGAGATAAATTACTGGGATATCCCAACTAATATTGATTTTTTGGGCAGCTTCTATGCCATCCATTTTCCCTTTTAATTGAATATCCATTAACACTAAATCTGGACAAAATTCTGTTACTTGCTTAATTGCTTCTTCCCAGAAGCAACAATAGTAGGAACAGCATATCCGAATTTTTTTTAGTCTATTTTGTATGTCTTTGGCAACGAGACTTTCGTCTTCAACCACTAAAATATTTACGTTATTCATATTTTAAGTTATTTAGTTTACTCTAGAATTTAATTTTAAATTTGTACCCTTATTTCTATTAAGCTCGATTGTACCTGCTAATTGATTTGTTAAGGCAGTTACTATTTGCAAGCCTAGTGATTCTGTATTTTTAAAATCTAAATCTTTAGGAAAGCCAATACCATTGTCACTGACACTAAGCACTAAATGAGAGCCTTTTTCAGCATGAATTTCAATCCGAATTTCACCTTCTTTGCCTAAGGGAAAGCGTATTTTAGAGAATTTGAAACAAGTTCATTGATAATCAACCCACAAGGAACTGCTGCATCAACGCCGAGAAAAAACATTATCCACATTTACCTTTAGAGTAATTGCGTCTGCATGAAAGGCGTAGGAACTGAACAAATTAGCTGCTAGATTTTGAATGTAATTAGAAAAGTCAATCCTCGCTAAGTCTGTAGATTGATACAATTGTTCGTGGATCAGAGCCATTGATGCCACCCGATTCTCGCATTGGTGCAATATTTCAAGGGTTTGTTCATCCTTAATATATCCAGATTGCAGGTTGAGGAGACTAGAAATAATTTGCAAATTGTTTTTGACGCGGTGATGAATTTCTTTCAGTAGCACTTCTTTCTCTTTGAGCGATATTTTTCTTGATTTGCTCCTCCGTCCGCTTCTGGTCATCAATATCTGTACACGTCCCAGCCCACAGAACGATCTTCCCATCCGAGTCCTTCATCGGTAGGGCCCGACCCAAGTGCCAGCGGTACGTTCCGCCCTCACCCTTTTTGAAACGGTACTCAGTTTCGTAAATTTCACCCGTATGAACAGCTTTCGTCCACCGCTCAAGACATTGCTGAAGGTCATCTGGATGCAAGACTGGTTGCCACCCCCAGTCCTTGGTCTGCTCGAAGGTCATTCCGGTATAGTCGTACCATCGCTGGTTATAGTAATCAAGTCCACCATCGGGTTGACCTGTCCAGACTATTTGCGGCATGGCATCTGCCAAGAAGCGGTAGCGTTGCTCACTCTCGCGTAGCGCATCCTCCGTCCGCTTGCGCTCGGCAATTTCACTTGCTAATTCTTGGTTGGAATGTATCAATTCTGCTGTCCGCTGATTAACTCGTTGTTCCAGTTCTATGTTCAGATTCTGTAGGGCCTCCTGTGCCTGTTTGCGATCGCTGACTTCATGCGCTAATGCTTGGTTGGCTGTATCTAGTTGGGCAGGGCTAGGGAGAGTTAATACTTTGGGAAGCAATGATCCTAGTTCTGAAGCCGTGTACAAAGAAATTATTGCGGTAATTATCTTGATGGAACCAGATAGCCAATAGGTTGGATACCAGAGCGTCCAGACCTCCATTACATGAGTCGTGCCACAAGCAATAATGAAAGCTCCAAACAGAAAAAATATCCCTTGGAAGGGGATATCGCTTCGTTTGTGAACGAGATAGACCAGCATTCCTGAAATTGAATAATAGGCTAGTGCTATCAGCAAATCCGATACTATATGCAGCCCTACCAATCCTGGCTGCCAAAGGTAGCAATGCCCATGAGGAATAAATTGTGTTGTAACAAAAAACTGATTCAAAAATTCCAGCATAATGGCTTCTGCACTGCTCCATTGTTATAGCCCTTGAACTGATACCAAGTTTTTTAAACTTACGATTATAATTGGCTCTAAAACTATATCCATATCAGGCAATTATTTCGAGTGTAGATCTTCTGAGATTAGACGAGCAGCAATAATAAATGTTTTAAATTCCTCAGCGTACTTACTGTTGTATAAATGACTTGGTATGCTAATTTTTTCTTTGAAATAAAATTCGCTCTTCTCATTACTTTACCGAAAAAGCTATGATTTTTCGGTAATTTACCAACAGCAGTTGTTAAAATAATCAAGAATACGAATTTTAATAGCTCATTTGAGCTTAAGTACAACAGTCTAGCCCAACTTCTATTCTGTTTTATATGTCATTGGCGACGAGAATACCGCGTTCAGTTATTAGAATATTTGTGTTGTTCATTGTTTGGGATAGTTTATTAGGTTTGAAGAATTTGCTGCTGAAATTTAATCTTAAATTCTGTACCATTATTTCTATTAAGCTCGATAGTACCTTCTAATTGATTTGATAAGGCAGTTACTATCTGCAAACCCAGTGAATCTGTATTTCTGAAATCTAAATCTTTGGGGAACCCAATACCATTGTCACTGACACTGAGAGTTAAATAATTGTTATTATCAGCATGAAGCCCAATGCGAATTTCACCTTTTTTGCCTGGTGAAAAGGCGTATTCTAGGGAGTTTGAAACAAGTTCATTAATAATCAAGCCACAAGGAATTGCTGCATCAACGCTGAGGAAAATATTATTGACATCTACCTTCAGGGCAATGCTTCCGACTCGGTCTTCTTCCTCAGTTTCTGAAAGAATGCCGTAAGAACTGAACAAATTAGCTGCTAAGGTTTTGACGTAATCAGCAAATCCAATCTTCGCCAGGTCATGAGATTGATAAAGTTGTTCGTGGATCAGAGCCATTGCTCCAACGCGGTTCTCGCATTGTTTGAAGATTTCAATAGTTTTTTGATCCTCGATATATCCAGCTTGGAGGTTAAGCAGACTGGAAATAATCTGCAAATTGTTTTTGACACGGTGGTGAATTTCCTTCAACAGCACTTCTTTTTCTTTGAGCGATGCTGCGATTTGATCTGTCGTCTGCTTCAGAGTAGTAATATCCAGGCTCAGCCCAACCATCTGCACCGCCTGATCAGTTTGGTCATAAAAAACTTTGCCTTTTACTGCCAACCAACGGCTGCTACCGTCAGGCCAAACAATGCGGTATTCCTGGTCATAATCTATCCTTGACTCAATCGCACGACTTACTTCTTGGATCACCAATTGGCGGTCTTCCGGATGAATACATTCGAGGACGGCTTGATAAGTTCCATTAAAGGTGTCTGGAATAAGACCAAATAGCACTTCATGATTATGGCACCAAATAAATTCATTGGTTACCATGTTCCAGTCCCAGGTACTCACTTGG
>JAUJND010000022.1 GCA_030446505.1 Chroococcidiopsidaceae cyanobacterium YX2bin18 | reverse complement strand
CCTTTATCATCCATGCCCTTAACGATTCTTGTTGTCGATGACGATCTAGGAACTCGCCTGGCTATCTGCGAATACCTCGAAATGTCCGGCTACTCAGTTCTAACGGCTGCTGATGGTCGAGAAGCACTGACTAAGGTTGAAGCACATCATCCTCATCTAATGGTGACCGATATTATCATGCCACGGATGAACGGCTACGAGCTTGTGCAAGGTGTTCGGCAACACCCAGCGTTTCGGCTATTACCAGTTATTTTCTTGACATCAAGAAACGAAACTGCGGAGAGAATTCAAGGTTACCAGTCTGGAGGCGATCTCTATTTACCTAAGCCGTTTGAATTGGCAGAGTTAGGAGCAGCAATTCACAATCTTCTAGAGCGATCGCAGATGATACATAAATATCATCTTTCCCTTGAAGAAAGTTCGCGCTTAGATGACGCTGAAAATTCTAACTTGGCGCTCAAGCTAACTCAGCGAGAGCAGGAAGTTCTAGTGCTAGTGACTCATGGTCTTTCCAATGCCGAAATAGGGACTCGCCTACACCTCAGCCCTCGGACAGTAGAAAAGTACGTCAGTAGCTTGTTTAGAAAAACTGAAACTAGTAATAGAGCAGAACTGGTTGGTTTTGCGATGAAGCATCACCTAGTGGAATAGAGTTTTGAGTTAAATAACGTATAACTTATTCAAATCTAGCAACTAACTTTTGATTGATAACATACTGAAGTAAGCCATTACAGGCATCAAGGAGTAGCTCAATAACGTGATTGAAGTTTTCTGGACCACCATAGTAAGGATCTGGGACTTCCTTAAGAGAATGGCTTAAGCAAAAGTCACACATTAGGCGCACTTTATTCCAGTACTGCCCGCTTGGGTCAAGATCGAGAATATCTTGATAGTTAGCTCGATCCATAGCCAAAATTAAGTCAAAGTTTTTCAAGTCAGAGTGTTTAAACTGGCGAGCTTGACCACATAGTTTAATACCTAGTTGCTCAGCCGCAGTAATTGTCATCCGCTGATCAGGCGGACGCCCAATGTGATACCCAGCTGTACCAGCAGAGTCACAGAGGATTTGCTCACTTAGGTTCGATTGGAAGATGAGATGATTCATGATATTCTCTGCCGCTGGTGAACGGCAGATGTTACCAAGGCAAACAAATAAAAGCTTGTAAGGCATCTACAGCAATCCTTTAGATAAGGCTACGAAAGGCAGTTAGACAAAAGTTGTGAGCTTTTGCCTTTTGCCTTCCTCCAATTTTCAGAGGACACGGGCGATGGCGCTACTGCTTCTTTACATTCCTGGAAGCTCTAATCCACTTGTCAATTCTTCCATTCGCTCCCGCATTGTCATTGTGGACTTGTTATAAGCATCTTTCATTGCTGCTGTTACCAGATCAGCAAGCACTTCTGTTCCCTCTCCTAACGCATCTGGGGAAATTTCCACCCGCCGAGGTTCCTGGTTGCCACTGAGAATTACCTTAACTAAACCACCGCCAGCCTCGCCAGAAATCTCCATTTGCTCCAATTCTTCTTGGAGCTTTTTTGCGCCCTCTTGAACCTGCTGAGCCTTTTTAAAGGCATCGGCTAGTTCTTTCATTTTTCCTAGACCAAAACCGAATCCTTTTCCTTGTGTCATAACTAATTGACCGTGTTAATTAGATAAAAGTCCCATTAAATTATAGATGCCCTACAGAAATCACTTTCTTTCTCCTAAACGCTACCACATCAGTTTGACGTGACTTGATTCAACGGGAGATTAGGGTTCCCTCTCGGAATTAGGAAACCTTGGACGGAACTAATTCCCCTGATAGAAAACCTGTTACTGAAACTGTCCTAAAATCCTGACTTCTGGCTCTAAGCGAATAGCCCAATGCTGTTCAACCTGCTGTTGGACGTAGTTAATCAATTGGAAAATATCACTAGCTGTTGCTCCGCCGCAGTTAAGGATGAAGTTGGCATGGCGTTGCGCCACTTGCGCTCTCCCAATTTGGTAACCCTTAAGCCCTGTCTGCTCAATTAACCAACCTGCTTGATAGGGTTTGGGATTACGGAAAACACTGCCACAACTAGGTAGATGATAAGGTTGAGTTGTGCGTCGCTGTTCTAGGTGTTGGCTTGTTGTCGCCAAAACAAGCTCTGGGTCGCTTCCAGGTTGTAGTTGGAACACCGCCTGTGTAACTAGGCGATCGCTCCCTTGAAGTAATGAAGTACGGTAACTATAGCCTAGCTGTTGAGGAGTAACAGTTTCCAGGGTTGTAGAAGGTGACAATACCTGAGTGTTCACCAGCATATCAGCTACACAGCTTTTGTGAGCACCCGCATTCATCACAACAGCACCGCCAACGCTGCCAGGAATACCAACGGCCCATTCTAATCCTTGCCACCCTCGTTCGGCTGCTTGCCACGCCAAGCGAGGCAGAGGTTCTCCAGCAGCAGCTGTTACTTGACCAGTATCAGAGTTGAATTCGGTATGGCGGAGATGCCGAGTACCAATGACTAAGCCTGGTAAACCGCGATCGCTTACGAGCAAGTTAGAACCAGCTCCCAGCAGTGTCACTGCTAAACCCTCTGTTTTAGCCCACTCAAAGCTTGCTTGTAGCGCTTCTAAGTTCCGGGGAGCAACGTACCATTGCGCTGGTCCCCCAACCCGAAAAGATGTGAGTGTTGCCAGAGGCACGAGAGACTTAACATGATAAGTAGAACCCGGTAAATAAATCAACTAACATACTAGCGAATCATTTTTGGTTTTGGTATTCACAATCAAGGAGAAGTACCGACATTGCCGGGTTTTGAGAGACGTTCATATTAATCTCTCCTCTGTTATCTGTTTTACCCATGTGGTGAATCGAGTTCATCACTTCTGGAATCACTGATCCACAATTTCCGGTCCTAAAAACAGCAATATCGCCTGGACGCAGTATTTGGATCAGATACTGACAGACTGACTCCAAAGAAGGATAAGTCACTTGCGGGTAATGGGTAGCAATTAAATTCATATAATTGTTGAGCATTAATTTGTCCCAAGTTCGGTTCGCCTGCTGTAAATATCACTAATAACAACTAAATCAGCATCACTAAAGGACTGAGCAAACTCTGGTAAAAACGTAAGTGTCCGACTATAACGATGCGGTTGGAAAATGGCAACTACGCGTTGTTCAGGTCTTGCTGTGAACGTGCAGCGGCTAATGTAGCGCGGATCTCGCTGGGTGATGGGCATAGTCATCAATGAAAAGAATATTAGCTTCGCCGCGCAGCTCAAAGCGGCGACGTGCCCTTCAATATTGGCGATGCTATTGGCAATAACTGAAAATCTAAATTCAATAGACGACCGACAGCTAAATGCTGCGAGAGAATTACTAAGGTTATGCTGCCTGAGTAACCGCAAATTCAACTCTCCTAAAACTTTCCAGAACTGGTAGCGCCGTAGTGCCATCTGCACGGTAGTCAACATCAGTTATTGTGTAGTCTGCATTTGTATCTGGATCTAGGCTGTAGCTGTTTGTCATTAGGTTGACGATTTTCAAGGTTTTTTGCCAAAGATAGCATCGCGCACTATTGCACAATCAGGCAACCTACATTACAATTTGACAACTTTGGGCAAACACCTGGAAGGTTTCAATTACCTGCTCCAGCGTTTCGTAATGGTCAGGATGGTCAAGTTCAACATTAGTGATAACTCCAATTTGGGCAGACAGTTTAACGAGATAGTTCCATCAGATTCATCTGCCTCCGCAACAAGATACTGACTTTGTCCCAGTCGCGCATTGCCCGACCAGGCATTCACTTTCCCCCACGACAATTTGTTGGATCAATACCAGCCTGGAGGGAGCATATAGCCAATCATGCTACTCGTTGTAGTTTTGCCATGAGTTCCTGCTACTGCAATGCTTTGATAATCCTGAATTAGGCTGCTAATAAATCTGAGCGATGAAAAGTAGGACAACAAATTAAAGCCGCTTGATATTCTAAATTCGCTGGATTGATTGCCGTTGAACAAATTACTTGAGGCAATGCCTCCAGTTTATTAGCTGTTATGCCAATTGAGTTATGCTCTAACAGTACTGATGTACCATTGAACTAACTGGCATAGCGGGTAACACGCTAGCAGAGGTCAGTTTCAGATAGAAAAAACTCCAGATTGGTCGCGTCTTGTGTATGAAAAATATGTGCTCCAATTGCTGACAACTGCTGAGTAATGTGGCTGGAACGGATATCTGACCCCGATACTGGCAGTTTGCGCTTGGCTAGAACGTGAGCCAGGGCTGACATTCCAATACCACCAATACCAATAAAATGAAATGGCTTGCCGCTAAAATCAACAGACTCTGGCATCTTTGCTCCTTACACACCACACCACACTATAATGCACAAATATTAGGCGATATCATATCAATAAATGCAGTTTTGTGCCTCCCACATTTTTTATTCTTTATTTCTGCATAATTTATATTTGGAGCTATTGTGATTGCTTTAATTCAGGGTTTTAAATGTAGTGTTTAATCTTTTTATACCGAATTATTTTTATGTTTTGAATTAGGTGCTAAATAGGATAATTCCTTTGACATACCAATAAGGAGACTACTTTTAGCGGTAGTACTAATTAGTCAAATGCATTTGAAGATAACACTGGGATACAAATTATGTTTTGCAACAGCGCTGCAACGTTTAATTCTGTCTGTAATCTGGATTATAGGTGGCAGGCGAGTGTTCTTAAAAACCTCTCTAAGATTGAATTAAGGGTACTACTTAGCAAACCGCGACGGTGATGAATGCGGAAAGTGGGAATTTTGGGTGGCACGTTCGATCCGGTTCACTGGGGGCATTTAGTGATTGCTGAAACGGCTTTGAGCCAGGTAGAACTGGATCAGGTAATTTGGGTGCCATCTCCGTGTCCACCGCATAAACAAGCTGTAATATTTAAGCATCGCTTAGAGATGGTGCAGAGAGCGATCGCAGACCATCCAGCTTTCATCGTCTCGATAGCAGGATTTAATCACTCTAAACCTTCATTTGCAATCGAAACCTTAATTGAGCTGCAAGCTGTTTACCCTAATACTCACTGGTACTGGATTGTTGGTCTAGATTCTTTCCAAACTTTACCCCGGTGGTACCGACGACAAGAACTAGCTGCTGAGTGTGACTGGTTAGTTGCGCCCCGAATTGTGTCAGCGCCATCACTAGGAAACATGGAGCCAATCAAGTTGTGTATACAAGTAAGACAAAAACTAGCGGTTGAAGGTATTAATATTTACTGGCATTTATTGCAGATACCTTGGATAGGAGTATCCTCAAGTTTGATTCGCCAATATTGCCATGATGGTAAATCGATCCGTTACTTAGTCCCTGAAGTTGTGAGACAATACATTGCCACGCAGAACTTATATTCCTAACCTCTGTCGCCGGAAGCAACCGTAAGCAGCGAACCGGAATAAATCTCTATAAATTCTAGACTTTCTTAGCCTAGCTGACCGGGGAATCTGGTCATCGGTACACCGGAGTTAAACTCCGGTGTACCGATGACACTCAGAAGTTATAATGCACCGCCCTTTGCGATATGATTGATCCTCAATACTAGGTATTTATTATTCAGTACACACCAGAGGGCAAGCTGTGATTAGAGTCGCGATCAACGGGTTTGGGCGCATCGGACGCAACTTTATGCGATGCTGGCTGACTAGAGAAAATAGCAAAATCGATCTCGTCGCTATCAATGACACTTCTGACCCCAGAACCAACGCTCACTTGTTGAAGTATGACACGATGCTGGGGACGTTAAAGGATGCCGATATCAGTGCTGACGATAACTCGATCATTATTAATGGCAAAACTGTTAAATGTACATCTGATCGCAACCCAGAAAACTTGCCTTGGAGAGATTGGGAAATTGATCTGATTATTGAGTCTACGGGCGTTTTTACCAGTAAAGAAGGTGCGTCTAAGCATTTAAACGCTGGTGCTAAGAAGGTGATGATCACTGCCCCAGGAAAAAACGATGATGGCACGTTTGTAGTTGGCGTAAATCACCAGGATTATGACCATAACAAGCACGTCGTTATCAGTAATGCTAGCTGTACTACTAACTGTTTGGCTCCCGTTGCCAAGGTGTTGCACGAGAAATTCGGCATCATCAAAGGTATGATGACCACTACTCATAGCTACACTGGCGATCAGCGCCTGTTAGATGCCAGTCACCGAGATGTCCGACGCGCAAGGGCAGCAGCAATGAATATTGTACCAACCTCGACTGGTGCAGCTAAAGCGGTAGCTCTAGTGGTGCCAGAACTTAAAGGCAAGCTGAATGGTGTTGCATTGCGAGTACCCACCCCTAATGTTTCTATGGTGGATTTCATTGTTCAGGTTGAGAAGAATACGTTTGCTGAGGAAGTAAACCAAGTTTTGCAGGAAGCAGCAGCAGGTCATTTGAAAGGCATTATGGAATACAGCGAACTACTGCTGGTTTCATCTGACTATCGCGGTCATGATGCTTCTTCAATTGTAGATGCCAGTTTAACGATGGTCATGGGCGGTGACATGGTAAAGGTGATGGCTTGGTATGACAACGAGTGGGGCTACAGTCAGCGTGTGGTAGATTTGGCAGAGTTAATGGCTGAAAAGTGGGTGAGTTAGAAATAGTTATGAATTCTAAGTTTTGAGTTAAAAGAAGTGTTCAGAAGTGATAAATTAATTACTCGAATCTTTTTAAATTCAAAATTCAAAGTTTAAACCTCACAACTATTTCTCTACTGTCTAACTAAAATGTTGAAATCCCCGGCTGAGGCTAAGAACTTGATCGGGGGTTTTGCCTGTTTGATCAATCAACCGCACTTCTAATTCGGATGTGATTGTTCCGATAACAGCTGCGCTATTCCCCAGTTGTTGTACTAAAGCATTTGCTGGTTCTGGAGCAAGGCACAGCACTAATTCAAAGTCTTCGCCACCGTATAAAGCCCAGTCTAGTGCTTGTGGTGGTGACCAATTATTTAATGCAGGTGGTATAGGGATATGGCTGCGCTTAATTTTGGCACCAACGCTACTGGCTTGACATATTTGCACTAAAGCGTCTGCTAAACCATCGCTGCTATCCATGCCAGCCACTGTTGCCGATTCACCACTAACTTCCCAAAGAAGTGGCAATACATCCAGGCGGGGTTGAGGTCTTTGATGCGCTTGAATTAGGGCTATTCGCTGCGTCTGACTCAGGTTTTGTCCCAAATCAGGATCAAGTAGCAGTTCTAACCCCGCACGTGAGGCACCGTGAACCCCTGTGACAACAATAGCATCACCCAGCTGGGCAGCTGAGCGGCGAATAATGCGGTTAGGGTGGACTTGACCGAAGGCAGTAATTGCTATTGTAATTACTGGTGAGCGGCAGATATCGCCCCCGACAATAGGTGTGCCGTACTGTTGTAGACATTCATTCATTCCCTGGTACAGCCGCTCTACCCAGCTGACTAGAACATCGCTTCTGAGTCCTAGACCAACGGTGATCCCTAGAGGAACAGCGCCCATTGCTGCTAAATCAGATAGGTTGGCTGTGACAGCTCGCCAGCCAGCGTCTTCTGGAGAAGTGGTGCGATCGCTAAAATGCACTTCATCCACCAATACATCAGTTGTCACCACTAAAGATTGCCCTGGCTCAATAGCCATTACAGCCGCATCATCCCCGATAATTTCTGGTGGACAGAAACGCTGTAATTGTTCCAACAGACCCTTTTCCCCGATATCACCAACTTTCACTCTAGTAAAATCCTCAAGCTCTAAATAGGACTTGCCTACTTTATTTAAATGATGCTGCACTTGTGTCCTAGCTGAGTCTGAACCTCTGGCTTGCTGGTGGAATTGATGGATCGCCTGACTTAGAAGTATTTTCGGGTATTAGAGAAGAAGAGGGGCAATTGCCAATATTTGCTGGCGATGTATTGGGAGCATACACATCTTTAAAACATATTTCGTGCCTCTTTTGGAGGCGGAAACGTTTTTGCAGGTTAGCACTCATAAGATGTAGCTAAATCATCTTAGCTAAAGTATGTCTCGTCACTTAGAAAGGCTACTACAGATTGATGCCCTCCTACGCACAGAACAGCGACAAACTGCTCTCAGTATTGCTAAAGATTTAGAAGTCAGCGAACGGACGATTCGTAGCGATCTGGCATTCTTACGCGATCGCTTTCATGCCCCATTAGAGTTTAACCACAAGCAAGGTCATCACTACACTGACCCAGAATGGCGTTTGCCCAGTATTTCTCTGACTAAGGGAGAACTGTTTGCTCTCACGTTGGGAGCCAGAATGTTAGAGGCTTATGCAGGTACGTACTCCCTAGAATTACGTTCTGCCATTGCTCGATTAGGGAACGATTGCCAGAGCAGACCTGGGTAGATTTACAAGCAGTTGCAGACGAACGGATTATTTTTAGAGCAGGAGCAGAGATTGACCTCGATCCTGATGTTTGGCACAAGCTGGAGGATGCCTGTCAAAGTCGTCAGCAGAGTCTGGATGCGGTATTTCACCGCTAGCCGCAACACTAGATCAGAGCGTATGCTCGATCCCTATCTGCTGCATATCTATCGCGGTACTAATCCCTATGTAATTGGTTATTGTCATAGTCGTCAAGAGGTGCGCTGGTTCAGGGTAGACCGAATTGAAGATTTGCAAGTGCTAGAGCAAAAGTTTGTTCAAGACCCCCTCTTTTGATACCAAAGATCACCTAGAACTAATTTTTCAGCATGAAGCAGGAGGATTGTAATGCCTGTATCTATTTGGTTTAACACTCCTACAGCACCTTTTATTCGAGAGCGACGCTGGCATCCCACACAAGAAATTTTAGAGCATCCCGATGGTTCACTAACACTGCACTTGGTCGTTAGAGGACTAAATGACCTAAAAAGGTGGGTTTTGGGTTATGGCAGAGGTGCAATTGTTCGCAGTCCTCCAGAGTTAGTGCAGCTAGTTCGAGAAGAATTGAAGGCATGAATCAACACTATTTAGGAGATTAACTATGTTCGCCGTTGAAAGAGTGGATTTACCTTACGTGGATATGTGTTTTGGAATTGTTGGGCAAATACTGCCTGCGGATCATGGATATGGATTATATAGTCGCGATCGCCCACATCTGCCCTCAACTCCATCAACAAACTTGGCTCGGTATCCAGACAGTGATGGGAATTCCAGACAAACAAGGCAAGATTTACCTTACAGATAAATCTCGGTTGAGAATGCGGTTACCAGGAGACAAAGTACCTCTGGTTTATGGGTTAGCTGGCAAACAACTGACAATTGGCACTCACCCAATTCGGCTAGGGATTCCGCAGATATTTATGTTGCAGCCTGCGGCAGATTGCGATCGCGTATTGTCACAATCAAAGGTTTTCAAGAGCCAGAACCCTTTTTGGAAGCGGCAAAGCGTCAACTTGAGCCATTGGGAATTAGCGGAACTATTGCCATTCCACTTAACACTGAAGGAGAACTAGATAGGAAGGCGATCAAAATCAAACAGTATTCAGTAGTTGGTTTTGGCTTGGAAGTATCAGGCTTGAGTGACGAGGACTCAATTAAGTTGCAGACTCATGGTTTGGGTGGTAAACGCCGCATGGGTTGTGGGGTATTTTCTCCCAGTCTTGGTTTTAGGAGTTTTCATCATGAATGAACCTTTAGAACTTCGAGCAAAAAGTAATCCACCAATCACCTTAGAAGCTCATCTAAGGGACACAGAAAATATTGCTATCCGAATCTTTCGCCTTAATGGTAGATGGGGTCGCAACTGGTGTCGCTTCTTTCGGATTTACGGTGAAACCCAAGAGCAATTTTTACTTAACTTACAGTGGCTGCACTTTTTCATGACATAGGCAAGGCAAATGAAGACTTTTTTAATGCTGTTTCCCAGTCAGGTTACACACAACAAACACTCAGACACGAACATATTAGTACCTTAGTGCTGCATTTACCTGAAGTCCGCTCGTGGCTAGCGACAAACCCTTTACTCGATCTAGAAGTAATTACTGCCGCAGTTTTATCCCATCACCTAAAAGCAGCCTCAAGCGGAGACTACAAGTTTTGTCAACCGCGATCGCTTAAAAAAGTAGTAAAGCTCTACTTACGGCATCTTGAAATAACTTCCATCCTCAAGAGGATTGCAGCGATCGCTCAACTAGAAAGTCTACCCACCCTAACATTAGAAGCTTGGAAAGCAGGATCTGTCTGGGAGCAAGCTTATAAAAGTGCTAACAAAAGTGCTAATAAGTTTGGGCGGAAACTTAAAGAACCAGAGACTAGAGAACGGAGGTCTTTGCTGCTGGCGACAAAAGCAGGATTAATTGTTGCTGATGCTGCGGCATCAGGATTAGTGCGAGAGGGACATTCTATTGATGAATGGATTGATAATGTCGTTCATTCTCAAGCAATAGGTCGTCACGATATCGACGAGGCGATCTTACAAAAACGTGCTGAACAGATTGCAGACCGAACAGGTGAACCATTTCGACTTCACACTTTTCAAATCCAGACCGCTCAACAAGGTTCAAAAGCGCTTCTACTAGCTGCTTGTGCTGCGGGAAAAACAATAGCAGGGTGGAAATGGGCTGAGGCACAGTCCTGGGAGTATGAAATTGGTAAGGTGATATTCCTGTATCCCACGCGAGGGACTGCCACAGAAGGATTTCGAGACTATGTAGGATGGTCGCCTGAAACTGATGCCGCTTTGGTTACTGGGACTGCCCGCTATGAACTAGAAGCAATGGCTGCTAACCCCAGCGACGAAGCTACTAAGGGCAAAGACTTTCAAGCAGATGAGCGATTATTTGCGCTTGGGTTTTGGTCGCGTCGCTACTTCAGTGCCACCGTCGATCAATTTCTGGGATTTATGGAACATAGCTACACCAGTATGTGCCTGCTTCCTGTTTTGGCAGATAGTGTAGTGATCATTGATGAAGTGCATAGCTTTGACCGCAAAATGTTTGATTCTTTAGTTAGTTTTTTGCAAAACTTCGATGTACCAGTGTTGTGCATGACTGCAACATTACCGCCATCTAGACGAGTTGAACTAGAGGAAGCAGGGCTAAAGGTATATTCTACTGCGGCTGACCGTGAAGATTTAGCCGTACAAGCAAAAGAAGATCATCCACGCTATCGACTAGAGCCAGTAGCTAATGCCAGTGCAGCATTTGAACGGGCTGTAAGTGCTTATCAGCAGGGAGAACGGGTGCTATGGGTAGTAAATACAGTAGATCGTTGCCAGACTATAGCCCGAAAGTTAGCGGCTGAATTTTCTATTGATAGTTTGACTTACCACAGTCGGTACAGACTGCAAGACCGTCAAATTATTCATAACGCTACTGTAGATGCTTTTGCGTATCAGAAAGAGAGAAAAGCCGCGATTGCGCGAAGCGCAGCGCCAAAGGCGATCGCTATTACTACTCAAGTCTGTGAGATGAGTTTGGATCTAGATGCTGATGTATTAATTACAGAAATTGCGCCAATTTCTTCTTTAGTACAGCGTTTTGGTCGTGCCAATCGACATTTATCTAGAGGTTTGGACTTCCGAGCCAAATTGCATATTTACCAGCCACCAAAATCACTGCCCTATAAGCAAGAGGAACTGGAAGCAGCGAAAGCTTTTTTAGAGAAATTAGGTAGCCGTGATGTTAGTCAACAACTAATGGCTGAAGCACTAGAGGAATATGCTTTGGCAGAACGCTCATCAGATGGCAGCTCTCGATTTTTAGAAGGAGGTTACTTTGCAATCCCAGGAGATTTTAGAGATACAGAGGAATTTGCCGTTCCCTGCATTTTAGATCAAGATTTAGACGCAGTAGAGGCATTAATCAAATTACGCAAACCTTATGACGGATTCAAAATTAATGTCCCGCATAAATGGGCTGATTTTAGTAACAGTAAACCGAAGTGGTTGCCGAAATATCTAGGCGTTGCTTCTTGGGAGCGCTATGACCCAAAACGGGGATTTTTAACCAAGGAGGATGTAGAACTTGGCTAAAACAAAACAGACAGCAACAGTTGAATTACTAACTCTAGATTACCAGCTTGCTCACTTACCCTCATCCCAGCACCGTGCAGGATTGGCAGGATTAGTGCTAATGGTGAGATGGTTAGAGCGACAGCCAGCATTTAAGAACAATAGCGAGGTAATTTGCAAGCTTACTAGACTGAATGAACAAGGTGCAACTTTACTGCTCAACTTGCCTGGACTAGAAGCTTTATTTAATGAAGTTTATGCAGCTAGTCGGGAGGAGCAGGAGTATTCACAAACTTTCAAAAATAAGAAGACTAAAGAGGTTATTCCACCTTTACGAGAAGCAGAAAGACAGGACACTGACCCGAAAACTGGCAAAACCAAAACTAAGAAAGTCTACATTTATCCTGTAGTTGTACCAAAAGGTGCTTTTATTGCTGATTGTGACCAAAGCGGAGATCAGGGATATTGGGTAAAGCTCTGGCGTGATATGCTGTGGAGCATTTTGCGAGGAGTGCCATCTACTCGTAAACCATTTGAAGCAAGAGCCATAGGCAGCTACACAGAGGATGCAGTAAGAGTTTGGCAAGAGTTACTCCAACCTGCTGAGTTTGCAGTAAACCTACCCAGCACCTACTTTTTAGGAGCACAAGCTAGTAATGCTGAGAATGTACCGTTTAAAGATAGAGCGCAGTCTCAATTTTTACTACATTTCTGGCTTTTCACTGCCCAAATTTATGTACCAGCAGTAATTAATAACGAGGGTAAGAGAGACTTTGTAGGTTATGCTCTGGCTATTCCAGATGTAGCTAGCCTTAAGACTTTTTGTGATGAATTACCAGGGGTATTGCGCGATCGCAGTAGCAAACTTTCAGGCTACCGTCCGCGTGATTGCGTTGTTGATTTAGCGATTGAAGGCGCACTTGATATTATGCAAAGATTACGCGATCGCCTTGCTATTCACACAGGTGAACAAGCGATCAGCGATCTGGTATTGGGCATTGATGTTATTCATACCGAGAAGCAAGGAAACAATATCAGGCTTTTGGGAGTATCACGCCTTGATCCAGATTCTCCCATGATTGATAAATATGCCACACTCCGAAAAGCACTTTGGAGTCCCTTGTTTCGCAAACAGCGCTTGTTAAATTTGGTTAAAAAACAACCCTGGTACATGGGTTTTGATGCCCTTTTATGCAGTTTACCCTATGAGCAAAGTATTGGTAACGATTACTTTCGCCATGATGTCCGAGAATCTTTCAAGTATGAGGTTGAAAATATGGCAGAAGAAGTGAATACAACTTCCATAGAAATGGGAGAAATACCTGATGAACCTTTGTATAAAATCACAATTGAAGCATTGATATATAAGTTGATTGGTATCTACGTGAGTAGAAAGTTAGACAACAAATTTCAACTCAAGTGGTCGGCTGTAAAAGGTAATCCAGAAAAAGAGCAGAATTACAAAAAAGAAAAGGAGAAAATTGCAAGAGACGCTTTTCTAGCTGTACGTAGCAGAACTGAAAAAATGGATTTCATCAATTACTTTGCTTCAACGCTCTGCTCAGTTCCGCAGCATTTAAAGCCAGAAGATTTTGTTAACCTTACGCAAGCTTTGTACGAAGATACTGACAAAGTTCGTACTTTAACTCTACTTGCCTTGTCTGCCAATAGTTAACTATTACTTCATTTAAACCAAAGAGGAAATTATGACCAAGAGTAAAAATTTATTTGCTACTGTCTTGACTTATCCTGCTCCTAGTTCCAACTATCGGGGAGAAAGTGAAGAAAATCGCACGGTACTTCAGAAGATCGCTAAAGGCAATAAAGAATACACAGTTATTAGTCCTGAATCAATGCGAAATGCGCTCAGGGAGATGTTACTAAAAGCTGGGCTACCCTGCAATCGGAC
Organism: Chroococcidiopsidaceae cyanobacterium YX2bin18; assembly: GCA_030446505.1. Taxonomy (GTDB): domain Bacteria; phylum Cyanobacteriota; class Cyanobacteriia; order Cyanobacteriales; family Chroococcidiopsidaceae; genus JAHHHE01. The sequence goes on along the minus strand of JAUJND010000022.1, from coordinate 42,165 downwards.
TCGTTTGCACGATCAAGATCAGCTTGCAGTTGAATTTAAGGAATTTCCTAACGCGGAAAAATATGCCGATGATTTTTTATTTGGTTATATGGTTGCGGATAATGATGCGATTAAGAAAAACAAAAATTTACTACCAAAACGAGATAGCGTATTGCGAATGAACATGGCAGTAGCATTAACACCTTATCGCTTTGATGCCACATTTCATCAGTCACCTCTAAATGCAGGTAAAAGTCCCTGGAAAAACGCCTCTACTTCAGCATTGTTACATCGAGAGATTGCCCATACTGCTTACCAGTATCCCTTTGCTTTAGCATTAGCTGACTGCAAACAACAACCTGAATGGACTAAAGCTTTAATTGGGGCGATCGCTCAACTCTCAGATGTAGCAGGTGGTCATGCTAGAAGCTACTACGAAATGTCACCCAAAAGCATTGTTGCCAGACTAACACCTAATTTAGTAGCAGGTTACGACACTTATGGATTTGATGAAAAAGGAGAATTACCTGAACTAAAGCGGATTCATGCTAACGATTTGCCAGGTAATGAATTTTGGCTTGGTGGCGACATTGTTCGCAATTTAGTATCTACCGAAAAAGCACGATTAGAGCGCGAAGGTGTGAAACTTTACGATAATCCCCAAAAGCTTTTAGATGAAATTGCTGTAGCTTTCCTTATAAAGGATTAATTAGATGAATTGTTTATGGCTGCGTATCTGTGCGCCATTTGCAGCATTTCGGGGATTTCAAGCAGGGGTTTACCGTACCACTATGCCAGTAATGCCACCCTCAGCTGCACTGGGGTTAGTTCTAAACCTAGCAGGAATTGAAATGCGTGCTAGTACGCCTGGACAAACTACCCTAATCCGCACTGACCTCCCAAATCTGTGTCTTGCTATTGGTACTGTAGCAGGAACAGATAGCGAGATTTGCTCACTTTATCAACAGCTTCATAGTTACCCTGTTGGTAACTCAGGTAAAGAACTCGCAACGCGGACTCATGGAGCAAAGTATTGGATTGTTCCTGTACGTCGAGAGTTACTAGTTAAGCTTGATATGCTTCTTGGTATCCAAGCAGATGATGAGTTATTTAAGCGCATCAGACAAGGGCTTCGAGGTGAGTTAAATGTACCTCGTTACGGTCTTCCCTTTGCCGGGGACAACAACTTTCTGTTTGACAAAATTGACATTGTTGATGAGCCACCATCTACACACTGGTATGTTCAAATGCATCCAAATGATTTGCCACACGCAAAGGTTCTTGTCGTCTAACTGTAAGTATTGACCGTGCTGATAACAGTAAAACAACTAGCATTTTATATGCTCCCCAAGAGGAACCAAGTATTTACCCGCCAGATAATGCTTGGACATGGACTCCTAAGTCACCTAATACAGTAGGAGCATAGTTGCATAATTAAATCTACCTTAGATAGCTGTAAGGCGTTGAGCACATTATTAATTTGGCGAGTACAAATGGTAGTGAGATATATACAAACATCAGATACCATAAGCCATTGAGCAATAAGAATCATGGTTCAGACAACAAGAAAACTTACCCTGCAAGAATTTTTAGCTCTGCCAGAAGATGACGTGGCTTATGAACTAATCAATGGACAGGCAGTACTAAAGATGTCACCGAAGTTTTTTCACTCAGCACTCACAGGTGCTTTATGGACATTGCTAAATCAGTGGTGTCAAGGGAAAGGTAGGAGCGGAATTGAATGGGCAGTGTTATTAAAACGCAATAACGAAGACTGGGTTCCTGTACCAGACTTAACTTATGTTTCCTACGATCGCCTTTCTGCTGAGTGGATGCTAGATGAAGCTTGTCCTGTTGCACCAGAATTAGTAATTGAAATTATTTCACCAGGACAAACTTTTGGACAACTAGCCCAGAAAGCTAGCGATTATCTAGAAGCTTCGGTATTACGAGTCTGGCTAGTAGATACTCAAGCTAGAAGCATCACTGTTTTTTATCCTGATGCCCCACCGCGCACATTCACAACTACAGTAATTTCAGACTCATCTTTAGAAGGGCTGCAAATAAATCCCCAACAAGTTTTTCAGCAAGCAGGACTGCCTAGCTGAGAATAAAGTCCTTTACCTCTCTGATGCCCCAAGGCGCTGAAAACTAGCCTTAATGGACATCTTTAATATGCAAGTTTTAGAGCCTCTAGCTAAAGACACAATTCGCGTGTCTGCCCTCCACGCCCTGCGTATTGCCCACGTCTTTTCTACCTCGAAGAAGTTGAAGAACTCTATACCCAAGATGCAGCAGTTTTTGCTGGACGCAGACTACACGCCCAACTTGAAAAACAAGAAGACGAGGAATGGGAAGAATTATTCCTTGAAAGCGCAGAATTAGGATTACGCGGTCGAGTTGATGCTTTACGAACACGGGATCGCCAAACAATCCCCTACGAACACAAGCGCGGTCGTTCCTGTCGAGACGAGAAGAAGCAACCCCAAGCTTGGTCAAGCGATCGCCTGCAAATCCTCGCCTATGCTTGCTTACTCGAATCTGCTCTGGGCATTCCAATTAAAGAAGGTCGAATTAGATACCACGCTGATAATGTGCTTGTCCATGTACCCTTGGATGATCAAGGACGTGCTACTGTGCGAGAGGCGATTGCACAAGCGCGATTACTCAGAGCCTCTACCCACCGTCCCCCTGTAACTGATAACGAGCGGCTGTGTGCTCGTTGTTCCCTAGCTCCGGTTTGCTTGCCAGAAGAAGCTCGACTTGCCCATGACCGCGAGTGGCAACCGATCCGGCTGTTTCCTAAAGATGATCAGCGCCAAGTAATTCACGTCCTAGAACCAGGGACTGCTGTTGGCAGAACCGGAGAGCAAATTAAAATTAGCCGTCGCGGTCAACCAGTTGAAACAGTACCTGCACGTCAGGTAGGTCAAGTTGTTCTGCACAGTTTCTCTCAAATTTCAACTCAGGCATTGCACTTTGTGCTGACCAAGGCATCGGTGTACATTTTGTTTCTGGAGGCGGACGCTATCTTGGTAGTTTTGACAATAGGCAGGGCAGTATACAACGCCGCATCTGCCAGTATGCTGCTTTGAGCAATCCTGAGACTTGCTTAGAATTAGCACGTAAATTAGTTATTTGTCGCAAAATGAGGGACAGCGCAAATTTTTAATGCGAGGGACTAGGGAGTGGCTGAAGTACCCCAGAAGTTACAGCAAGCGATCGCCCAAATGAAAATCTTGCTCAAACAGGTTCCCCAAGCTAAATCTCTGGAATCTCTATTAGGGCTGGAGGGCAATCTAGCTGGCTTGTACTTTGGAGCTTTGTCGCTGCTGATTTCAAAAGATGTAGCCTCAGAATTGCACTATAGCAATCGTAATCGTCGCCCGCCCAAGGATCGATTTAATGCGCTGTTGAGCTTTGGCTATGCTCTGTTGCTCAAGGATGTAGCAAATTCAATTTTGACAGTTGGACTGGAACCAGCTCTAGGTTTCTATCATCAGCCGCGCTCTCAAGCTTTTCCCTTGGCATTAGATTTGATGGAAATTTTTCGAGTGCCTTTGGTAGATATGACGGTGATTGGTTCAATTAACCGAGGTCAGTGGGATGTCGCGGCAGATTTTGAGGTGCGGGGGGAGCAAGTTTGGTTAAGTGATCCTGGACGGCGTAAGTTTGTGAGTTTGTACGAACGCCGTAAGGAGGAGAGTTGGAAACATCCAGTTACAGGATATTCCCTTACCTACCGTCGATTGCTGGAATTAGAGGTGCGGCTGTTAGAGAAGGAATGAGTGGTGAGGGTGGTTTATTTGCTCAATTGATTCTGCGATGAGGTGTTGCTATGGCAGAAGTAAAAAATTGGTATTTAGTTGCTTACGATATTCGAGATTCTAAGCGCTGGCGCAAGGCTTACAAGTTGCTGCAAGGCTATGGAGAGAGTATCCAGCTTTCGATTTTTCAGTGCTGGCTCACTCAGCGTGATCGCGAGAAGTTACGGTGGGAATTGGAAAAGATTTTGGTGGCGGAGGATAATTTGCTGCTAGCGGGTTTGTGCGATCGCTGTGTAGAAAGGATGGTAGCGTGTAATCGTGCTGGCACTTGGTCTAGTCAGGTGAGAATCACCGAGTTATCTAGTGCAAGGATCGCTGATTGTGTAACGGAGTTTTATTAGATGCAAGCAACAAAGTCTTACTGCGAGGGACGTTGCATAATTTTTGGCTTGTTTAGAAGTGCTTGCAAGTAGTAAAATGCTTACAGCATCTACTTTAGAAGTTGGTTGATTTGTTGTTTCTCTGTTGTGTTGGGGTGCTAAGTAAACAGGTTAGCAAAGAGCTTGCAAAACTGATTTTCAGCCCAAAGCAGGCAAGGAGTTGGGTGATCGGGCGCGATTAAACCTCTGATGCCGTAAGGCGTTGAGCACACTTTTTCAACTGTTTATAATGACCCAAAGTTCTGCGATTAAACCTCTGATGCCGTAAGGCGTTGAGCACATTCTTGCTGATTCCCTTCGCTATCAATATATGGCGGCGATTAAACCTCTGATGCCGTAAGGCGTTGAGCACCTGATACTAGCTCAAACGGAGCCGCAACAGTGGACGCGATTAAACCTCTGATGCCGTAAGGCGTTGAGCACATCCAAGTGGACCCAGTGCAGAACCAGCAACACCAGCGATTAAACCTCTGATGCCGTAAGGCGTTGAGCACGACTTTCGATTCTTACTTGTTGCATTCTTGGTCAGGATGCGATTAAACCTCTGATGCCGTAAGGCGTTGAGCACAGGATCGGTTGCTGCTTCGTGTGTACTAATTGCTCTTGCGATTAAACCTCTGATGCCGTAAGGCGTTGAGCACGATTTTATTAGTAGTTTGTCCTGCACCACCACCTTGGCGATTAAACCTCTGATGCCGTAAGGCGTTGAGCACTTGAGGAAATATTCGTTTTACAACCGGAGATTCCCTGCGATTAAACCTCTGATGCCGTAAGGCGTTGAGCACTAAATGGTTACGGTACTATTAATTTTGCTGTGGCGGCGATTAAACCTCTGATGCCGTAAGGCGTTGAGCACGGCAACCAGAAACAGGCGGTAGTGTCGGTGGTACGCGATTAAACCTCTGATGCCGTAAGGCGTTGAGCACCTTCTAACTCCGTCACGACCCACAAAAATAATGTACGGCGATTAAACCTCTGATGCCGTAAGGCGTTGAGCACTAAAGCTACGCCACGCAATTGCAGCAAATCACTTGCGATTAAACCTCTGATGCCGTAAGGCGTTGAGCACCCCTAACTCCGTCACAACCCCTCAGCCCCGTCAGGGCGCGATTAAACCTCTGATGCCGTAAGGCGTTGAGCACTCTGCAATCAAACGCAGACATTCATTATTCCCCATCCGCGATTAAACCTCTGATGCCGTAAGGCGTTGAGCACCCTCTAATGCTGCTGCTTGGGATTAAACCTCTATGCCGTGGCTTGTGCGATTAAACCTCTGGATGCCGTAAGGCGTTGAGCACTCTGCATTGGCAATTAATTAAAACCTCTGATGCCGTAAGGCGTTGAGCACTAATCGAAAGAACACAATCTCGTAAAACTTCAATTTGCGATTAAACCTCTGATGCCGTAAGGCGTTGAGCACTAGTATGAATCACCCTTGGGGTCGCTACTATTGCCCTGCGATTAAACCTCTGATGCCGTAAGGCGTTGAGCACATTGACTTGCAAACACACGCCGACGCTCTACCGCTGATGCGATTAAACCTCTGATGCCGTAAGGCGCTGAGCACTGAGGAGTCAGGGCTAGAATCCGCTAAACGTCATGCGCGAACACACCACTGAAGCCGTAAGGCGTTGAGCACGAAAGAGGCTTTGCTAGTTGTGGAAAAACCCCATCCGCGATTAAACCTCTGATGCCGTAAGGCGTTGAGCACAAAAAGCGGTATTATTCCAAGGACTTGATCAATAGTGCGATTAAACCTCTGATGCCGTAAGGCGTTGAGCACATTCCTCTAGCCATATCTCGTAATTTGTGGCACGACTTGCGATTAAACCTCTGATGCCGTAAGGCGTTGAGCACAAGCGCTACTGCGGAAGGAACAGAGGCTAATCCTAGGCGATTAAACCTCTGATGCCGTAAGGCGTTGAGCACGGGAGGCACTCGAATACACAACTAACCGCACTCATTGCGATTAAACCTCTGATGCCGTAAGGCGTTGAGCACAGATTGAAGTTCATAACTTTACCAATCGAGAGCTAAGCGATTAAACCTATGATGCCGTAAGGCGTTGAGCACAGTAACGTTTATCCCGAACTTGTCTCCCTCTAGAACCGCGATTAAACCTCTGATGCCGTAAGGCGTTGAGCACTCTAATTTAGAGGATGCAGACCAATGACCGTTTATGCGCGATTAAACCTCTGATGCCGTAAGGCGTTGAGCACCTTATCCCGTTAAACGAAAAAGAAAAGTTGCTGACAGCGATTAAACCTCTGATGCCGTAAGGCGTTGAGCACTTAGGAGACATCCGCTTTTATTTTCAGAACGCCAGGCGATTAAACCTCTGATGCCGTAAGGCGTTGAGCACATATGTAATCTTTAGCGTGAATTTTTGCCGCTTGTTTGCGATTAAACCTCTGATGCCGTAAGGCGTTGAGCACCAACTTGAGCGAATATTTGCAAAAAAATAGAAGAAAGCGATTAAACCTCTGATGCCGTAAGGCGTTGAGCACGGCAGGTGGCGCAGGTGGTGTTAGTCATCGCTAGTGCGATTAAACCTCTGATGCCGTAAGGCGTTGAGCACCATTTAGGACTAGCCAAACCAACCTAACAACTACTGCGATTAAACCTCTGATGCCGTAAGGCGTTGAGCACGAAAGTGGCGTGATTTACACTCAAGAAGATTGGGGCGATTAAACCTCTGATGCCGTAAGGCGTTGAGCACTTAGAGCAGGGGTAAATATCACTAACTACGAGAAGCGATTAAACCTCTGATGCCGTAAGGCGTTGAGCACTAGGTGACAAAATCAGCACGAAAGCAATGGCGATTGCGCGATTAAACCTCTGATGCCGTAAGGCGTTGAGCACCATATTTCGAGAATATTCTTGTCATCGGAAATCTTGTGCGATTAAACCTCTGATGCCGTAAGGCGTTGAGCACAATATGTTTGAAAGAGCTACTAGAATGAAGCTTCGATGCGATTAAACCTCTGATGCCGTAAGGCGTTGAGCACTAAAGCGAGTCACGTGACATCCTATCAACCATCACCGCGATTAAACCTCTGATGCCGTAAGGCGTTGAGCACAATCAGGAAGCTTGAAAGGTTTAGCAGGTGCAGCGCGATTAAACCTCTGATGCCGTAAGGCGTTGAGCACCTTGTTTCCTCTTGGGGAATAAGAAACAGACATCGTTTGCGATTAAACCTCTGATGCCGTAAGGCGTTGAGCACCGATCGCCCTGGCAACTGGGCTGTTAGTAAGGACGCGATTAAACCTCTGATGCCGTAAGGCGTTGAGCACGACTTGGTGCAGGTGCTCAAGGTGCTGAACTTGGGATGCGATCAAACCTCTGATGCCGTAAGGCGTTGAGCACTATGTACTGGGATCAATAAAAGACTGATTTTGCAGGCGATTAAACCTCTGATGCCGTAAGGCGTTGAGCACATCCATATTCCCGACTTTTCTGGGTTGCCTGAAGGCGATTAAACCTCTGATGCCGTAAGGCGTTGAGCACAAAAAGCTTCACGAGATAGGGGGGGAATGGATAGTCCTATCCCAACCTCTGATGCCGTAAGGCGTTGAGCACATATAGAGAAAGCACTCCTACCCTACTTAATGAAAACCACTCCCTACTTTGAAGCAGTTGTTCGGTTAAACCATCCAGAGGTTCAACTGGAGTGGATTGAGCGAGTTTTGGCAAATCCAGTTAAAACGGAAGTACAGGTTAATGGACGTATTAGCTATTTGGGGAACATCTCAGAGTTTGGCGGACGGGTACTCAGGGTTGTTACCGAGAGTGATGGTGAAACCGTTCATAACGCTTTCTTTGATCGCAACTTTTTTAAGAGACAACAAAGAGGAGAAGAACCAGTATGAAGTTTCAATACTTTCCTGACACGGACACGCTTTACATCAATTTGTCGGACATCAAGCCAGCAAACACAGACGCGATTACGGACAACTTGATCATTGATTTTGATACTGATGAGCATGTTGTCGGCATCACCATTGAGCAAGCGTCCAATGTCGCAGTTTTGTCTGCTATTGAAGCTATCAACTTGCCAGAGACAATCGCCCGCGCTAGTTGATACAAGTCGAAAGCAATCAAACCTCTGATGCCGTAAGGCGTTGAGCACATTGGGTTAGTCTACTCAATTCTGTTAGCTTAGAATGCGATCAAACCTCTGATGCCGTAAGGCGTTGAGCACGAACAAAAATTACTTAAATGTAGGGTCACATTAACTGTCCCAACCTTTGATGTCGTAAGGCGTTGACCACCCATCACCATCATCATCAGTATCTTGAGAATCTGCTGTCCCAACCTTTGATGTCGTAAGGCGTTGAGCACCCACACAGCGAGAGCGTAACGCGGCGCTTGGCTTTGGTCTCCTGTCCCAACCTCTGATGCCGTAAGGCGTTGAGCACGTTGCAATCGATGATATTAATCCTTTGCTTCTTCCGCGATCAAACCTCTGATGCCGTAAGGCGTTGAGTACACACCGACTATTTCTTCGCTCGCGTGTTGACTTGAGATTAAACCTCTGATGCCGTAAGGCGTTGAGCACAAGGCTAGACTAACTAGCCTCAGCTTTGTGGCGGCTAATCTATTTCAACCTAATTAGCCTCAAACCGCTGTTGGAGAATAAATTCGGCGATCGCTAAATCCACTGGTGTTGTTATCTTTAAATTCGTCTCTTCTCCCTCGACAATTTGTACTGGCAAACCGCACTTTTCAAACAAAGCCGCATCGTCTGTTACTTCCCAGCCTTGACTACGACCTTGAGCATGGCACTGTTTCAACAATTGAACATCAAAAGCTTGAGGTGTTTGAGCCGCCCACAAATACTGTCTATCTGGTGTACTTTGAATTAACCCTAAGTCATCTACTACTTTAATTGTGTCCTTCACTGGCACAGCAGCAATTAAACCAGGACAGTGACAAATCATTTCAGCACAGCGATCAAACAGTTCTGGTGTAGCAAGACACCTAGCTCCATCGTGAATTAACACTTGTGCTGAAGACGGCAGCGCCTGTAAGCCGTTGTATACTGATTCTTGGCGCGTGGCTCCCCCCTGAATTAGTTGCACTGGTTTAGTAAGAGATAATCTCGCCAAAATCTCATTCAGGTCTGACCAGTCGTAAGGTTGAGCAATAATGCCAATCCAACTAATGTGACGTGCTTGTTCAGCTGCTAGAAGATTCCAGGTAATTAAAGGCTGCGATCGCAATTGTAAAAGGAGTTTATTGCGCTTACTCCCCATCCTCCGCCCCATCCCCGCTGCTGGAATTAGTAAATGCATTTCCCTCTCGTTCTGAATATCAGCATTCTGTCATTAAACAAACCGCTGAGCAAAAATAATTCTTCTTTTGTATCCTGTCTCCTGTTCTTGACTTAACGCTGTATGCTTTTATTGTTTGTTTGAACTAGATATACGCTCCCTTAAAATTGGGAGCAAGTAAGTGTAAAGAAATATTATGCGAATAGTAGCCCTAGTCCCTGGCGGGATTGGTGACCAAATTCTATTTTTTCCCACCCTGGACGATCTCCAACGGTATTACCCTGATGCCCAAATAGATGTCATTGTGGAACCCCAGTCAAAGAATGCTTACAGAGTATGCAAGTCAGTTCAAAATGTTATTCCTTTTGATTTTAAAGACCGCAACAGTTTGGCAGATTGGGCAAACTTGGTAGGTGCGCTCCGCGATCGCGAGTACGATGTTGCCATTTCCCTAGAACAAAGCTGGTTTGTCGGTTTATTTCTGTGGTTGACCGGAATTCCTGTGCGAATTAGCTACAGCGGTTCGGCAAACATTTTTTTCACCAACTCCGTACCCTTGAAAACAGAGCAGTACGCCGCTGCAATGTACCACGATTTGCTGCAAGGCTTGGGCATCAACTCTCCCTGTTCAGATCTAGCGATTAGTGTGCCTAAACCAGATATTGACTGGGCAGAAAGTGAACAAAAGCGTCTGGGTATTCAAGAAACTGGCTATGTTCTCCTCTACGGAGGTTCTAGCGTAGCTGGAGCTAAAGGTATTGATATCTATCCAGTTGAGAATTGGAAACAAATTATTCAAGACTTCCTTTCTCGCCAACCGGATCTCCCGGTGGTAATAATTCAGGAACCAGACGATGAACAGTTAGGTCAAGAATTGCAGCCATGCCCCAATATTAAAGTGACTTCCCAGCTGATATCGGGAAGTTAGCAGCAATGGTTGCTGGGGCAAATTTAATGTTGTGTACTGATAGTGTGGCGATGCATCTAGCTGTGGCAGTGCAGACTTATACTATTGCTTTGTTTGGAGCTACAGAACCACGAAAATTGTTGCCTCCAAGCGATCGCTTCATTGGCATTAAATCCCCAACTACAAAAAATTGGAGATATTCCACCTCAAGCAGTTTTGGAGAAAATCTAAAGTGCCTAAACCAGCAGTATTCCTATGAAATAGATTCAAGTGTTACGCAGTTAACTAAATAGTCTATAGATTTGCTGTCCCAACCAAAGGAAGTAAGATTACCTTGTTACCTCATACTGATCACAATAGGTTAAATAGCGAATCATCTAGCTCATAACCTAATAACTGAGCCATTGATTTCAACCGTGATTGACTAGGGATACCCTGCTGTTTCATCCAATCGGTCAAGATAAACAGCTTTGCATCAAAAAAATTTCCAGGGCTTCTGGATTGTACTGAATACCCTTTTTAGCACTGAATTGGTGCAGCACTAACATTGCTGTGTAGCGGAAGAGTTCCCACCTTTCCAGTCCAGCAAAACGGTAACCAAGGATAGTGGGCATCTAGACGGATGAACCACAGTCGAATCTCTGGGATTTCTGAGAGTTCCCGCGGATCTTCTGGTTCACGGGGATAGTCAATTTCAAAGCGGAGTTGCTGTTCGTAGGAGGTGATAGCCCCTGACGGAGTCTTGTCCCACGTCCCTGAGTTTTCTTGCAGCAAGTTTTCAATTACCGTTGCAGCTGGAAAAAGGTCTAAATTGTGAAGATACTCAGAGTTGAGAGCTATCGTAGTGATCATTTATTTATCAAAATGTGCGGAATAACAGAATTCAGATACTGAGTTGATGCTTCACCAGCAATGAATTCTGACTATTTCAGGAACTATGTATCCTTGGCATCTTCAGCGCCTTTTTAGTTTAAGGCTATGCCATTCATCTTATTGCCGTAATAGAACATCAAGGAATGTACCTGGCATTAAATATAAAAGGAGCCGCGCGATCGCTTAATTTCTCGTTTCAGAGGCACTCACCGACTTAAGCCTAATCCGATCTTTAGTTAATAAGTTAGATAAAGCGCTACGGGGTATTACGCGCAACACCTCCTCCACTGTTGTTAATCCACTTGTCACCTTGTCAATCGCCGCGACGCGGAACGAGGCAAAATCAGTTTCTCTGAGATATCTTTGTAGCTGAGTCATTGTGCCTTCGTAGATCAGTTCCCGCACTGTATCATCAATGTCGAGCACCTCCACGATCGCCTCCCGCCCCAGATAGCCAGAATTAAAACACGCATTACAGCCACGACCCCGCTGCCATCCTTCTGGTCGAAACTGCTCCCGCTCCAAGCCCAGCACCCGTAAATCTGCCTCAGTTGGGGTGTAGGGTTCGGCACAGTGAGCACAGACCCGACGTACTAGCCGTTGTGCCACAATTCCCAGCAAAGCATCACTTAATAAGCCAGGGTCAGGTCCAATATCCTTGAGCCGCGGAATTGCCCCAACCGCATCATTTGTGTGCAGCGTCGTAAACACCAAATGTCCTGTTAACGCTGCTCTGACTGCGGTTTCTGCTGTTTCTGCATCTCGGATTTCCCCTAGCATAATGATGTCTGGGTCTTGGCGCAAAATTGCTCTTAAGCCCGCAGCAAAGGTCATCCCTGCGGCTTCATGTACCTGGGTTTGCGTAATTCGCGGCAGGATATATTCTACTGGGTCTTCTACCGTTACAACATTAACGTGTTCCTTGGCGACGGCTTGGAGACTTGTGTACAGTGTGCTTGTTTTCCCCGAACCAGTTGGTCCGGTGAGAATGATCATCCCTTGGGGTTGTCCGAGCCAGGATTTGTATATTGGTAAGGTTTTGGCGGAAAAAACCGAGTTTATCTAGTTGGGAATAGGGATTTTGGCGCGGTAGTAACCGAATTACAGCTTTTTCGCCGCCGACACAGGGAAAGGGTACTGACGCGCATATCCATGCCTACTTCTACCTGGTCAGTGGAAGTATATTGTTCTTCAATCCGACCATCTTGGGGGCGACGGTTTTCTGAGATATCCATCTTACACATGACTTTGAGGGCGACGATCACACGGCGGCTCAATTCAATGGGCAATGTGGTGATGTCGCGCAATACGCCATCTATGCGATAGCGACTCTTAAGCCTTCTGGCATTGGTTCAAGATGAATGTCACTAGCGCGGTTGCGTAATGCACCGCTAAGTAATGTTTTAATCCGACCAATTTGATCAGCTTCTTTTGAGAGGGATATCTCGGTTGTTTCAGTGATGTTTTCTTGCTCTTTTTCCCCAGTGATTGGATTTGCTAGTGGGGTAGAGCTAAGGCGGTTATTATTCAGGTTTTGGCTATGAAACCAGGGCGATAGCTCTTATCCGAAATCGGAATAATTTTAATTTCACTGCCTGTGCGATCAACAAGCTTCCTCACTACTTCGGAAGATAGCTCTACAGGGCTTCCCAGGTAGTAGCAACCACGCCACAGTAGCAAGGGAATTGCCGGAGGTAAAGAACTTTTGTCTTGAAAATGGCGCGAAAATCTACTACTGACTTCCCGATCAAGCAGAGCCTGGTTAACAGTTCCTTGCTCGTCTACCATGAGCGAGAGCGCTTCTTCACAACTAAGTTCTTGCTTTTTTAACCGTTGCCAAGTCGAGATAGTAGGGGTTTGCATAGTTAAAGAATTAATGTAAATTAGCTTACTGCTAGCCTACGCAAATTAAGGAAAAACTGTTGCTAGGCAGTTATCATGTTATTAACTATTTTACTTAACAGCTACCTAGATAGTAGTCAACACTAATAACTCTTTGAAATCTATATATCTCTTGCCAGTGTTAGAGGTGGCTCCATAGCGTATGAGTTAGGAAGTTAAGAGCGGATAGGTCATTAGGGTTAGAAAGAGCGATCGCACTTTACTGCGTGAGGTAAATTGAGGTACACCTAGTAGATTGAAAATTATGCTAGTTCTCTACTTTATTAATTTTCAAGAGCAGACAATGCTTAACGCTCACCAAAATCTCCTTTTTAATCTCATAATCAGAGCTTGAGCTTACGGTTACAATAGCGCAAAAGATATCTTAGAGTGTATTTAGACCTAGTAGCTAATAATTTTAGAGCTTAAATAGTTGCAGAAATACAGGTTAGTTTATCTGCTTGGATGTAAAATATTGCAAAAAGTATAAATTTCTACTAGCTACTCCTTACCTTAGACAATTTTTACTGAAATTAGCCTTTTGTATTTTTATATACAAGCTTTACAATATAAAAATAAAAACGCCTGTAAGTATTATGTAGCATTTATTACATAATTTCAGGCGTTAGATTAATTATTCTAAGTTAGTCAATCTAGTTAGACGCTTTATCGAAGCTAACTAATTTCTGTTTTTTGAGTTTACGTTTCAGTATTAAACCACCACCCAAAACTCCAAATGCAATTGTGCCTAGAATTTCCGAGGGTTCGGGTACAGGCTTACTAAACGAAACATCATCAATTGCGTATCCAATAGGACTATTGGTTTCAAATCTAGCAACTTTCAAGCCAGAAAGATCAAAAGTCTCACCCTGTTGATCGTCACCAAGGTCAACAGCATCATCTGAAGTAAAAGTCCTTAACAGATTGCCACCGTTATCAAAAGCTGTCACCGTGTTATCACTTCTATTGAGTGCTGTAAATTTTAGGTCAGTTGCAAACCTATTATTAGTAAACTGAGCAATTATAGCTCCAGTGAAACTGAACTCTACAGGTTCACCATCTATAATTCCGTCAGCGCCTAAAGAATTTGACTGACTACAAGTTGCACAAGTAACACCTAAACGAAAGGTGTCGCTAGGAGTAGAAAAACTCAGTCCTTGATTCTCGAATGCGCCAAAAGAATCTCCTTGGGTTCCAAGGTCATCAAAACCGATAATGACAGCAGATGCCTGCTTTACATCACTTAGTCCTACCAAAAGAGCTGCTCCGCTAGCGGCTACCATTGCTAGGTTTTTTACAGTAAACATTCTGATTCCTCTATTGAGTGATTAGTTGAATCTTGCTGACAAGAATTTAGTTAGCATCTATACATAATGTTCATAGTAAATGATAAACACTATGCGTATATACATTACACAGTTTTATAGATAAGATACGTTAACTAAAGGTTAAACTTTAATTTAAATGATATTAAAAGCTTAACTTTAAAAATATACTGATAGCAGTTAAATAAACAGTTTTAGGATTAAGGAGTAGTAGAAAACTTTTTGTGCAAATATTTCTTTCAAGATAAAAATTATAACTTTTGCTACATGGAACTTTATAAGATATTTATTAATCTTTTATGTATAACTTTTAACAAATGGATTTGATTAACTTTTACAAGTTATTGTTGGCATTACCAGCTTTATCAGCTTTCGTAGTTATTAAATAGCACTTTACTACTCTTATGCTCCAACTAAGCTAGTTATTATTAACACTAAATTTGCTTATTCTTAGCCAGCACTCTAGTTAATAACAGCAGCTAGACAAAAAACATTCAAAAAAACAACTGCATTATTTATTGGTAATGCAGTTGTTTTTGCAAGTGATTAGAGCAGGCTAGCTATTCTAAACAATTAACTACCTGACTCAAACAAAAATGTGGTACCATCTGCACTAATTTGGGCTTCGCCATCTTGTCCAGCCGAACAGTAGGGCAGGTTATTGGCAGTACAGGTGCCTTCAATTTCATAAACAACCCCATCTGGTGCGATCGCCGCATTACTAGGAAAATTTTGGGGCGGGCTGTATCTGCGGCTCCTTTCAAGGAAACTAACCCGGAAGCGTGCTGCTGTGAATCCTTCTGCTCTCAAACGATTACGGACTGCCGCAGGAAGCGTCGGTAATGTCGACTGATTTTGGATTGCGAGCTGCTCCTCGATTTCTTCTACACCTACAACTCGCTCATTAGGAGGGGTACCCGTTACAACAACATCAACCTCCAATAAGCAACCACTACCCGGAATAGCACTTGCTGCTGTAGCTGTCTGGCGACCTGTTAACTCAATAGTTCTAACGCCACCGCTTACTTGCCGACTAAATCTTGTAAGTGGAACATCAGGGTTGGCAACTGAGTTCCCTGCTCTTGTTGCCTGAGTCCGCGCCGCCGCTGGAACATTCCCCGGAAGAGCAAGTCCTGTAAGCGGCTCTTGGGGACTACACGCTGGAGCTGCTTGAACAGCTACCTGAAAAATTACAGGGCTGAAAGATCCTACAGCGGTGATAGCTGCTGTAGAGATTGACAAAAGCCCAACGATTTAAATAAGAAGCAGAAAACATTAAGGTTCCTCACAATTGCTTTATGTTGTAAGCGTTTCGACACCGAACTTGCGATATAATTCGAGTCAAATACAGATGCAAAACAACTCTTCTAAATAGCTCCACTGGTAAGCATTAGTACTATTTAGAGAATGATTAAGTTGTAATGCAGTTCCACTACTTGATACTAAGCAGTAAATACAAAGCGCTATACAAACATTAAAATCCTATTAGGTTAAAGTTGAATTTTATTAGTTAAAATAGGCATTATATAAATATTAAACTTCTTAAACTTCTCAAACATAAAACGCTTTAATAATTGCTAATAAGTAACTATTAGCACAACCTAATAGATGTATAAATAAGATGTTTATAGCTAACTGCGTTCTCAGAGCTTATGGAGAAAAGTGCGAGTACGTTTTTTATTACATACAAATACTAAAATATTCATTTTTTTAAAGTATAATACATTACCTAAAACTACGTGTAATTAGTTGTACTTGGTTGCGCCATCTTCTTTTGAAGTTCAGTATCTTCTGTTTCCTGTGTTTCATTTACTCTATTGACTCAATAATCCAATCAGTGCATTATACAAATGGAATGTGCCTTTCATTTCCTAAACGTTTTTTATAACTTTATGAAAGCTATTCACTTATCCTTAGTTAAACGTCTGAAGAACGCAAAATTTTGGCTATTAGGTATAGTAGTAGTTTTAATTACTATTCATCTTAATGTCACATGGAAAAGCGATAATAGTAATTTATGGGGCATTAGTGTAATTTTTTTATCTACTGTATGTTACTTAATATGGGAAAAGCGCAACAAATTGAATTTAGAATCTGAGTGCTTTCCAGCTTTTTAGGTACATTACTTATTGCTTTAATTCTTTCTAAGAGTACATCCTTTAGAGAGAACTTTCCTATGTATCACCTTTTATTTCAGCAGTAGGTCTTGGTTTGATTGCTTCGGGATTTTTAAGGGACTAAAGCAATATTGGCAAGAGTTGCTTATACTATTTTTTCTAGGCGTACCAAAAGTAACTTTATTATGGCTAATTGATATATCTCACTTACTGCTAAGTTTGCAGCTTTTGTACTTTGGTACTCAGGTTTTAACGTGTCTCGTCAAGGACTCAATATTACTCTTCCCACAGGAAGTGTAGAGGTCTATCCAGGCTGTTCTGGTATGGAAGGATAATTCATTTATGTGGATTAGCGGTGCTTTTTTAGTAATGGTTTCCACTGATTGAGTAAAAAAATTATAGTTCCTGGAGTTGCTATTTTAATTGCGTTTGTGGTTAATGGAATTCGGGTTGCCTTAATGGCTGTTTTGGCAGCACCTTCTACTCAAAAAGCATTTGAATACTGGCATAAAGGAGATGGTTCCCTAATATTTTCGCTAATTTCCGTCTCAATCTTTCGGGTTATTCTGCCTTTTTCTACTTCGACTAGATGAACCATCAAATCAAGATTCTGTATTCTTAAAATAATAAGTTGATGGAAAAGTCCGAATTTCACTTCTGGCTGCGATCTTAGTAGCGCTTGCTTCGTGCTAGCAAGAACAATTCTACCAGCCCCTTGTTACTGGCAAAAGTACAGTTACCTCCTTTGTTTTCCCAACAGCCGTTCCGTTACCTCAATGGCAACCTTCTTTAAGCCGTCCTCTAGCTAAATCACTTGCTAAAGGTCCAAAATCTCTTTCAGGAAGGCAGTATCAATACATCCAGAAAAACCTGACCTTAGATATTGAAATGCGCTACATGGTTAAAACTCATGGAAATGTTAAATCCTTTATCGAAAAATACTATTCTCTACCTCTGTCTTCTGGTCAACCTACACTAGTTTTACGGCAGCAGGCAAATACAGGATTTTACAACTTGTTTACTTATCAGCAGCGAGCATATCTGAGTACCTGCATTAATTCGCGTGGTGGCAGTACGGTAACTGCACCACAGTTTAGGCGCAACAGATTGATTTACGATATGCGCTTAGGTCGGTTATTTCCCTGGTTAGTAGGTCAAGGAACTATTCGAGATAGGCGTTGTTTGTGGGCGCATTTATCTGTACCTTTAAAAAATCTTCACCTGAAGATGCTTACCGCATTCTAGAAGCTGCTTGGGAGTCTTGGTATCAATGGTGGTCTCCCCTGCTTTCCAAAACCTGAGTCAAAGACACTACAACCAATTAAATAAGGGTTCTACTCATATGACTAAATCATTAGATGATCCATGGCTATCTAGCTCTTTACTGCGCCCGATAGGATATTGCCTATTGCTACTAACGCTATTTGACTTAATTAGTATTCTCGTTCCACCACGCTTGATGAATCCTACCTGGGAATTTCAGACGATTAACATGCGCTAGTAGAGCGTGTGCCAGTACCTTTGTTGGGGCTGGGGCTGGTATTCTACGGAGAAAATGATTTTCGCGCCACTTGGGAAGGACTGCCTTTGAAATTTTTATCCTGGGCTTCTTTAGTAGCCGGGGTATTACTCGTACTATCAGCTCCTTTGTTACTTGTTGACAACTTGCGGATAAATGACCAAATCAATTATCAAATGAATGCTCAGATTTCTCAGCAGATAGCTCAAATAGGACAGCTTGAACAGCAAATAGCTCAAGCTACACCTAAAGATATAAATAGTGTTGTTGCCCGTTTAAACATCCAGGGCTTCCAGCAAATATCAAAAATTCTCAGCAACTCAAAAGCAAGCTTGTGGCAGAAATTACTCAGGTGAAGGAAACAGTAAGACCCAAAGCTGAAGCTGCTTGGGCAGATAGACGTTTTGCCCTAGTAAAAAATTTTGTTAAGTGGTTTCTAGAGCTTAGTTTCCGGAGCTTTGTTTGTTTATATTTGGCGTTATACACGCTGGGCGACGAGGTAGCAGATTTAGTAAATGATTATTTATTAAATTCTGTCACGCTTTTTGAAATGTTTTTTGTCAATGCTCCAAATCCTAGAGACATAACTGAGGTAAGAAGGTGAGGAAGTTGAAAAAAATATTTTTACGGAAGCATTAAAAATTGCACCAAGCCTAACTATAGTTTTATTGTTTCAAGGAAATCGGATAATTCTGCTTAAGCGATCAGTTCCTAACGTTTCTTTAACACAGAACGTTTACTACTGCTGTCCGCTAAGCCCACAATAGATTAGTAATGAGCTTAGGTGGTTCAAGCTTGTAGACATTCCAGCGCTATTTAAGATAAACTCGTAATAAGTTCACTTTATTAAATAATTGGTTGGACACTCTAGGCAAAACCTAAAAACTGCGACTCTGAGCCAAGTAAAC
The DNA here is from genome assembly GCA_030446505.1 of Chroococcidiopsidaceae cyanobacterium YX2bin18. GTDB lineage: Bacteria > Cyanobacteriota > Cyanobacteriia > Cyanobacteriales > Chroococcidiopsidaceae > JAHHHE01. The sequence goes on along the minus strand of JAUJND010000022.1, from coordinate 23,175 downwards.
TAGTTAGAGCTAAACCTTAGGGCAAACTTAGCGCTAACAAATAGTTTAGCCTTGGCTTTTAAGACACTTACTGATCTTAGATAATAAGAATACTAGAGCGTCGAAAATTAAAGCCCTATAAAATAATAGCTAAAAGGTAGAAATGTAATCTACCTAATTGATTAAGAAATTTAATTATGACAAAAGAAGCGGCAGCTGTAAAACCAATTCGCTCACTTGAGGATGCTGTTGATCGGTGTCAGGCACTGGGTATGCGCTTGAGCCGACAGCGTCGTTTCATTCTGGAGTTACTCTGGCATGAAAAAGAGCATCTGTCAGCTAGAGAAATTTATGATCGCTTAAACAAGCAAGGTAAAGAGATCGGTCATACATCAGTTTATCAAAACTTAGAAGCGCTATCGAGCCAAAACATTATTGAATGTGTTGAGCGCTCAGACGGGCGTTTGTATGGAAATATTAGTGACTCTCACAGCCACGTTAACTGCTTGGATACCAACCAGATTCTAGATGTTGAGATAAAATTGCCGGAAGCTTTGATTCGAGAGCTTGAACAACAAACAGGGGTGCGAATTACTGATTACAGTATTAACTTTTACGGATACCGACGGCAACAGGAGTGATTGCGGTTGTGCTGGATGTGTGACCCTAATAATACTATGAGCGATCACACACTCAAATTACTCCTAATTGATCCAGACCCCATTTTCCGTGCAGGTTTACGAGTCGTAATTGAAAAATTTTCCGATCTTGATGTAGCAGCTGAAGTTGAAACTAGTGCTACTGCATTGCAGATTTTAGCAGAGTTGGGTAACACAACTGCTTCCAGCGTCACTCCTTCGCCAAGGATAGATTTGGTAGTCTTAGTATTAGACTGCTTTCAATCTCAGCCTAATGAGTTAAAGCTACAATGCCAGCAACTAAAAATCCAGTATCCTAAGCTGCCAGTATTGCTATTAACTGCACAAAAGCCTAGCCTACTAAAAGTAGCACAGCAAGTCGGCATTGAGGGATATTGCCCTAAAGGAGTCTCTGTTACAGACTTAATCAGCGCTATCCGGCAAGTAGCAGCGGGAGAATCCTACTGGTTTGGGGCAAAGAAAAAAACAGATTCTACCTTACTACTCCCCAATAGCATCACCCAATTGCGAATAACTCCTGAGATTTTTACTAAAGTTCGGAATCATCTACGTTTGTCAGGGCTACGACAAATTGATTTCAGCTTGGCTGAAGTGACGACACAACTGCAAATCCCTGGGCTTTCACCTTTGGATCGGGCGTTTCTAGCTGGACAGCGGCGAGAATTGTTAGCCTCACGTTGGCTTGTTAACCAGTTGTTAGCTACGCCCGAACCTAGCAGTCAGGTAGGGGGTTCTTACCCCAATCCGCAGCGGAAACTGGCGTTTAGGGAGCAGGTAAAAGTTAAGGGCGATGCTCTTAAGCATATCAGTTCAATGTCTCCACAGATTGTACAGCTAGAAAATAGTTCTCAGGGCAGTCTCAAAACCATCCAATCTGAATTATTTGAATCTACATTTACAAAACTCCAATTCAGTTTACAAAACTTATCTGGAGTGCCGTTAGAAGTTGACATTTTTCGAGAAGAAAAAAAACGGGAACTACTTGAGCTTATTTTGCTAAAGCTTAAGAATGTTCTGGATGAATTGCGTTCCCAAGTACAGATAAGTCAATTACCAGAATTGCAACCTGTTATTATGCGGGATTTGTGGCAAGCGGTAATAACAGATTTTTTTGGCAAATATTCTCTGTTGCAAGTAGGTAATCGTAATTTAGAAATAGTTAATTATTTACTGCAAGATGCCTTTATTGTCCAAACCGCAATTTTAAATAGAGTACCTCTAGTTGTTGATTTATTCGCATTTCTGTTGTTTCAAACACCTTTAGTAATTGATAATGTTCCCTACGCAGCTAATAGCCCAGAAGCTAAAGAGAGAGCAGCATCAATTTTAGATAATTTGTTAATTCAGGTGGCTAATGGGGTAGTACAACCACTCTTAAATCAGTTCGCTAATGTCGAAACAATTAAACAAAGTTTTTATGATCGGCGGTTGATTTCAACGCGCGAAATTGAGCAGTTTAGGAACAATTTATCCTGGAAATATCGCCTAAGTAATTATATTAGTGAACCAAAGGCAATTTTTGAAAGTCGCTACGAGTTGTTTGTATTAGCAAGTAGAGGCATCGCCAAAATCTCAATTTATGCGCCCCGTAGTCAGGAACTAGCAAAACTTTCAGGGATTCCGCTAGTAGTAACGCTGGCATTGGAGACTCGTGATGCGATCGCTCCCCGTTTGCAAGCGGCAGTAGCATTTTTAGGTAGTGGTATTATCTACATCCTCACGCAAGTAATCGGTCGAGCTATTGGTTTGGTCGGGCGTGGTATTCTTCAAGGTATTGGCGGTTCGGTGCCAGAAAGTAAGTTTGGCAGAAACGGCGAACGACCTAAGTGAGGCGACTGGCATGAGCAGGGGAGAATAATTAACTATTGCTAATTTTATGCTGGCAAGGCGCGTGGCTAAGAGTTAAGGCGACCAAGAGCGTCGGAAGTTGAAAAAGCCTTCTAAAAAGTTTTGCAATTGAGGGTTGCGAGTCAGCTTTGATTTATGCCAATTATCAGCTATTTGAGCAAAAATTTCCGACATACTGGGGTATACAGGAGCTAGCTGCGTGATCGCGTTCACTTTCAGATTTTGAGCGATCGCACTAGCAATTACATTAATTAATTCCCCAGCTTGGGAACCCACAATTGAGCTTCCTAATATTTTGCCATTAGGTAGCACAACTAATTTACAAATACCTGTTATATTTCCACTTAACTGGGCTGCTGCAATGCTCTTAAAATATTGCCGCAATATTAAAACATCATTTCCATACCTGCGTCTTGCTTGCGCTTCTGTTAAACCGACTCGTGCCAGCTGCGGCTCAGAAAATATCGTCCAAGGAATGCTTTTGTAATCCGTTTTGAACACAGGAAAAAACAGAGCATTTCTCAAGGCAATTTGGGCTTCATAATTTGCAATGTTGGGATGATAGTCGCCAATCGCATCACCACAGGCGTAGATGCGGGGGTTAGTAGTTTGGAGTTTTTCATTTAATATAAGGCGGTGCTTATACCATTTAACTCCTACCGCTTTTAGGTTTAAATCTTCAATATTAGGCTGTTGTCCACTGCAAACTAAAATTTCATCAGTTTCAATCTCCTCGTCTCCTGCCTGAACCGATTTTTTGTTCTGAATGCGCTTTACTTGCGTAACCAAAGTTTGGGTAAGGACGCGCACACCATCAGCTTCCAGCATTGCTTGAATTAGCTGAGCTATTTCTGGATCTTCTTGAGCCAAAATGTGAGAACGCCTGACTATTAAAGTGACTTTTAAACCAAATCGCCTCAGAGTTTGAGCTAGCTGAATACCAGATGGATCAGCGCCAAGAATAACCCAGCGCTTTGGTGGTTCTGCGGAAGTTAGCGATCGCCAAACTTCTGAAGCAGTGACATAACCAGTACTTTGAAGTCCTTCAATGTTTGGCATCACAGGACGGGAGTTGGTGGCAATTAGATAAGCCCGCGCCTTCAATCTCCGTCCGTTGACGGTATAGGCGAAATTCGGTAGCTTCTCGAATTGACCCTTACCTTCGATAAAATCAACTCCTAGTGAGGCTAATGTAACAGGTGAGTTCTGGTCTTCTAAGTTTGAGATAACAGCCTCAGCCCATTGCAGTGCCTCTGCCCACTGGACACCACTGTTTTGCAAGTGGATACCGAATTGCTCCGTATTATTTAGTTGCTCGGTAATTGTCCCTAGCTGGGTTAGAGCGTAAGGCGTAATCAGTGAATAGGGTTGCCTTACTGCTTCGTCCGGCGGAGGTTCCACAAGAGCGACTCTAGCTCTGAGTTGGGTTGCAGCAACCGCAGCGTAGCGTCCAGCTACACTACCACCAATAATCACGACATCATAGTCAACTGCCATGAATTCCTAGTTATTAGTTGACGTTAGTAGATTGTTGTCAAAGCTTGCACTAAGCGCTCGTTTTCCTCATTTGATCGTACAGCTACCCGAAAGTAGCGATCGCCTAATTCGGGAAAGCTGAGGCAATCTCGGATTAATATTTGGTGATGTTTGAGTAATTGTTGCTGCACTTGAGAACCAGGTTTATTTGATTGCACCAGTAAAAAATTTGCAGCACTCTCCCAGGGTTGTAATCCTGGTAACTCAGCTAATTGCTGAAACAACTGCAACCGTGTTGGTGGTAGCCATGCCCAGGTTTGCTGTTGAAACTCTATATCTTGGACTACAGCTATTGCTGCCGCTGCTGCTAGGGTGTTTAGTGACCAAGGATCGCGCAGTTTCTGCCAGCGTTGGAGGCGGTCGGGATGGGCGATCGCGTATCCGAGTCTTAGCCCAGGCAAGCTGTAAAATTTAGTCAGCGATCGCAGAATTACTAAATTTGGATATTTCTGCACTAGTGAAATCAAGCTTTGTTGCTGATTAGGGGGCAGAAAATCCATAAATGCTTCATCTACTACAACCAGAGCAAATTGCTCCAGATAAGGCAGAATCGTCTCCCGCAAAAACATCCAGCCAGTTGGATTGTGAGGATTATTAAGTAGTAAACCGCACTCAGTTGGGCAGACATTGAATTGAGATAAAGAATTCTGCACCTCCTCACCGCTGCACCCTGGCGGAAATCCCAAGTCCTTCAAGTTAAGCGGACATTCTACTACTTTGGCGTTGAATGCCTTAAGCGATCGCCAGTAGTCGCCAAAAGCTGGGGTAACTAAAACTGTTGCAGCTAATTTTGCCAAGTCCCAGCCTGCCCAAGTAAGTAACTCTGCCGAGCCATTACCCGGCAGAATCCATTCAGGCGGCAATTGATGCATTCGACCTAAAACGGCTTTTAGTTCCCGATAATCGGGGTCTGGATAGTAGCTTAGATCGCCCAGGTGAGCGAGTATGGCAGCGATCGCGCTCTTGGGAGGTCCTAAGGGGCTAATACTGGCAGAAAAATCCAGAATAGCACTGGGAGGACAGCCTGCTTTCTCTGCTGCCCAAGCTAAATTCCCTCCGTGTACAGGTTGCATCAAAATAAGTTGCTTAGAAAAATTAATCGTCTGCGGGTGACACTTTTTCTCTAAACAGTTTCCCAGCAGAGAAAGCTGGAACTTTCGTCGCTGGAATGTCCATTTTATCGCCGGTTTTGGGGTTGCGACCTTCACGGGCTTTGCGCTCCCGTGACTCAAAAGAGTCAAAGCCCACTAGCGTTACTTTATCGCCAGAAGATACAGCTTCAACAATTGTTTCCAAAGCAGCTGTTAAAACTGCATCGGCTTGTTTTTTAGTAACGCTGGCTTTATCAGCTACGGCATCTACCAGTTCACCTTTGTTCATTTCAATCTCCTTGAAATTATAAAACACCTTCAACATTGAACCCTGAATCACTAAATAGAGGTTCAGACGCAGCACTACGGGACGATTCCAACTTAAAATCGTTGAAACTCTCGTAGGCTCAATATTTCAATGACTCATTCTAAGGTGTGGTTGCCAAATATGGATCGTTAAAACCTTTAAGTTATATGGATTTCAGGATTTTTTAGGCAATTTTACTACCTGAAGGCTCTGAAATGACGCTTTTGAGCTTGTGAGCATACATATTTTTGCTACATAACCTGCCTTTCAAGGCTTAAATATTGCCTAGTAAAAACCTTTTTTTGTTGCCTTAGAAAGGTAATAGGCAAGATTGGCAGGGCAAACGTAAATAACTTTCTACCGCTTAGTAGCAGGAACCTGAAAATTACGCCGTTCTAAGAGTTGACGTGCCTCTGCTCCTGGGGTGTAGTTAGTACCAACCGAGGCGGTAGCCGCATCATTAAGAATTTGGGGTGTCAGCAATACAACTACCTCAGTACGAGTATTTGCTCGATTTGTACTTCTAAACAGCGCACCTAGGATTGGAATATCGCCCAAAATTGGCACTTTATTTACCGTAGCTGTGTCTGAGTCTTGGATAATGCCTGATAGGATCAGTGTTTGACCGTCTCTCATGCGAATCAGACCAGATGTCAGACTTCTTTCACTTAACAAAGCAATAGTACCAAACTGAGCAGTTGTAAGCTGTTGAGCAATCGCAGTGATATTAGGCGCAACCGATAAGGAAACAAAACCATTGTCATCAATCCGTTCAATTCGGACTACAACCGTTAAACCTGCCTCCTTAATAATTGGTCGCTGAACGGGAATTGCATCACCCCCGGCGTTAGGACTAATAAACTGTACTTCAGTACCGCCAAACACTTCTGCTGTTAAATTGACTTGAGCAGTCTGCCCTTCTTGGATTGTTATAGTCGGGTCAGTCAAAATCTTGCCATTGCCATTGGTGATAGAAGCCTGCACCTGAGCTAAAAACCTGCTAGTGAAATTCCGTAAATTGTTACCAGTGGTAATACCAGCTGCTGGTGGTGAATTATTGCGTCCAAAGTTGATGACGGCATTTCCTGCATTATTTTGAAAGAAATTGTCACCAATTCCAAACGAGAAGCTCGTGTTATTTTGCTGGGTTGCTAATAAATTAATATCAATAATCTTGACATTAACTGCTACCTGACGACGACGCGCATCAAGCTGAACTAGTTGAGCAGTGGCAAGATCAATTTGTCTAGGAGAACCAATCAATGTCACAGAATTGGTGCGTTCGTCTCCCACTACCTGTAGACCTCGCAATATTGGTACAGTGTCTTGGAAATCAATGCGCTGAGTTTCTACCCTTGTTTCTGTACTGGTCTGAGTTTGAGTGACTGGAGCTGCTGCACCTCCTACAGGCACAGCATTTACGCTAGTAACAGTTCGTTCACGACTCACGGCACTTTCTGCACCCAAGGCAACTAAAAAGTTCAGCGCACTTCCCACTGCTATTTGATTAAGTCGGAGGCTACGCACTATTAGATCACGTGCCTCATTATTCAATCTAGTAGCGACAAAAAATAGTCCGCCCATTCCGGTTGGCTTGCAAACCACTAATCTGTAATACATAGTTGAAAACATCTTGAACTGACTCGTTTTCAATATCTAGAGAAATTCTGGGTCCTTCATCACCACCTGCTGCTGCCGGATCTGCCTGACCTTGCTGTGCGCCTGGTGGTGTAGCTGTCGTAAAAGCAAGGTTAAGACCAGCAGCACGGGCAAGAAGTGCCAGAACTTCTCGCACTGGTGCGTCTCGCAACACTAAGCGCGGCACTCTTTCAGTAGTTTCCAGATTAATAGTGGTGGGCGAGGTATCAGTATTTGAGACAGCGATATCTCCGACTGGGGGCGCGATCGCTTCTGGGCAAAAAAGGTACAGGAGCCGTTGTAGTTGCAGGTGCGGGTGCTCCATCAATTGTTATTTTTGGATTGGGAACGAGAACGTCTGACGCAGGAGCCTGAGTAGGACTAGCTCTGGCTGCGGTGAAGTAGGTTCTACTACTGGAGTATTCGTCGCTGGGGGATTTGCTTGCGTAAGTGTTCCCGCTGCCGGACTAATGCTCAGGACAATTTCCCTGGTCACTGCGTTGGGCAGGTTGACTTATCGGGGCGCTGGTTGTCCCAGTAACAACCATGCGGATGCTATTAGGTCAAGCTGGGTAATTACGACCGAGGCAATACCTGAAGCTGGGTTGTTTTGGCGGAAATTATTACCTTGAGTTAGGCGCAGTTGAGTATTTACGATATCTGCAACTAACGAATTACCCTGTCTGCTTGTAAAAATTTGGGGGCGATCACCTGTAGAAGTCTCCAAAATTACATTCAACCCACCGCTGGTTGCACTAACCTACTTCTGTCACCTGTGTAGCCGCCGCCCATACTGGCTGAGCGTTATCATAACGACTGCCGCGCCGCCGAATATTACACTACTAGCTTGAAGTTGTCTCACTGTTCCTCCTCACGTTTAAAAACGGCATTTCATTAAGACTTCTCCTTGTTTTTGCAATAGAGAAATGTAGAGTTGATAGCTTGGGCAACACAAATATTTCAGTTAAAGTGCTGAATTACTTGAAGGGCAACGAATTTTTGTGGGAAGCAGAATTGACTTTGGTAGGAAGCATAGCTACACCCCAACTTGCTGTTCAAGGTAGCTTTAACCAACAAAATTACAAAAGAAACTTAACTCTACCTCTGTCCGATATCCAACCGAGATATTACAGAGAAATTGAGTTGCTTTTAGATTAAATATTACTTGATTCGAGTACATATACGGTAGTAATGTTTGATTTTTTGTGAATTTGTAGACAGTTATTCTCCACTGTCCTAACATGAGCCTCAAATCAACTGATAACTAAATCTTCTCAGGCATGATACCGAGAAACTAAATTTTTAAGTACTCCAGGCACAACCAAGAAGTTGTCTACTGAGCTTTCAAGTAAGATTTTTTTAGAGTTTAGATAACTAAACAAGAATACCACTTGATAAAGAGTGTATAGAATTACTTTGGCACTGATTCGGAGCGGCTGCAGCTGATTTTTTTCCGCTGGGTTTGCTGGGATTGGGGAAGCCAATTGAAAAGATGTATTGATCGTTCCATTGGCGACCTACTCTACCTTGCGTTCGGAGTTACTTGTGCCAAGCTCGATTGATAATCTTTAAGCAGCAACAAGGACTGGAGACGCTCGATATTACGAATAATTGCTTGAGTTTGTTCAAAGGTTCCTTCAAGCTCGACATTAATCACTCGGCGTTTGAGCTTACCGTTGACAGCAGAACCCAGCGAACCATCTACGATTACCTCGGCAAACGATTCGCTGGCACATATCGCTTGAGTCTTGCCCTAGTAAAATTTCCTCCTGCATTAACATTGACAGATTCAACTACTCGGTTGAGATCAATCAGCAACGTATCCAAGGTTTGCTCATTGGCAAACAAAGCTAGAACTTCTGTTTGTTGTCTTTTTGCCAGTGCTAGCTCCGCTCTTACTTGCTGAGTCTGTTGCACAACTGCTTTTTTGTTCAACTAAGGTCTGCTTTTCGTTCCGGCTTAGTTGCAATTCCTGATACTCTGGAAAAGTCGGCAGTAGCAGATTGAGAATTAGGTAAATTGTTCCCCCTAGCCCCAAACCGCAGCCATAATATTAATACGCGGTGGCGTAAATGTAACGCCAAATGCAGTTGGATAGCTGGCGGCCAGCCGCCTCAAAGTCCCCGGCACATACCGCACAGTTCTCAGTGACCGCCAGGGAATGGACTCTTTTGCCGCAAGTTGAATTCGAGTCACAAGTCCCAATGTGGCCCTGCTGCCCAACTCGTAGCAATCAGCCGGAACATCACCGGCGTCTGATTGAACGTAAGGACGCACAACTTAAATTTTCCGACGTCGCTGCCAGCGTAGTTCAGCAGATTGAGCCAGGAACTGGTGATGAGCTTGCCCGCCTTTGCGGTGACCGCTGCTGGCTTCTTCGACCACCTCTGCTGTAACGATTCTATATCTGTAGGTTTGCAGACTGTTGCAGAGTTAAAGAAATCGTTGACTGCCATTAAATGAACGCGCGATACCACATCAACTGGCTGACTTTACGCTACTGCTGACCTGAAAGGTGTGCGTTGCAGCTGCGTTGGTGGCCGCTGGTGCTGGTGTAGCTGCTGTTAGGCGGTGTATTGCTGAAAGCGCCGCAGCGGTTTGCTTGATGCTTTCAATTTGTACCGTTTTAGGAATGCGATCGCGAATATCCTGTAACATTGCCGACCAAGGCCGAATCTGATTAAATACGGTTGCTAGTGCCTGAGTTTCCGTCTTAATTTGACTCGTTTCTTGCTGAACTTTTTTAATTTCCTGCTCTTGAATGCCTAAACGAGCTAACTCCGCATCTAATTCCGCAATTTGCTTTTCTAATTGAGCATTTTGAGTTTGCAGAAATAACCACCCAAGCCCTACTAGAGTTGGTAATAGTACACCAGTTGCCAGTCCCACATATAGGGGAGAGAAGTTACCAATAGGCAGACGCAGGCTTGAAGTTCGCGTGTTCTTTGAATTGTACTCTGGGCGATCCTTAATGAAATTGATATCTAGACTATACATTCGGTTAAACCTCCCGCAGCCCTAGACCTAGCACAATTCCCAATCCTGGTCTTTGACTTAGGGGAAATTTCTCCTCGTCTACCTCCAGAGCCAATGCCTGCACTGGATCTATTTGCACAGCTGGTATGTTCAGCCGCTGTTTAAAAAACTCATCAATTTGCCCAATTCCACCCCCTGGTCCTGCTAGTAAAATTTGCGTTACCTCCAAATTCTCCTTTTGATTAAGATAGAAATCGAGCGAACGGCGCATTTCATCAGCTAACTCTCCCAAAACTCTGAGCACAGCTGCCATACCTGGATTAATACCTATTAAGTTTGCTTCTCCCCGTTCATCAGCGATCGCGGGGGGAATAGTTATCTCCTGTAACATTTGCGTATCTCTAGATGCAGGTAAATTCATTGCTCGCAAGAGCGCACTTTGAAGTTGATATGTGCCTATCGGCACTGTCCGAGTAAATTGCGGCACTCCATCTTCGACAATAGCAATTTCTGTATTATCAAACTCAATATCGACTAACACTGCCGCTTCTTGCGGTCCAAATTCTCGCAGTTGCTCGCGAATTGTCCGTAGCAAGGCAAAACTTCTAATCTCTAAAATATCAACTTTTAAACCAGCTTGTTGGAATGTATCTATATATGTATCTGTGACTATCTTAGGTGTAGCAACTAGCAGTACGTTTACCTTCTCAATGCCATCCTCATCAACAATGTACCCTAACTTTTGATAATCTACATCAGCTTCTTCCCGTGGATAAGGTAAGTACAGACCAGCTTCGTGGTTTAGCACCATTTCTCGTAGCTCTTGGTCATCTAGCTCGGCTGGTAAAGGAATAAGACGAACTATAGATTCTTGTCCACTTACAGCAGTAGCGACACGCTGCGCTTTAATTTTGTTGTCAGTTAGTACTGACTGAATTAATGCCGCTAAGGCTGGTGAGTCATAAATTTGACCACCTTCAAAAATACCTTCTGGAACTGGAACTGAGGACAGGGCTACAAGTTTGAATCCCTGTCCTTGCTTGCAGATCTTAGCCACGTTGATGCGTTCTGGAGCTAGTTCGATACCAACTCCGTTTGGGCGTTTTGCCAACAGATTTTTGAAGCGGTTAACCACAGGTTTGGCAGTTGTTTAGAGGGTGGAGAATTAGACTAAGTGAGATATTTATGTTAATGTCTGCTACTGAATTTAGCTTAGAATTCCACGTTGATTCAATAAACATACAACTTCTAACAAATGTCAATATTACAAGGATTTTGCCACAGAACTAAAACATGGAAGCGGCTGGGAAGTCTCGCTCTGTTGGGATTACTATTGAGTTGGGTTATTAGTTGCGGCACTGGTAATGTTACTAATGAGACAAGGCAGTCTAGTTCAAATGGAGAAATTGAGTTCTGGACAATGCAACTCCAACCAGAATTTACAGATTATTTCAAAAACCTAATTAGCTCTTTTGAAGCGGAAAATCCCGGGACTAAGGTGAACTGGGTGGATGTACCCTGGTCAGCAATGGAGAGTAAAATTTTAACAGCTGTTTCAGCAAAAACGGCACCAGATGTCGTCAACTTAAATCCGGATTTCGCCTCACAACTAGCAACCCGTAATGCTTGGCTTGATTTGGATACTAAGGTGCCAGCTAATGTGCGTTCAACCTATTTGCCCAATATTTGGCAAGCTAGTACGCTTAATGGCAAAAGTTTTGGCATTCCCTGGTATCTCACTAGCAGGTTAACAATTTATAACACGGAGTTGTTAAAACAAGCAGGTATCAGTAAGCCGCCAGCGACTTATGCAGAATTGGCACAGGTAGCTAGGCAACTTAAGGAGAAAACTGGCAAATACGCCTTATTTACTACGTTTGTTTCCGAAGATTCAGCTGAGGTGTTAGAGTCTTTTGTGCAAATGGGAGTCACTCTGGTAGACGCACAAGGACAAGCAGCATTTAATACGCCAGAGGGTAAAGCGGCTTTTCAGTATTGGGTAGACCTTTACAAAGATGGACTCTTGCCACGGGAAGTCTTAACCCAGGGTCATCGCCATGCTATAGAACTATATCAAGCTGGTGAGACAGCAATGCTTGCTTCTGGTTCAGAGTTTCTCAAAGCGATCGCTACAAATGCACCTGCCATAGCCAAGGTTTCTGCCACTGCACCTCAAATAACGGGAAAGACGGGTAAAAAAAATGTTGCTGTAATGAACTTGATTATTCCTCGCGATAGCGATCAACCAGAGGCAGCACTCAAATTTGCCTTGTTTGTCACCAACAACAAAAATCAGCTAGCTTTTGCTAAAGCCGCTAATGTTTTACCGTCTAACATCCAAGCATTATCTGATAGCTATTTTAAGATCATTCCCGCTGATGCTGCCTCAGTAGAAAAAGCTCGTGTCGTTAGTGCTAGTCAGCTGCAACAAGCAGAGGTTTTAATTCCGGCAATGAAGAATCTTAATGTGCTACAAAAGACAATTTATGAGAATCTTCAAGCAGCAATGCTCGGTGAAAAAACAGTAGATCAAGCTATCACTGATGCTGCTCAAGAGTGGAACCAGAGAAGTAAGGGAAAAGGCTGAATTATGAATTTTTTAGCATTCAGCGCATTCATAATTTTTTGCTAGTCCCTTTTAAAAGGGAATATCATCAATATCTTGTCCTTCATTTGGTACTACTGAATACGCTGGATGAGGTTTTGGTGATTTAGGTACAGTTTCTGGGTCAACACTAGCGATATCAACGGTACTTGCTGTAACGGTTTCTAAATTACGTGGTGAGCTAGATAATTTAGGGGTTGCGTTTGTGCTGGCGACATTTTCTGGGGTGGACAATGCTCCAGATGCATTAGAGGTTGTGTTGCTAGTAGTCGCGGCAGATAGTGTCGTTGATGTAATACTGGCACCATCACCTAGAGAGTGAATACGTTGAATTGTCAATTCAGCGCGTTTTTCCTTGAAACCCTCTGGGCGTTCAACAGTATTCATACTTAAGCGACCTTCGATAATAACGCGATCGCCTTGGCGGTACTGTTGTTGAATTTCTTGAGCTAAATTGCCCCAACCAACTACTTTTAATGTCGCTGGCGGATCTTCCGCTCGGATTCCCGGAAACTGGACGATCATTTCTGCCAGTGCAGTATTGTCAGGTGTATAGCGCAATTGGGGTTCTTGCACAATCTCCGCCATTAAAATGCAGCTATTCATAGAATTTATGTTCCAACTAGTTTTGCTATCAGTAATAAAAGACGCTCAGTCTAGAGGTTGACAGAATTTTTACTTTTATCCGGACGGATTGCAATCCGCTTGTATCTGTATTGCAATCCGCACATGACGCACACTTATTACGGAGCGCTATAGGCTTCCACTCCCTGTTCTTCGTCAATAAACACTTGAACACGAGTGCGATATTCCCTCAGACTTTCATCAACCCACTCTCTATCATTACTGTTAGCGAACAAATGTACCAGTGGTTCACTGGCATCTGGCAAAACTAATACCCAGTTGTCATCTTGATCGTTGACAATCTTAACTCCATCCACTAACTCCAAATCTTCAGTTGGATGAGTTTCTACTAAATGCCGCATTAACGATCCCTTGACTGTCCAAGGACAGCGAACAGTATAAGTTTTGTGGTAAACGCGGGGAAGTTCGGCACGAATAGAAGCGATCGCGCGTTCTTGAATTGTCAGCATCTCAATCAACTTCGCAATACAAAACATGGCATCAAAGCCTGGATGTAGTTGGGGGAAAATAAAGCCAACTTCACCACTTCCTCCTAAAACCACATTCGGATCTCTCCTGCACTCCTCCATTAATGCTGTTGGGTTTGCTTTTGTGCGAATCACTTTGCCATCATGACGACGCGCAATCTGTTCCACCGCACTAGAAGCATGAACTGGAACTACCACCGTTCCCCTAGGGTGAGCCGTCAAAACCATGCTTACCATCAGTGCCGTCAACATTTCCCCCCGAATCGGAATTCCCCCTTCATCAACGAGAATTAGCTGCTCTCCATTTGCTGCTACTTGCGCCCCAAAGTTAGCTCTTAGCGCTTCAACAACGTGACCTAACTGAACTAGTAACTGCTCTCGCTCACTTGCCGAAACGGCTGTTTGTTTCAAGCTAGCATTCAGTACTACCGCATCACAGCCAAACTTTGCTAATAATTGTGGTAATACTGCTCCAGAAACCCCGTAACTATAGTCAATAATTACTTTGGAGTTACTGTGACGAACCGCTTCAACATTAAGATGCTTCTCAAAAGCCGTGCAGTAAGTATCAATCATTTGGATCGGGTAAACCACATTGCCTATCTCATGAATTTGCACTCGCCGCAAGTCTTCCTTGAAATAAGCTCCTTCAATTTTCTTTTCCTGCGCTTTCGAGATATTTATTCCCTTCTGGTCAATAAACTCAATCAGAATATAATCCGGTCGGTCGGGGTGCAGCCTGACATGGATACCACCAGCAACCGGGAGAGTTGGAACAACGGTACGAGTCACTGGCATAGCCGTTGCGTCTAAGTTCTGAATATTGACACCTACGGACATCAGACCAGCAATTAAAGAACGCGTTACCATGCGGGAGATACTCCGCTGGTCACGAGAAACAATTACCTGGGAACCAGGCTTTAAAGTAGAACCGTAAGCCGCTCCCAACTTAACAGCAAATTCTGGTGTGATGTCAATATTGGCTAATCCTTGAACCCCCCGCTGACCAAACAGATTGCGTTGCGCTGTATGACCCCAAATTAAATTAATATTCAAGGTCGCGCCAGATTCAATTTGTTTACAAGGCCAGACACGCACACTAGGACTAATTAGTGATTCTTCTCCTACAGTTGAAAGCGAACCCACCACAGCCCCTTCTAACACTTGAGCGCGGCGATCTACACGCGTACCACGGGCAATTACACAAGCTCTAAGATTTGCTTCTTCGCCAATTGTCACTCCATTCCAAATGATTGGACACTTCAGGTTAGCGTCAGCCCCAATCATTACGTTGTCGCCAATTATAGTTCCCGCTTCAATTTGTACTCTTGCTCCTATCCGGCAATTATCGCCAATCAGCACAGGAGAACCAATCTTAGCGCTCGGATCAATATGAGTGTTTTGACCCACCCAAATATCCGGTGATTGCTCGGCATAAGCATAATCAAGTTTTACCTTACGCTGTAACCCATCGTACTGGCTCTCTATATGCATCTAAGTGACCAACATCACACCAGTAACCGTCTGCAATGTAGCCGTACATCGGCTCGTCTTTTTCCAACAGCAGGGGAAACAGATCTTTCGAGAAGTCGCATTCTTGGCTTGGTGGTAGATATTCCAGCACAGATGGTTCCAGAATATAAATACCGGTGTTGACTGTATCGGAAAAAATTTCACTAGTCGAAGGCTTCTCTAAAAATCGGCGAATCCGATAATCCTCATCTGTAATTACCACACCGAACTCGATTGGGTTAGGAACGCGAGTCAAAACTAAGGTTGCTTTTGACTGTTTACGTTTGTGGAATTCAATCGCCTCTGTAAGATTAAAGTCAGTGACACTATCACCACTAATCACTAAAAACGTCTCATCTAAGAGTTCCGCAACATTCTTAACACAGCCTGCGTGCCTAAAGGCTGGTCTTCTTCCACCGCGTAGGTCATCTGTACACCAAAGTCGCTACCATCTTGAAAGTAGTCGCGGATAACATCAGGCAAATAGTGTAAGGTGGCAATTACTTCCGTAATTTGATGCCGTTTAAGCAGATTAATAATGTGTTCCGCGATCGGTCGATTCAAAATGGGTACTCATCGGTTTAGGAAGGTCGCAAGTTAGAGGTCTCAACCGCGTTCCAGACCCTCCAGCCATCAGCACTGCGCGCATAAGTACTCCTTAGGTGTTTGCACTCATCACTGGTTTTAAGCCAATGATTCCCGCTATCACTAGTCTCTCTAGTTTCCTATGTTTGTTCAAACTTAAGGTACTTCCACAAGATACATCCCTAAATAATCGTTAATATTTAGCTGCTACCGCTTATACTCATTAACTTATCGCTATGAATATTTTAGGGGAATAATTGAATTTCTCTAGATAGTAAGTAAAAGTTATAGATTACGCTGCAAAATCGGCTGCTAAATGTAATTGGGCTAGGCTACCTTGACTATTAGTTGCATTAGTGCTGTTGAAAGCAGGTTTCGTTAGGATTAATTTAGAGGCTATCCTACACTTAAAATAAGGTAAGGGGCTGTATGAAGTGACAAATACTTAAGAGGTTGCTTGGAATGGGTAGTTTAATGACTTTTGCTTTAGTTGTAGTTTATGTAGGCGGTGTTTGGAAGTTTTGGAATGGGTTTAACCGAACGAACTTCTCTCGAAGTTTATCAAGCCGACTATCTTTGACGCTGTTGTGGCTGCGCGTTACTCATTGCCAATAAATCTTACCGTCAGAATTTTAGAAGGGCGCTTAAGGGTTAAGGTCTTGATCTTTGCAGTACCAAACCAAGTTGAGTAAATGTCTTTGGCTGATTGGCGGGACTCAGGAAAGTGTAGCGCTAGCAACTGCGATCGCTCAGATGCATTTACCCTGTATTATTTCTGTTACTACAAAATCTGCAAGATCACTTTATCCCACTGCATCTAATCTCCAAGTGTATGTAGGGCATCTAAATTATGCTCAAATCTGCCATTTTTTGCAGCAGCAGCAAATTGTCGTTGTTCTGGATGTATCTCATCCTTATGCAACGGAAATTTCCCGTCAAGTAATCGCCGACTCAAGATTTGCAAATTCCTTATTTACGTTATGAACGCCCAATGTTGGAGCAGAGGAGCAGGGGGCAGGGGAGCAGGGGAGCACGTTAGACAGCTTTGAAAAATTGCTATCAGGAAGCTACTTACAAGGACAGCGGGTATTTCTGACTGTAGGCTATAAACCACTGCACTTGTTTCAACCTTGGCAAGAGCGCTCCACTTTATTTGCCCGAATTCTACCCTCAGCGATCGCAATAGATGCAGCTACAGCAGCTGGGTTTACGTCAGAACGATTAATTTGCCTACGCCCTCCGATTGCGGCTGATTTAGAAAAAGCGCTCTGGCAACAATGGAAAATCTCTTTGGTCGTTACTAAGGCATCTGGAACACCTGGCGGAGAGCATACTAAGCGTAACGTTGCGGCTGCTTTAGGTATTCCTATCATCGTGATTAATCGACCAGTTATTGAATATCCCCAACAAACAAGCGACTTCTCAGTTGCTTTGGAGTTTTGCCGTCATCAATTAAACTCCCCAACTTCTACCAAGTAACGCGATCGCGCAATTTATCCAACATACTAGGACCAATTCCTGGGACTCGATCCAAGTCTGCCAAAGATGTGAACATTTTCTGCTGACGCGCTGCAATTATCCGCTGTGCCAGTTTTGCTCCCACGCCGGGAAGGGCTTCTAATTCCTGCAAACTAGCACTATTGAGATTAATTTGACTAGGTTCGCTTACCTGGGGACTTACTATAACCGGATTACCAGTTCTAGATGGAAGTGAAGGAGACGCGATTTCTACCTGGGGGCATTGTTTTTGTCCAAGCTGGATTTTTTGCTGTAAACTATCCGGCAAACCAAGTTTAGCATTGGCATAAAGACGTTCAAATTCGCGCCCATAATGGGCAGTAACAGTGGGATTATGAATGACTATAAGTGTTTCATCGTTACCGCTATTGGCAGCTTCTGACCAATTATGGGAACCTGTAATTACTGAATGTTTGTCTACAATGCCAAATTTGTGATGTAACAGATCGCCCTTAAGTAGCTGGGGTACACCTACCGTTGTGATCGCCTGTGTCCAAGGCTGGTTATCAAATTCATATTTGCAGTCATCACCTAAGCTGACTCCCATCATATCCAACCCTTCACTGTAGGAACGATAGGCAAAGTCTGGGTCAATTAAAGCTCGAACTTTGACTCCCTGTTGATGGTCTGTTTCTAGAATGTTAGCAAGACCTTGATCTGAAAATACAAATAGTGCTAAATCCACTGATTTGGTAGCTGAATCTAAAGTTTCGCCAATCAAACCATTACTACTTTGTCTCCAAGGCAGAGTTGGGGACGTGGGAGAAAACTGGACTTTTATGGTGGTACTTCCCAACTGAACTTGTTGAGCTGGTCGAAACAGCTTTTTTAACCCGAATTTGCTATTTGGTAAGGAATCTGGTCCATCTCCCCACATCAAATTAAATTCTTGGGTAAACAAAACAGCTAACTCTGGACTGTCAATCTTCAAGAGATTATTAGCATTTCCTAGACTGTCGGAATTGCTAAAGTCGCCGTGAATGTCACTATTAGTAAAATTTGCTGAAGTGACAATTAGGGTACGACCATCAACGACGACAAATTTATGATGCATCAGGCTGCTACCAGCTGAACCGTCAGCTGTGTCGTCAATCCACGGAACTTTCCCTTGGCGTAAGATTACTAAAGCATCTCCCTCGTTGATTTCTTTTGGTTCAAGTTGCCTATTTTTATTACGGTCAAGCAGTTGGTGGAATTCGTTATAGCGATCGCGTTCTCTTTGTGGCAGTTGTTCTACTTTAGCTGTTGTAAATGTACTCCAGGGGCGACTGTAGGTATTTTCTAAAATCACCCTCACCTTAACTCCAGCCTTCTGTCGTTCCGTTAGTGCCTGGGCAATCTTGGGTAAGCGTAGCTCCTGAACTGCCACATCTATAGTGGAATTTGCTTTGGCGATCGCCTCAACTATCTTTTGCTCTAAGTCATCTCCCAGTCGTTTCTGCTGGCGATAAGACTCTTTATATTCAGAAGACTCTGTATGGTTAAAGTAGACTTGCACCAAGGGGTCTTGAGGCAAAAGAGAACGCTGAGTTTGAGACTGATTTTTTTGACAAGCGCTAATCAGTATCAAGAGCAAGACATAGCAAAGACACAGTTTTAAATTTTGCATATTTTCAACAGCGTTCTAGAGTGGAGAAAGAAACAGCCCCGTTACCTGTACTGTTCTGACGCAATTATGTTATGCAAATTTATCTAGATCACAGTGCCACAACGCCTCCATGTCCAGAAGTGATCGCCGCAATGCAAGCAGCCCTTACCCAACATTGGGGTAATCCCTCCAGCTTGCACGAGTGGGGACAAAGGGCGGCAACCGTGGTAGAACAAGCTAGATTGCAGGTAGCTGGCTTGCTTAATGCACCTAACTCTGAGTCTATTATCTTCACCTCTGGCGGTACAGAGGCAGATAATTTAGCGATTATGGGTGTTGCCCGTTGCTACACCCTACCTCAGCATTTAATTATTTCCAGTGTGGAACACTCTGCTGTCGCAGAACCAGCGAAATTACTCGAAAAGTTGGGTTGGGAAGTGACGCGGTTGCCAGTTGATCCGAAAGGGCTAGTTAATCCGCTTGACCTCCAGGCAGCACTGCGCCCTAATACTGTATTGGTTTCCGTGATCTACGGTCAAAGCGAAGTTGGGACACTGCAACCAATTGAGGTATTGGGAAATATTGCTCGTTCCCACGGCGTTTTGTTCCATACAGATGCAGTTCAGGTTGCTGGTCGTTTGCCTATAGACGTGCAGCAACTGCCAGTAGATTTGCTGTCTCTTTCTAGTCACAAAATTTATGGACTTCAAGGTGCTGGGGCGCTTTATGTCCGCCCTAGTGTGGAGTTAGTTCCCTTGCTGTATGGTGGCGGACAGGAATTGCGGTTGCGTTCAGGAACACAAGCTGTCCCTGCGATCGCTGGTTTCGGCATAGCAGCCCAACTAGCAGCACAAAGAATGCCTTGGGAAACACCGCGTCTAATTCAGCTGAGAGAACGACTATTTGCTCAGTTAGCTGATACTAGTCTTATTCCAACAGGCGATCGCGTGTCACGTTTACCTCACCATGTCAGTTTCTGAGTCCAAGTTTCGGATGGTGAAAGGATCAGTGGCAAAACTATTGTGCGTCAGATGAATTTAGCTGGAATTGCCATTAGTTCTGGTTCTGCCTGCAACAGTGGAAAACTCAACCCTAGCCCTGTACTCCTAGCAATGGGTTATAGTACACCCTTGGCTTTAGGAGCCATTCGTTTAACGCTGGGGCGAGATACCACAGCAAGTGATGTGGATTGGACGGCAATGGTACTTAAGCAAGTCCTAAAACGACTTAAACCAGAGTTATCAGTGGTTAGGCGCTAAATCAATCTTCGTTCCTTGACTTTTTACAGAATCTTCTACATCCTTTCAACTACAGAAATTCCTAGCAGTGACAACCCTAGCTTTAAAGTTCTAGCTGTTAAATCGCATAACAGCAAGCGTGATGTCCGTATTGGTTCTTCAGATTTGAGTACAGGGCAATTTTCGTAGAACTTATTAAACTTATCGCTCAATTGATACAAATACTCGCACAGATGGTTCGGTAGCAACTCCTGCTCGACATCACTAATAACCTCGTCTAATCGTAATAGATGCTTTGCCAAGACTAATTCTGTTTCTTCCCGCAGCAGAATTTTTGCATTTGCTCCTAGTTGCTGCTCGAAAGAGTTTACAGAAAGACTATCTTCCTGTAAATCTCTCGTCTCAAGCTGGGTTTTTTCAGACAGATTATCTGCCCGAAAATAACCTGTCGGGAGAGAGTTTACAGGAAGAATATCTCCCTGTAAATCTCTCATCTCAATGTTACCTTCACGACTAATTCCTTGAGTCCTGACGTAAGCATAGAGCATATAAGGTGCGGTGTTGCCTTTAAGAGCTAACATCTTGTCGTAGCTAAAGATGTAGTTACTGGTGCGATTTTGGCTTAAATCGGCGTACTTTACCGCATCAATACCAACCGTTTGGGCAACATGAGAAATAAACTCTTCTGTTTCTGTGCGTCCTTCTTCTTTTAATCTTGTCTTTAAATCAGCACGGGCGCGAAAGATCGCTTCATCCAGCAAATCTTTTAAGCGCACCGTTTCCCCAGAACGTGTTTTGAACTTTTTGCCATCTTCCCCCAACACCAACCCAAAGGGAACATGAACAAGTTCCACATCATCTGGAACCCATCCCGCCTTACGTGCTACCTGAAATACTTGAGCAAAGTGATTTGCTTGTCCAGCATCTGTAACATAAATTATCTGTTTAGCATGGTCTTGCTGAATCCGGTAGCGTATTGCTGCTAAATCTGTCGTAGCGTAGTTATAGCCACCATCAGATTTCTGCACAATCAGGGGCAGCGGTTCGCCAACTCTATTTGTAAATCCTTCCAAAAAAACACACTTTGCTCCTTGGTCTTCTACCAGCAATCCAGCTTTATCTAAATCTTCCACAACTTCTGACAGGTAGGGATTGTAGAAAGATTCACCGCGTTCAGTTAAACGAACATTTAGCAAATCATAGATTACCTGAAATTCTCTTCGAGACTCATTACAAAGAAAGCTCCAGTAAATCTTTGCTTCATCATTACCTGACTGTAGAGCTACTACTGCTTTACGAGATCTTTCTCTAAATTCACCATCATCGTCAAATATTTTTTTAGCTTCCCGATAAAACTCAACCAAGTCTCCTATATCTAGTGAATCAATTGGATTTTTCAGTTCAGCTTCTCGAAGATGAGTAATCAACATCCCAAACTGAGTACCCCAATCGCCAACATGGTTTAGTCGTAAAACTTGATGACCTCGAAACTCCAATACGCGGGCAATACAATCTCCAATAATTGTGGAGCGTAAATGTCCCACGTGCATTTCTTTGGCAATATTAGGACTAGAAAAATCAACAACTACCTTCTTAGGCTGTTTTGCCGTCGCAACTCCCAGGCGTGCATCTGATTGAATAGCACTTAATTGTGTTTCCAAATAAGCTGGTTTCAGAGTCAGATTGATAAAACCAGGTCCAGCTACAGTAGGTTGTTCGCAAATGTTAGCCACATCCAATTGCTTAACCAGTTGTTCGGCGATCGCTCGCGGTGATTGTCCTAACTGCTTCGTCAGGGCTAAAGCAACATTTGCCTGATAATCACCAAACTTAGGATTGCTAGCAGATACTAGAATCGGATCTACTTCAGCATAGTCAGAACCAAAAGCGGCGACCAAAGCTTGTTCAAATTGATGTCTTAGTTGCTCTAGTGCAGCATTCATAATTATTTATCAGTTTTAAGGGAGTGAGGAGTCAGAAGTATTCTAGCTCCTAGACCCTAGCTACCATCTTCATGCTCAAATCCAGCCAACTAGATTGAGTAATCGGGGCGCTGCTGGAAATATAGTCTACGCCTGTTTCTGCCACAGCACGAATAGTCTCTAAAGTAATATTGCCTGATGCTTCAATTTTAATTTGGCTATCGTACTGGCGAATTATCTGTACTGCCTCAGACATGACATCAAGTGACATATTATCCAGCATGATAATGTCAGCTTTATGCAGCAAAGCTTCTTCCACCTGGTCTAAAGTTTCCGTTTCTACTTCTATTGTTAAGGGATAAGGTATGCGCTTATGAATCTGGGCGATCGCTGTTCCTATCCCACCAATAGCAGCAATGTGGTTGTCTTTAATCATTACAGCATCATCCAGTCCCATTCGGTGATTTATCGCTCCTCCCACCTGAGTCGCATACTTCTCTAATATTCTTAAACCCGGTGTAGTTTTACGGGTATCTACTACTTGAGCCGACAAATCAGCAATTTTATCAGCATACTTACGAGTCAGCGTCGCAATCCCGCTAAGATGCATAGCTATGTTCAAAGCTACTCGTTCTCCAGTCAGCAGTGTATCAAGAGAACCGTCAAGACGAGCAACAACTTGGCCAGGTTGACACTCTTCTCCTTCATGAGCAATAGCAGCAAATCTAACCTTTTCGTTCAAAAGCTGAAATACCCTTGCAGCAATCGGTAAGCCAGCAATCACTCCTGGGGCTTTAGCCACCCACTCAGCTTGTACTGAGCTTATTTCTCCTAGTAACAAACTCTGTGTCGTGTGATCGCCCCGACCAATATCTTCTAGTAACCAGCTATGCAATAGCGGATCTAACACTAATGAGGGCGGCAAAACAGCAACCTTGTTCACAAGCTACTTGTTTCCCAATAAACTTACAAAAACAACTTAGCCCAAACCCCTTGTGTACAACCGTTTCAAAAAAGCCCTAATTTTTTTTGTAAAAAGAGTTGACAGATAGAGTTGGAGT